>JAUNIC010000143.1 GCA_030523615.1 Bacteroidales bacterium
TTGTTCCCACTAAATACTAATAGACTATTGGTGCCATTTTATATATAAGTGCCTACAAAAAAGGCACCAAAATGGAGCAGAACAAAATTGCTCGAAAATTTTTGTTCCCCCCAAAAAGATATTATTTGTTGGTGCCATTTTGTATATAAGTGCTAAACACAATTGACCATTCAGCTTTAGGAGGAGATGCGTCTGGGAAAACGTAACCGTTCCTTTCGAAAAAGTTACGTTTTCCTATATTGTTCTAACAATTCTTGCCCATTTCGTAGGCCATCTGCAATGAGGGGTGGCCGCTGACGTCGCCGGGATTGTTGACGCCGCCAGCGAAGACGGTGCCGCGGAGAGTGGCGTGCTCGAAGCAGTCAATCCATCCCGTGAGACCTGCGATGGCGCGCTGGGGCGTTTCGGGTTCGTCCTCAGCGGCAGAGGTGAGCATATAGACGTCGCGGAAGTGGTAAGCAGAGGTGTAGAGGGGGTTGCCACGGTCGATGATGACCTTCATCTGCGCACTCATCTCATAATAATATATAGGAGTGGCCCAGCAGATGACGTCGGCATCGTGCATCTTCTGGATGACGCTGCTCATATCGTCCTTCACGACGCAGATGTTGCCGCCTTCGCCTCGGCTGAACTCTTCGGTGCGGTCCTTCTTTGTGCAGGCCAGGCAGCCCTTGCAGAAGCCGACATTCAAGGTGCGGACGGAGATCTTCTCAACCGCGTGGCCGCTTCCTTTGCGCCACGGGCGAACACGTCGGCGAGAGCGTCGGAATTGCTGTGGTAGCGCGGACTTGTGGAGATTACTAATACGTGTTTCATTCGGTTTAATATCTTGTCTTTTGTTTACTTGTCAATGCTGATGAGTTCGTACTGGCGCGATCCGAGGCCGATGTGTTCGCCCCATTCCATGATGTGAGTGCCGTGCTGGCGGGCGATGCGTTCAAGGAGCGGCTTAGTATTGTTGTGTTCATCGTTGTGGATCTGTGTGACGATGTCGTAGCAAGCCTGGTCCACGGCTACGGGGTCGAGCGAGGCTACGATGCCGTAGTCAGCAATGAGGGGTTTCTGAGGATGCGCGTTGCAGTCACAGTCGATTGACATGTTGTTCATCACAGCAATGTAGACGATGCGCTGTCCCTGGCCGAAGAAGTTGTGGACAGCTTGTGCTGCAGCTGCCATCGATTCCACGAAACCGTCTTGGTCGTCAACGTGGCTCCAGAACTCTTCCACCTTGTCGGTGTACCCGGCGGAGTGGATGTAGGCCTTGCCGGAAGCGGAGGCCACTCCGATTGATGCATTCTTAAGCACACCACCGAGGCCGCCCATCTGGTGGCCTTTGAAGTGGGCGAGGTTGATCATCCAATCGTAATAGGCGAGGTGCGTGCCTACAATGTTGTAGCGCAGGTGGGTTGTGTCTGCCACAGCAATCTGCATGCTGCCTTCTTCGTCCATGATGTCGACGGGAGCAATCTGTGTGAAGCCGTGCTGACGAATGGTCTTCCAATGTGCTTCGCTGGTGTTTCGGCTACCGGCGTAGGCTGTGTTGCACTCGACGATGGTGCCATGGACCTTGTCGACTAACGGCTTGATGAAAGCAGGACGCAGATAGCCTGTCGCCTCGCTTTCGCCAGTAGAGATTTTTACCGCTACGCGGCCTTCGGGCTGCACGCCGAGGGCTTCGTAGATTCTGACCAAGGACTCGGGGGTAATCTCGCGAGTCACGTACACCTTGCTCTGGCCAAAGACGAGAGCGGCATTTGCCATGAGCAAGATGCTGAGGATAAGTTTTTTCATGATTGTGTTATTTTTTACGCCGCTCGCCATTGGGTAGGCGTTTGGCCCGTGATCCCCTTGAAGAAGCGGACAAAATGTTGCGGATATTCAAAGCCTAAGCACTGGCTGACTTGTGTAACGGTAAGAGCCCCCTCCCGACCTCCCCCGATAGGGGAGGAGATTGTTAGTAACTCCTTGGCCTTGGCAATGATGCGATCGTTGATGAGGTCCTTGGCTGTGCGGCCTGTCTCGGTCTTGACGAGCGTGCCGAAGTAGCCTGTTGACAGGCAGCACTTGTCGGCAAAGTAGGCCACAGTGGGGAGTCCTTCATGCTCGGCCCTTTGGTCGATGTAGTCGTCGAGCAGCGACAGGAATTTCTTCACCACGCTGTGGTTGATTTCTTCGCGGGTGATGAACTGGCGGTCGTAGAAACGCAGGCAGTAGTTTAGGAGCAGCTCAATGTGACTAACGACCAGTTCGCGGGTGTGTTTGTCGATGGCGTGGTGGAGTTCTTGCTCGATCATCGTGAGGACGCCACGAAAAATCTCTACCTCTTTGGCGGAGAGGTGCAGCGCCTCATTGCTCGTATAGTTGAAGAATTCATAACGGCTCATCTGCTTGCCTAAAGTAGTTCGATTTAGGAGGTCGGGGTGGAAGGCAAGGCCGATGTATTTTGCAAAGGGTACGTCGGGGTTAGGCTCTACCGTCACCACCTGGCCTGGAGCAAAACTCGTGACGGTCATCTCGTCGAAGTCGTACTCTGTGCGTCCGTACGAGAGTTTGCAGCCTTTGTTCTCCTTGAGGTAGATGGCATAAAAGCCGTAGCGCATTTTGCACTCTTTGATGTGCTCGGTATTGTCCACACGAATGACGCTTACAAGGGGATGAAGCGTCTCCATTCCGTTGTAGTCGTTGAAGTCTTGTATGGTGTTGAGATGAATTTCTTGCATGATGAATGTGTGTGGGTTTGCTCCATTCCGCAATTGCATATTGGGCTTTATTCCAAATCATTGCAGTCGGCAGAACCCTTTAGTTTTTCTATAATGGCTAAGGCGGTGCGTGCTTCGCCGGGTTGGGTGTAGTTGTTGAGTTTCGCCTTTACCTCATCGTAATACTTCTGAGCCGCATCAGGCGACTGATTGTTGAGCAATTCGTATGCGAAAAGAACGGCGCACTTCATTGGGAAATACTTACGATACTTTTGAATGTATGTCTGTAGTGCCATTTTTTCGATGCCAAACTTCTTGTTCCATAAGTCGTCTACGACTTCAATGCGATTGAGCGTAGCAAGTTCGAGAAGGAGAAGGTCGCTTGCGACTTCCATTTGGAAAAGTTGTGGCAGCGACTCGTCAATAGACATCAATTCTTCAGCCATCTCACGTGCTTCGCCGAAGCGCATCTCGTCCATAAGGCGGACGTAGTGGAGGTTGCGTGCCGAAATTTCCATCACGGTAGATTCCTTCGTGACGGGTGCGGACTCAAACCATTCTTCGGGCATTTCGGCGCAACGTTTGCCAAGGCTTTGTTCGGCCGCTACCGCCAGCACGTTGTGGAAGTGATGGCGCTGCTCGGGATGACGCCAAAGCGTGAGGATGTTCTTGCCGTCGTTGGGCACACCACCCGGAGTCATCGGTATGCCATTCATCAGCAGGAACCACACACTCGTGGCGAGGAGCATGGCGCAGAGCGAGAACGAATAGACCGACAGGTCGAAGACAGACAGAAATGCGGAGCTCACGATGGCGATGATGAGGTTAACCGCCACACCGCCTACGTTGTACCAGAAGTAAGGCACCTCTGTCGTGTGGGGAGGACTCATGAGGCATTGGCCCGCTGTGCCGGCAATGCCGAACTTCTTCCAATGCCAGCCGTCGTCCTCTTTCTGCAGCGTGAGGTTGAAGATGCGGAACGAGAGGAATCTGTAACCTGTCAGCAGACCTCCCACAAGATGGCCTGCCTCATGGAGGATAATGTTGGCGAAAGCCCCCACGAGGAGAGCCGCGAAGGCGATGAGCAGCGCCTGCACAAGTTTCATCTTGTCAATCTGTTCGCCACTTGCCTCACCACCGAGGAAGTGTCCTATGGCCAATCCGACACCGTAGCCTACTGCGAGGCCGATGATTATGAACCCTGCTATGCGAAGTGCTTTTTTCATATTTGCGATGTTATGTGTTGCGTTGTTTTGAAGTGCAAAGGTAATAATGTTTTTCACAACACATCGATTTTTTCTCGCATTTTTTGCTTTCGCGACGGATTATTTGCGCATTTTCACTCCGTTTTCGATGTAAGCGCCTTTTACTGGCGTCTTGCTGAGTGGTTATTTCATGTTCTGAAGGAAAAAGCTTTCGAGCTTTTCCCAAGGAATCACCTTGTCCTTGCCGCCGTCGTAGAGATCGCAATGGCTGGCGCCGGGGATGAGGAGGAGTTCCTTATTCTCGGGTACGGGGTTCGGCAAGCGCACGGCGTCGTACCCCTCGGACTTGCCGGTTAGCATGTAACGGTAGGCGTCTTCGCCGAAGTAGCGGGAGTGGGCCTCGGCGCCGTGGACGATGAGGACGGCAGAACGAATCTCATTTATATAATAAAGGAAGCGCGTGTTGGCGAAGGCCTGACACCCGAAGGTATGCCACCCGTCGTTGGAGTTGCCCGAGCGCTCGTGGTAGCCGCGGGGCGTCTTGTAGTAATCGTAATAATCCTTGACGAACTGTGGAGCGTCGGCGGGCAGAGGATCGACCACGCCACCTCCTGCTGTGGTGTGGCCTGTGCGAGCAGCCTTTGTGCGCTCTGCCGCCAGCGTCCTCCGAGCTGCCGAACGTGCCTCCTCGTTGTCGTCGGCATCGAAGTAACCATTGCCATTCACACGGCTCATGTCGTACATCGTCATCACAGCCGTGGCCTTGATGCGAGGGTCGATAGCGGCGGCGTTGAGAGCGATGCCTCCCCAACCGCAGATGCCGATGATGCCTATGCGATTTGCGTCAACGTCTTCGCGCATAGAAAGATAGTCGACAGCGGCCATGAAGTCTTCTGTATTAATGTCGGGTGATGCTGTACGACGAGGTTCGCCTGTTGATTCACCGGTAAACGAGGGATCGAAGGCGATTGCGATGAACCCGCGTTCGGCCATCGTCATGGCGTAGAGACCGGAACACTGCTCCTTGACGGCACCGAATGGACCGCATACGGCAATGGCAGGTAACGAAGTATGGTTTACTGGAGAAGCACTATGGTTTTCGTTTTCGAGGCCTTTAGGAATGTAGAGGTCGGCAGCGAGTGTGAAGCCGTACTGCGTCTTAAAGGTTACTTTTTCGTGGCGAACTTTTTCGCTAAGCGAGAAGGTCTTGTCCCAGGTTTGGGTGAGGGTGGGTGCTTGATTGTCCATGTCGTTGGTTTGTGCTTGTGCGCCAGCTACTATGCAGAGTGCTGCGAGCGCGGTGATGATGAGTTGTTTCATTACGGGTGCAAAGTTATGCACAATCGTTGTAAAACGAAGTACCAGAATTGCGGATATTCTAACCAAAATTGCGGAACATACCTTCGTTCAAATCTTTTTGCAGCGATTTTTCACGCTAACGCACAAAGAAAGGGTGCAACCACCACAGCGGTGATTGCACCCTATTTATTTAATTATGTGTGTACGCGTAGGAATTATTCCTCAACGGCAGCCTGCGCGGCGGGAAATCGTGAATGATAATCAATATCTTACGCAATGACTAGTCAACAATACGATTGAAAAAAACAGCATATTCTGCTTAATCTGCACGCCGACTACAGTTCTTTTTAAGAGAATTCTCTTATGTAATTTGATTCATTGGCATAATCTATTTTAGTTGTTCAACATAATCTGGTCAACATTGAGCCGACCATCGTTTGGGGTGTAACTCCACTTCTTCCAAAGAATACAAGTCCTCGGTCAGAAGTTATCCATTTGAGAAATTGCCCATAATATTTGACGAGACCGTCATTGTGAGCATGTTCTGCAAATTTTGCTTGCAAAATTAACGATTATCCCTGAACATACCAAATTACAAGCATACTTTTCACATTTTTTGTGCAAAATATGTCCGCTATGTGGCTATTTGCTCTCTACAGCATCTGTTTTTTCATTCAGATTTCATTTCAGTTAAAAGAGAAATGAGGCCATCCAGGTCATCCACATGTTTAGGTTTAAGTTTAGTTCCTTTATATATATAAATAATGTATAGTAAACCTAAAGTCCAAGTCCTGACAAATAAGTTTAGGTTAAGTTTAGCTCCCTTATATATATAAATAATGTGTAATAAACCCGATTCATGATCCAACAAGTTTACAAAACAAGTTTAGAAGGGCATGTATTATACACGGGTAAGCTAAACCATAACCCATTTGCTGAAGACTTCTCCTGCTTTCTCCTTTTACTGAAAAAAGGGTCATTGGAAAGAAACAGTATCAAGTTAACAATGAATTTGCAGATTCTGGCCAAAAAATTTGGAAATATCAGATCTTTCCCCTATCTTTGCACCCGAAACATCAAGAGCAGTCATCTAAGGATGGACTCGCCAACCGAGCTAACAGCGAGAGCTGTGTGGAATGGAAATAACGATTTCCAAATTGCACACAGCCGAGCGCCCACGAGGTCGATGAAATCAACCTCGGATGATAAGCCACGGTGGTCAGTACGATGTGGAAGAATTATTAACTTCAAAAACAATCAAATCATGACTACTGTACTGTCTCATGCATATAAGTATTATCCCGAATTAGAGCGCTCGGCATCACGAAGTGTGACGCTTGGCTTGTCCAAGAATTAGAGAATTTCCGTTCTTGCAATTCCTTTAAATCCCGAATACTAAAATTACAGGAAACGAATTCTTTAATTCTCAAATTCGGGATAGAAAGAATCTTTTTATGCTCGCGACAATACACTACATTCGATTCTATCGTCAAGCAGCATGGGGATGACTTTACCCAGCAGTCCATTGACACCCTTATCGCCAATTTCAATCGCGAAGTCGGCTCACGTGCTGGCACAGCTGCACGTCTCGCTTTCAATCTTGTAAACATCGAGGAACTGAAGCGTCGCGGCATCGACGTCTCAGCCGTATATGACGGAACTATCATTAAGTTCGCTCATCATGTGCAGCTGGACGGGACCGGCACGAAGCTGGTTCTGACAGAAGATTAACTCCTCCCCTATAACCGATTAAAGCCCATGCATCCGTCTGCTCTGGATGAATGGGCTTTTACCAATTGTCACCCTCCTTGATTGCCTCAAGGTTTGTAAGCTTGATAGTTTCCACAACTGCCTTACTGCGGCTTCTTTGGAAACAACTTTGGCAATGATGTTCCTACTACGAGCAGGAGGATGATCAAGATGGTCATCGTACCATTGTAGAAACAAACATCGAGATAGTAAGAAGCATCCTGCTGATGTGCATGCTTACTGAGATAGCTGATCAATGCCTGTACCGTACCATAAGCATACATGCCAGGAATCATGGGGAGTAAGGCAGGGAACGAGAATATCTCGCTGGGACAATGATGGCGATGGGCCAACATCTGCGACAGCACACCGATAACATAACCTGCCAAAAGTCCAGCAATGCAGATATGAAGGTGCAGCGGACACTGCATCAGACAAGTTCGCGTCATGTGACCAGCTGCACCTACAAGGCCACACCAAGGTAATAACGTGCGTGGAGGATTACTGATACTGCCGAAACCTATGGCAGCCAGACATGCGAAGAATCCATCTTCGAGCAAGAGCATTAAAACCATCTTATATTGGCAATTAGCAAGGCCAGACACAGGCCTAAGGATAAACAAATAGTAATAATAAGCGCTTCTGCAATTCGGCTTTGCGCCACAAGGTAATGACCACGTAGCATATCGCTTATGGAATTGATGTAGCGGATGCCCGGGACCAGCCAGAGCACCGAGGTGCCCAGTGCAATCTCAGGCGTAGCGCTGACGCCCAGGACGAATCCCGACGTACCGATCAAGGCTGAGATAAGCGATGAAATAATGACCACCAGCTTGCTGTCCCAATGCCATTGAACCAGTTTTTCCTTGTAAGTGAAACCTGCGGCTGTGGCAATCAAGACGATGGCCATTGCCTCCAGGTCGCCGCCGAAGAGCTGGCAGAAAGACATGTTGGCCACCGAGGTCATCAGTATGACCAGCCAATGGTTGATGCGTGGTTGCCGCAGTATCTCCGCTTGCCGAGCCAGGGCCTGCTCCAGCGTCATGCCATCCTCTATCTGGAGACTGAGGTGCGACAGCAGCGTCGAGGTATTCAGATTGATACCGTCAGTATGCTTCTGTCCCACCAGGCTGTAGTTGTGGGTGTGCTCCTTGTCCCACACGGTGATGAGTATGCGCTTGGGCAGTATCGACAAATCCGCATCCACACCATGCGCACGGGTTATACGCTGCACGCAACGTTCAATTCGGTTGATAGTGGCTCCAGCGGAGAGCATTGCCGTAGCGTATGATGCCATGAACCTTGCCAACTCTTTGAGGTGATTGTGCGTATCCATATCTAACATTGCTTCCATGCTTTTAATCTATTAGAAAAAGACATAGAAGTCATCATTGTACTCCTCATCGTCTTCGTCCTCCTCTTCATTATTCAAATGGCTAGCATACCATTCGTCCAGAATCTTAGGGTTCTTTTCCCACGAGATGAATCGATGATGCTTGTTGTATCGACGAACCTTTTCGTATGCCGATAAACCGAAACTAAGGAGGATAAAACCTCCGATTAAAGCCCAGATGATCCAGGCCATCTCATTACTGCCATTGCTGACAGTTTCTGTTGCTTCATATACCATAATAAACACAAATAAGTAGTTTTTTCGGCCGCAAAGGTAGCGCAATAATTTCGGATGTGGAAGCAAATTCGATTGATTATCTCAATAGGTTATATCAATCAGGCAATAAGCAATACAGCATTTCATAGATAGCCGCAAACGGAAAAAGTAAAGCCCATGCATCCGTCAGTTCTGGATGTATGGCTTTCGCCATACTGACAAACTGTTATCTCTAATGCCTAAGCTCAGTCAGTTCCATGATGTCGAGCATCTTGAACAGGACTCCGTCAATCGAAGCAAGTAAATCGCAACCCGTTGTCATGATTGTCATTGTCATTAGTTGTCATTAAGAAATGCAATCACACACAAACAGAAAAGAGGTAAGAACCACGTGGGCTCTTACCTCCTGTTATTATCTTAGGAAAAGTACGCTAAATTACTCTTCTACTGCTGCCTGGGCGGCGGCGAATCAAGACTTATTTGGGCTGATTATCAGTTATTTACGCA
>JAUNIC010000295.1 GCA_030523615.1 Bacteroidales bacterium
TCGGACACGTTGCCCGGGATAGCCGGGCGGCTGGCCCGGTGCAGCTGCCTGCGTGTGGACATAAAAAATGGCACCTGCTTCGCAGCTGATGCCATTCACTCTCAATAGGTATTAGTCTTCTCTAAGGTAAAAAGATTGTATTCAGGATAACAGTTGCAAAGGTAATGGATTTAAATGATATGCCCAAATTTTTTTTAAGATTTGTGAATACAAAAATTGTTGAATGACATGAGTAATTAGCAGAAATTGATTAACTTTGCATTCATTATTTATAAAGAGGTATAACAGATTTACAATTATGGACAATAAGGAGAATAACGTAAGCGAGGAGAAACGCAGCCTGAGTTTTGTAGAACAGTTCGTGGAGGAAGACCTCGCCGAAGGCAAAAACAGCGGACGTATCCAGACGCGATTCCCGCCGGAGCCGAACGGTTATCTTCATATCGGCCATGCCAAAGCCATCTGCATGGACTTCGGCAACGCCGAAAACTAAAACGGAGGTTGCACACTCCGTTATAGTTTTCGGCGTAGCAGAAAACTATAACGGAGTGTGCAACCTCCGTTTTGACGATACCAACCCCTCGAAGGAGAATACAGAATATGTAGACAATATCCTGAACGACATCAAGTGGCTCGGGTTCAACTGGGGCAGCATCTATTATGCCTCTGACTATTTCCAGAAACTCTGGGACTTCGCCGTGTGGATGATCCAGAACGGACACGCTTATATCGACGAGCAGTCGTCGGAGCAAATCGCACAGCAGAAGGGCACCCCCACCACCCCAGGTGTGGCCAGTCCCTATCGCGACCGCCCCGTGGAAGAGAGTCTGCGCCTTTTCGAGCAGATGAACACTCCCGAGGCCGTGGAAGGCTCGATGGTGCTGCGTGCCAAGCTCGACATGGCCAATGCCAACATGCACTTCCGCGATCCCATCATGTATCGCATCATTCATACACCCCACCATCGCACCGGCACGAAGTGGAACGCCTATCCCATGTACGACTTTGCCCACGGCCAGAGCGACTACTTCGAGGGTGTGACCCACTCCATCTGCACACTGGAGTTTGTGCCCCACCGCCCGCTGTACGACCTTTTCATCGACTACCTGAAGGAGTTTGACGGCACGGCCAGCCAGGGGCTGCACGACTTCCGTCCCCGACAGATTGAGTTCAACCGTCTGAACCTCACCTACACCGTGATGTCGAAGCGCAAGCTGCACACCCTCGTCGACGAGCACCTCGTCAACGGCTGGGACGACCCTCGCATGCCCACTCTCTGTGGCATGAGGCGGCGTGGTTACTCGCCTGAGTCGATCAAAAACTTCATCAAGTCGATTGGCTACACCAAGTTCGACGCCCTCAACGACGTAGCACTGCTCGAGGCCGCCGTTCGCGATGACCTCAACAAGAAAGCCACCCGCGTGTCGGCTGTGTTAGACCCCGTGAAGCTGGTCATCACCAACTATCCCGAAGGCACGAGCGAAGAGATGGAGGCCATCAACAACCCCGAGGACGAGAATGCAGGATCGCACACCATCACCTTCACGCGCAACCTCTGGATAGAGCGCGCCGACTTCATG
>JAUNIC010000144.1:0-1954 GCA_030523615.1 Bacteroidales bacterium
TAAACCCACAAACCTATAAACCACAAATGTCACGCATCATCACCCTTAAGACCTGTGCCAACAGCTTTGAGGCACAGCTGCTGAAGACCAAACTGGAGTCGGAAGGCATTCCCGCTGCAGTGGTCGACGAAAACATGGGCACCATCTACGGCAATGCCGTACAAAGTTTCAATCCCCGCGTCATCGTGGGCAGCGACTTCGAGGAGAAGGCCCGCGCCATCCTCAAGGAGTGCGGCGACCTGTAATTTCCTCGTCCGCCCCTCAAAAAGCAAACCCTTAACACGGCTATATACGCTTACGTTCAACACCTTACGCGTGTTAAGCGAAAAATAAAAAATATTGTTTTTTTCAAAACATGCATAAATAAACCCGAACGCACCCATAAACCTATAAACCACAATGGACCTTTCAGTATCTTACATCTACGGTGAAGCATGGACGTTCACCAAAAAGCACGGCCTCAAAATTGCGGCTATGCTCCTTTTCAGTCTTCTTATCACCTTCGCGGTGAGCCTCATCGGCCTGCCTTCGGGCTTCCTCGGTGACTACTTCGATGCCATCCAAGACGGCAACAGAAAAGCTATTGAAAAGCTTGCAGAATCAGCAGGCCCCAACGTGTTTGCCGCCATCGCGCAGTACGCCATCCAGTTCGCCATCTGCGCCGCCACCTACGCCCTCCTCATCGGTTGCATCCGCGGCAACCGCACCTCGCTCATCGACGCTTTCAAGCTGCGCCCCATGACCTACGTCAAGTTTATCGCCGTTGAGTTCCTCTACGCCATCATCGTCATCGCGGGCTTATTCCTCCTCATCGTTCCCGGCATCTACTTCGGTGTGCGCTTCGCCTGGGCACCCTACTACGTCGTAGAGCACGAAGACGCCTCCATCATCGACGCCATGAAGTGGTCGTGGGCAGCCAGCGACGACCGTGTGCTCGAGCTGCTCGGTCTGGCCCTCATCGCCATTGTCGTCATCGTTGTTGTCTCGATTGTAGGATTTATGTTCTTAGCCATCAGTTTGGCCTCCAATAGTGCACCCATCATCGACTCTTTAGCAGTAGTGCTCATCGCGGTTTACCTTGCCGCCAGTGCCTTCGTTAGCTTTGCTCAGGCCATGGCTTACACCGAGTTGGACAACAAAGAATTCTAATTCCACGTCCTTCGCACATACCCTACTCTGCAAAAAGTAGTACACACATCTTATATAAATAATAGCCATCCCTCAAGTTTTCGAAGCGGAAATTTGGGGGATCGGCTTTTTCTTTGTACTTTTGCCGTATACAAACTAAACTAAAGCCACACAATCTATGTTTACTTCCATCACAAACCTCCTGCAACGGCTGCACGCCATGTTGCTGCTCATCGCCTTCTGCGGCGTGACGGCATTGGCCTCAGCGGCAGACAATGAAGTGACCATCAACACGCCATCGGCCAACACGACTTGGGTTCCCGCCTATCTGGCGTACAACAACACTCGCGCCGAGATGGTCTACACCGCTTCGCAACTTTCCGCCATCGGCAGCGACCAGCAAATTGTATCCGTAGCCTTCGACGGCGTCACAGCCACGACGCTGCCCGACGTCGAGTTCGTGCTCTACGTCAAGGAGACCACCGCATCGCAGGTTACGACCGACAAGTCCGACCTCAGCCAATTCACGAAGATCTTCGACGGAAAGGCCACCATCCATGCCAATAGCAGTATGCAGCAGTACGAGGAGATTCTCCATCTCGACCTCGACACTCCCTTCGCATACACCGAGGGCAAAGGCCTCCACTTCGTCTTCTTCACCCACTCCACCACGAAGAACGCCGAAGTGCGCTTCGCCTACCGTAGCCAGAGCAAAGCCTCGGGCCTCTCGTGGTGGGACGACGGCAAAGAGGAAGAGGAGCGCCCCTCGCTCTATCCCACCAACTATAGCCCCGTGATGCGTCTCGGCGTGAAGGGTGTCGGCGAC
>JAUNIC010000144.1:1964-8935 GCA_030523615.1 Bacteroidales bacterium
CCCCGTCGGCGACCGTGACCCCGAAATCATCCTCCACACCAACAAGGCCATTGGCGAGCATTTCGGCGTCGTCTTCCACACGCTCCACTCCGGCATTGTCGTCGATTATGGCGACGGCGTGCACTGGGAATATCCCTATGGCGGCTCGCTCCTCGTCAACAACGATGTGGCAGGTCCCGAGATTAAGATCTGGAAGTACGACACCGAGGACGAACTCCAGGCCATCCAGTGCGACAACAACGGCATCACGAAGGTCGAACTCAACGCTCCCGAAATGCAGGCGCTGTATCTCCGCGGCAACGAACTTACCGACGGCAGCATCAGCTTCGAAGGCTGCGAGTCGCTCCGCATCCTCGACCTCTCGCACAACCACTTCTACAACTTCACCTATTCGAGCCCCGTGCTCACCAAGCTCATCCTCTCGCACAACGACCTGCAGCAGCTCGACATTCCCTCCATGCCTAAGCTCCAGCATCTCGACGCCTCCGTCAATATGCTCCGCTCGCAGGCTTGGATCGAGTGGCCGAAGGATGCCAAAGACCTCGCCTACCTCAACCTGAGCTACAACATGCTCTACGAGACTCCCGTCGAGTTGTGGCCCAACCTCGAGCAGCTCATCATCAACAACAATAACTACGACGCGCTCGACCTCTCCAAGAACACTCACCTCAAGAACCTCCAGGCGTTCTACACGGGTCTTTCCAACCTCAACGTCAGCATGGCCACGGAGCTCGAGGAACTCAACCTCATGGCCACAAAGAGCACGAAGCTCAACCTCGCTGCCAATACCCGTCTTGCGAAGCTCGACGTCAGCAAGAACGACCTCGGCACGCTCGACCTTTCGCAGAACACGGCTCTCAAGCATCTCGTCATGAACGACGCTCTGCTCGAAAGTTTCGACTTCTCGGCCCTCAGCCAGCTTGAGCACCTTGAATTTGCGAAGAACTCTCTGCCGCAGCCTCAGCTCGGTGCGCTCGTCAATCTCAAGTATCTCGACTGCTCGAACAACGATATCCAGCAGCTCGACCTCGCTGCCAACACGGCGCTCGACACGCTTATCTGCTCCGTCAACAAACTCTCTTCCCTCTCCCCGCTTCCCGCTTCCTTGAAGTGGCTTGACTGCTCGTCCAACAATTTCGAGGCTCTCGACTTCAAGACGAGCACCGGCCTCGTTTACGTCAACGCATACGACAACCGCCTCACCGCGCTCGACGTCAAAAGCCTGAAGGCGCTGTGCGGCCTCAACATCAAGAACAACCGTATGCAGCAGGCGCAGCTGGCAGCGCTCATCATGGCGCTCCCCGACGTCAGCAGCGTCGAAGTGTTTAAGGAGGACGAGGCATGGAAGACCATCTTTGCCTACACGGGCAATCCGGGTGCCGAAACCCTCGACGACACTTACGCCGAAATCCTCGACGTCAAGGGTTGGAAGGCCGAAAATCCGCACATGCTCATCGCTGATGCTTCGGCAGCCTTCTCCGTTCTGCCCGAACTCATCAACACGCGCCTCATCTTCGCCATCGACTGCGGTAGCGACAAGACCGTCTACGTGGATTGGGGCGATGGCCAGAAGGTGCAGTACAACGTGATTGACAGCTCTTACCAGAACCTCGAACACCTCGTTCTCGGCACCACCATTCGCATCTATGCTCCGGGCGCAACGGAACTTGGCGTGGCGAACCTCGGTCTCACGGCGCTCGACGTCAGCGGAATGCCCATGCTCAATCGTCTGGCTTGCTCGGGCAACGCCATCAACGAACTTGACCTCACCCGTAACACCGAACTCGAACATCTTGTCTGCGGCAAGGGTGCGCTTTCTTCACTCCTTCTCCCCGCCGACAACAAACTCCAGCAACTCTACTGCACGGGTTCGCTCCTCCGCAGCATTGACCTCTCTGTCTGCCCCGCCCTCGAGGACCTCGACGTCAACGGCAATCGCCTCACCGCGCTCGACCTCAGCGGTTGTCCCAATCTGTCGCAACTGCGTGCCTACGACAACGAACTGGCTTCAATCGACCTCACCAAGTCGCCCCTGCTCCGCGATGTGCTTCTCGGCTACAATAAGCTGACGAGCATCGACGTTACCGAGAACACCGACCTCATGTCGCTCTCCGTTTCCGACAACTGTCTCACGACGCTCGACCTCAGCAAGAACGATTACCTCACGACCATCTACTGCGAGCACAATAGCATCAGCGACCTTCGTCTCAATCCTGCCATCACCACACTGCTGGCGGGCTACAATGAGCTTGAGACCCTCGACCTCACCACCGTGCCCGACCTTACGGAACTGGAAGCGGAGCACAACAAGTTCCGCACCATCGACCTCAACGCCACGCCTATGCTAAAGCGCGTATGGCTGGCTCACAACCAGCTGGAGAGCATCGCGATGCCGAATCTCATCCATTGCTCCATCTTCAATGCGCCCAACAACCGCCTGACGTCCTTCGACGCTGCAAAGGTGCCCTACGCCAGCGAACTTGTGCTGAACAACAACCAGCTCACCGGCACCTTCGACATCTCGACGAACAACTCCCTCCAGCAGTTGCACGTCAACAACAACCACATCTCGAAGATTGTTTATCCCAGCAGTCCTTCGCTCGTGGTGCTCTACGCAGCCTACAACAAGCTCGCAACCTTCAAGCTGGACAGCAGCAACCTCTACGCCGTCGATCTGAGCAACAACAACCTCGTGGTGGCTTCGTTTGCCAACAATCCGTCGCTCGCGCTCCTCATGCTCGACTATAACCAGTTGGCCACGCTCAACGTCGAGAACAACACGAAGTTGCTCGGTCTTACGCTCCGTGCCAATCTCCTTGACACCGACGATCTCAACGCGCTCTACCAGCAGTTGCCCAAGGCCAGCGCCGGTCCTACCGACGAATATCCTTGGATGGGTGTGCTCGCCGTCAGCGGCAACCCTGGCGCTGTAGGTTCCAACGTCATGACAGCTATCGCCAAAGGTTGGACGGTTCTCTACGACGAGAATGTAGCCGAATGCCGCAACATCACCATCAACGTCAAGAATGCTGCTGGCCAGCCCATCGCCGGCGCGTCCATCATGATGCTCGTTGACGACACTCCCATCTCCATCACTCCTGAAGAGACCGAGGACGGCATCTTCGTCTACAGCAACTTCCCCGTCATCACTTCCGAGCAGTATGCTGTCAACGTCAGTGCGGCCGGTTTCTTGGAGAAGACCGTTGTCCTCGACGGCATCGCCACCGGCGATGTGACCATCGACGTAACCCTCGAAGCCGATCCGGAAGGCATCAGCACCATCACCTATGACTCCGATGCTGCCGCAGAAATCTACAACCTCAGTGGCGTTCGCGTCAGCCGCGCTGCCGCTCCTGGCCTCTACGTCGTCCGCACCGCTTCAGGCAAGACTATCAAGCGCGTCATCAAATAAAACGAAATCATAAGCAACAACAAAAACCACCACACCCGATTGAGGTATGGTGGTTTTTGTTGTCTTAATATCCGTAAGCAGTCAGCTTGTTTAGAATACACCCTGGGCCATCATGGCCTTGGCAACCTTCATGAAGCCAGCGACGTTGGCGCCCTTCACATAGTTGACGTAGCCGTCGGGCTCGGTGCCGTACTTCACGCAGTTCTCGTGGATGTTCTCCATGATCCAGAGGAGCTTGGCGTCGACCTCTTCTGCGGTCCAGCTGAGACGCTCGGAGTTCTGGCTCATCTCGAGACCGCTGACAGAGACACCGCCGGCGTTCGAAGCCTTACCGGGAGAGTAGAGGAGCTTGGCCTCCTGGAATACGCGGATAGCCTCGGGAGTGGTAGGCATGTTGGCACCTTCGCACACGGCGATGCAACCGTTGGCCACGAGAGCCTTGGCAGCCTCCTCGTTGAGCTCGTTCTGAGTGGCGCAGGGAAGGGCGATGTCGGCCTTCTCGAACCAGGGCTTCTGGCCAGCCACATACTTGGCGGTGGGATACTCCTCTGCATACTCGCGGATGCGGCCGCGGTAGAGGTTCTTGAGTTCCATGATGTAGTCGAGCTTCTCGCGGTCGATGCCGTCGGGATCGTAGATGTATCCGTCGCTGTCGGACATGGTGAGCACCTTACCGCCGAGCTGGAGAACCTTCTCTGCAGCGTACTGAGCCACGTTGCCGGCACCAGAGATGAGGACGGTCTTGCCCTCGATGGTGTCGCCCTTGGTGGCGAGCATGGCGCGGAGGAAGTAGACGGTGCCGTAACCGGTAGCCTCGGGACGGATGAGCGAACCGCCGAACTCACGGCCCTTGCCGGTGAGGACGCCGCTGAACTCGCGGGTGTACTTCTTGTAAGCGCCGAAGAGGTAGCCTACCTCGCGACCACCTACGCCGATATCACCAGCGGGAACGTCGCAGTCGGCGCCGATGTTGCGGTGGAGCTCAAGCATGAAGGCCTGGCAGAAACGCATTACTTCAGCGTTCGACTTGCCGCGGGGAGAGAAGTCGCTACCGCCCTTTGCGCCACCCATGGGGAGCGTGGTGAGGGAGTTCTTGAAGGTCTGCTCGAAAGCGAGGAACTTGAGGATGCCGAGGTTCACGGAGCTGTGGAAACGAATGCCGCCCTTGTAGGGACCGATGGCGTTGTTGTGCTGCACGCGATAGCCGGTGTTGGTCTGATAGTTGCCGTTGTCGTCCATCCAGGTCACGCGGAAAGTGTAGATGCGATCGGGGATGCAGAGGCGCTCGATGAGACCGGCCTTGTCGAACTCGGGATGCTTGTTGTACTCCTCCTCGATAGTGGAGAGAACTTCTTCGACAGCCTGATGATACTCAGGCTCATTGGGGAATCTGCGCTTCAGATCCTCCAGAACGTTTTTTGCGTTCATGTGTAAACAGTGTTTTTGTGTTGAATTGAAAAGAATAATACCTGATTTTCCTTTCGTTTCGTCTTGCCCGTAACCATCACGGCTGCACGCAAAACAAAAGCGTAAGGAGTGCAAATTTACTCATTTTTTCATAATCAAGCAACATTTCAGAAGAATAAAAGACGGGCGCAAAAAGATTTTTACACCGTACAGCGAAAAAAAACGCAAAAAGTCTACCGCGTTTCGCAATTTTTTCGTAATTTTGGCGGCGAAAACATCTATATTCGCAGCAATGGCTGCTTTCGAAACGAAATGTCTAACCTTTAAAAAATAAGAAACCAATGGCTTTTTTAACTGACGAAAAACTCGTGATCGTTGGCGCTGGTGGCGCTATCGGCTCCAACATGGTACAGAGCGTCCTCATGCTCGGCCTCACCCCCAACATCTGCCTCTACGACATCTACGAACCCGGTGTTCACGGTGTATACGACGAAATGTGCCACTGCGCATTCCCCGGTGCTAACCTCAGCTATACCGTTGATCCCAAGGAAGCTTTCACCGGCGCTAAGTACATCATCTCTTCTGGTGGTGCTCCCCGTAAGGACGGTATGACCCGCGAAGACCTCCTCAAGGGTAACTGCCAGATTGCTGCTCAGTTCGGCGACTATATCAAGGAATACTGCCCCGACGTAAAGCACGTGGTTGTTATCTTCAACCCCGCTGACGTTACCGCTCTTACCGCTCTCATCCACTCCGGCCTCAAGCCCAACCAGATGACCAGCCTCGCAGCTCTCGACTCTACCCGCCTCCAGCAGCAGCTCGCTGAGGAGTTCGGTGTTGCTCAGCACAAGGTGACCGGCGCTTGGACCTATGGTGGCCACGGCGAGCAGATGGCAGTTTTCGCCAGCAAGGCTCTCGTTGACGGCAAGCCCCTCAGCGAACTCGCTCTCAGCGAGGAGCGTTGGGCTGAGATCAAGCACAACACCATCCAGGGTGGTAGCCGCATCATCAAGCTCCGCGGCCGCAGCTCTTTCCAGAGCCCCGCTTACCAGGCTGTTAAGATGATCGAAGGCGCTATGGGTGGCGCTCCCTTCACCTGGCCTGCAGGTTGCTACGTAAACTGCGACAAGTGTGGCATGAAGAACGTGATGATGGCTATGCCCAGCGTTATCGACAAGGACGGCGTTCACTTCACCGCTCCCGAAGGCACTGAAGAAGAAATGGCTGCTCTCGCTTCCAGCTACGAGCACCTCCAGAAGATGCGCGAAGAGATCATCGGTCTCGGCATCATTCCTCCCGTAGAAGAGTGGAAGGAAATGAACCCCAACCTCTAAGAAATGAAATCATGAAATCGCCGCTATGCGGCTAATGAAAAAAATGACCCTTCGGCTCACACGTTGATGCCGAAGGGTCATTTTATAATCTAATCGAATAATCGATTTATCGGTTAATCATTGCTCGTAAATAGGACGCACGGTCTGGCCGGCATCGCGGGTAGACTCACTCTTGTAGGGCTTGTCCTCGCAGATGATGAGGTTGGCAGCGCGATCGCCATTGGAGTAGACGGTGTCGAGCGTACGGGTACGGTAAAAGCCGTATTCGTTGAGGTCAGTCGTCGTCCCCGACTCGTTACGTGCACCAGCGGCAGGGAGGAAGATGGAGTTGCCGTTCGGGCCGACAATCTTATAGCCGTTTCGGCCGTTCATGGCGGTCCAGGTCCAAGTGCAAATTTCGCGAAGCTCGTCGAACTGAGCAGAGCTCGGGAGACGCCAGCCTTCGCCCCAGTTGACCGTTGCGGCATCGTCGTTAGCCTCAAGGCTGCGTTTGTTGTCCACCTTGCCACGTTCGCGCGTGGTGCAATACTTCGTCATGGTGTCGTCGGAGCCCTGGCAGTACTTGTAGTTGTCCCAGTCGTAGTAATCTTTGGGGGAAGTTTCGCCCCAAGCATAGTAGTTGCCAAGGCCCTCAGGACTTTTGGCACCGACGTTTGTCATGGCCCAAAGCGTACCGGAAGGCAAGCCGAGATTGACGTAGCCATGGCCACCTGCTGTGCCCGTAGCGTTCGACACCGTGGCGCCGGTGTGCTTGGGAGGAGCCGTGTAGCCGGGCTTCGTGGTCGACTTGGGAGCAGGCTTCGGAGTCGCCTTAGGGG
>JAUNIC010000145.1 GCA_030523615.1 Bacteroidales bacterium
ATCGGGCGTAACGGTCTCATCAGTAATGAAGAAAGAGGAGTTGTTGTCATAACGATTGGTATAAGTACCAACGAGACCATTATCGGAAGCATTTACGCGCTGGTTCCAATATACGTCGCCCTTTGCAGTAGCCTCGTCAGCCTTGGAATAAAGGATGCAGCTGCCGTCGTCATTATCCTCAATGAACCAATGACTTGTAGCGCCCTCGTCCTTTGAAGTGAGACAAAGGCCCTTGCACACGCCATTGGTACGCTCGGTTGTGTAGGTGATGTACTGCTTGGTCTCGGCATTGTAGATGGCGTAGGAGCCATCCCACTGCTGCTCGAAGTACCAGAAGGCATCCTTGCACGTGCCGCTGTAGGACGTATTACTGAAGATGTAAGGCTGCGCATAGTGCTTTTCACCGACGCAGATTGTCGACGAATTGCCCATGCTCTTGCTGACAATGCGGTAGGCTTTGCCCTTTTGCAAGTCAATGGCATAGGCCGATGACGCGAGGGCCAGGCCTGCCATGAGTGTGATGATGTGTTTCATTATAGGCTTTTGGTTATCGTTTTCTGGTGAATCGTGATATATGGAAGCTTATAGGACAAGGCCGATAAAGCTTTGAGGATTAATTGGCGATAGTCCTATCCTCTCATGTGCACATCGCACTGAGGGAAGGGGATTTCAATGTTGTTGGCGTTGAGAGCGTTGTAGATGGCTTCCTTCACACGGCCGGCAAAACCAGCCTTTTGGTCGACAAGTACCCAGTAGCAGACGAGGAGATCAACACTGGAGGCGCCAAAGTCGCTGAAGATGACGCTGATGTCGCTCTCGGGACGAAGGAGTTCGCGACCGTCGGGGAGTGTTTCGTCAAGAGGACGGAGGGCATCAATAAGCACCTTGCGCACCTGTTCGATGTCAGCACCATAGTTGACGCCGATGGGCACCTTGACAAACTCGTAGTGGTGGTTGCGGGTGAGGTTCTTGAAGTTTTTGGAGAACAATTGAGTGTTGAGGAATGCAATGATACTGCCGTCGTAAGTGACGACCTGAGTAGACTGATACGTGATGCTGTCCACACGACCCTGAATGCCGTCGCACTCGATGTAGTCACCCACACGGATGCGGCCCGTCATGAGTGAGATGCCATAGAAGAAGTTTTCGAGGAGGTCCTTCATGGCGAAACCCATACCAGTGGCAAGACCCGCAGTGACTACGCTGATGCCGCTGCTGGGCACCTGAAGGAGGAAGAGGGCGTAGACGATGTAGCATCCCCACACGAGGATCGCAATGACGTTGTTTGCCAGCGTGAAGTTGTACTGTTCAGGACGCAGGTTGGTATGCAACTGCTTGGCGTGGTGGTACAACGAACGCAGGAGGTAATTGATGTAGCGGAACACGTACCAGAAGGCCACAACACAGAAGAGCTTATAGAGCGAAAGCTGGAGCATGCCCTTCTGGTCAATAAAGTTGTAGTAGAAATACTCACGGAGCGTGTCGGTCATCTCGAAGATGTCGGCGGCATACCAGATGCTCATGGCGATGCTGCAGACAGCAATGATGGGCACGGCAACACGGTTGATGAAGTCGAAGAACCACGTAGTGGTGATGTACGTACCCTTCTTCATGTGGGCACGCACTTCGTCCTCGTTGATTTCAACCTGGCTATCGTCGTAGATACCGTCATCGTTGGTATCGATGCGAGCCATCACTTTCTTCAGCACAGTCTTGCGCTCGTACTTGTCGAGGAGGTAGTAGATGGTAGTGATGGTCTGGATGGCAGCGAGCTGGAACATCCACCACACCATGATTTCGACGGCAAAGAGCACGTAGCCCGTCCAAGCCAGGATGGTGGCAATGATCAGTGCGGCGAGCGACACTCCACTATATATAATATCGCTCGAAGGCATAGCTCCCTTCGGCACACGCAGCATACGCACCTGCCAGAAGCAGAAGGCCAGAAGGAGCGGCGGGTAAATGATGTTGACCACAACGTTGGGCACAAACATGATGCGGAACACGATGACGATGAACGACATCACGATGAAGGGAGTATAGGCCTTGACGCAAGCCTTGAGCTGATTGTCGGCAACGCGCACAAGGAGCGAGAGGAGCACTGCGATGGCGAGCCATGCCACGCTGATCATCAGGCCCGTAGCCATGAGCATGAAGTTCTGCGTGATGATGTTGTGGATCACGGTCACGCTGATGGCAAAGACGATGAGTCCACCCACGATGAAATAGAGCCAACGCTTCGATTTGAAATTGGCAGGCAACCATCTGTTGGGCATGAAGCGCAGAATGACCTGGCTGAGGACGATGGCGATGGTAATCCAGAGCAGCATGAAAAGGCAGACGAACTTGACGACGGGGCCTCGCCACTCGCTATAGTGGGTGTCGTGTTGTTCGAAGGCAGTATACTTGTCGTTGAGGTCCTTCTTGGCCTGCTTGATGTAGAAGGGCAACTTCATCAGCGTCTTCAGGTAGTTGTCGCCAGCGTTGATGAAGATGTTCTGCTGCAGGGCGTTGTAGCGCTCGTGGGCATACTCATTGAGTTCTTCGACCTTCTTGGTCACAGCGGAATAATAGAGGTTGTCGGCATTTATGTTCTCGGCGGCTGTAATCAGATTGGCACGCAGACGATAGGCAATGAGCAGACAGGCTTTTCGGTCGGCCTGCTGCTGTTTGGTGAGCATGTATGCGTCGGAGAGGTGCTTCACGCTGTCGGCTACAGCCTGAGCGGTAGTATTGGACATGCCGAGGCTGTCGGCGATGCTGTCGATCTTGGCCTCAAGGACCACGGCATTGCTATCGATGACTCCCGTATGCTGCGACTTGCGATAAGCCTCCAGCTGCGCTTCGCGCTCGGCTTCTTCCTTGGTCAGCACGCATCCGTCTTCGTCGAGCACTACGGCGGGAGGGAGATCTTGCAAACTGTGGATAAGTCCGTCATAGCGTGTTATCTCGCTCTGCATACGCTCCTGGATGCGGGCGTAAGGCACGGTCTTTCCGCTAAGTTCGCGATATAGGTCGGTGGCCTGCTGGCAGGCGTAGGCCATATCGAAAGTGAAGTCCTGCTTCTGGCTGTAGAGCATGAGGGCTATCTGCTCGGAACGCTGCATATAGTCGACGAGCATGGCGTGCTGCGACGACTGCATGGTGGAATAGCGTTGCATGTTGATTTTTTGCTGCTTTTCCGCCATTTCGAGTTCGGCACGGAGCACGCCAAGGGTGCGAGCAAGGTCGCGCTCCTTGAGCACAGCGCCTACGGGGATTGCCAAGATGATGGCCAGGAGGAATATGAGGATTTTCTTCATTCGAGAGGGAGGATGTTTTCGGTTTCTCGATTATTCGATTATTCGATGATTCGCGGATTCGGAGAGAATCTTAGTTATACTTGAGCCACTTCCACATCTCCTTGATGGTGAGCTTCTTGCCGTACATCAGGATGCCGACGCGGTAGATCTTGGCGGCAATCCACACCATGCCGAGGGCGGATGCGAAGAGCAGGCCGACGGAGAGGAGTTCCTGCCAAAGGGGCACTCCGAAAGGAATGCGCACCATCATGACGATGGGCGAGGTCAGCGGGAAGAGGCTCGACCAGAAGGCCAGAGGACCATCGGTGTTGCCCACGCTACCCATGGCGGCATACATACCAAAGACCATGAGAATGACGACGGGCATCATGAACTGCGACGAATCTTCCTGGCTATTGACGCTGGCGCCGACGGCCGCAAAGAAGCTGGCGTAGAGGAGGTAGCCGCCGATGAACATGAGGAAGAACATGATGGCGAGTTCGGCGTAGGGCAGGCCGAGGAGAGCATTGATAATTTCGGCATTCTCGCCACCGGCAGCAGCTACAGCGGCGGCAGGATCAACACTGCCTGCAGCAGCCATCTGGTTCATGGCCTCCATCTGCTGGTTGGCCATGGCGGCATCGGTCACGGCGTCGCCACCGAGGAAATAGGCAGCACCGAAGATGATGCCGGCAAGCATCACACCCCAGATGAGCATCTGCACAAGGCCAACGAGAGCCACGCCGATGATCTTGCCCATCATGAGTTGGAAGGGTTTGACGCTGGAGACCATAATCTCCATGATGCGGTTGGTCTTCTCCTCCATCACGCTGCTCATGACCATGCAGCCATAGCTCATGACGAACATATAGATGAGAAATGTGAAGAGGAAGCCGACGGCCATGGCAATGTCGCTCGAAGAGAACGATTCTTCGCCTTCAGCGTTCCACTTGACGGTGGGAATGGTGAAGCTGCTTTCGAGATCTTCGGTGATTTTGTCGAGGTCGGGAATGTTGTACTTCTCCAGTTTGTCCTTGCGAATCTGCGACTCGAGGGAGCCCTCAATGTATTGTATCATGTTGAGCTGCACCTCCTTGCGCGATGCGAGGGTGATGGCTTTGGGATTGAGCACGAGGTCGTCGGTGATCTGCAGCACAGCAGCCACGTCGGTGGTGTCGCTCTTATAAGCAGGGTCCATGCGGTCGGCACGGACGAAGAGGTATTGCTCGTTGGATTCGAGACACTGGAAGTAGTGGTTCGTGGGATCGATGACGACGATCTTCTGCTGCTCGTCATCGTTGATCTGGCCGAGCCACATGGGCACAAAGACGAGGGCGGCGAAGAAGAAGGGCATCAGCACGGTCATGAGGATGAAGCTCTTCTTCACAACGCGAGTGGTGAACTCGCGGAGTATGATGATGGACAGTTTATTCATGGCTCTGTACGGTCTTGAGGAATACTTCGTTCATGGAGGGCAGGATGGGATGCAGCTCAGCCCCTTCGATGCTGGCGGCAAGGGCGCGGGCCTGCTCCTCGGGGAGTGTGGCACGCACTTCATAGCGACCGTCGGCAAACTGTTTCTTTACCTCCTCCACACTGCCGGAGAGCACGAGGCGGCTCTTGTTGATGAGGGCGATATCGTCGCACACATCTTCCACGCTGGCCATGTTGTGGGTGGAGTAGATGATGGTGTGGCCTTTGTCGCGGAGGGCGAGAATCTCCTGCTTGAGGAGTTCGGCGTTGACGGGGTCGAAACCGCTGAAGGGTTCGTCAAAGATGAGGAGTTCGGGCTCGTGGAGCACGGTGATGACGAACTGCACCTTCTGCTGCATGCCCTTGGAGAGTTCTTCGAGTTTCTTGTCCCACCAGGACATGATGTCGAATTTCTCAAACCACTCTTTGAGACGCTTGCGAGCGTCGCGAGCAGAGAGACCCTTGAGCTGAGCGAGGTAGACGGCTTGTTCGCCTACCTTCATCTTCTTGTAGAGGCCACGCTCTTCGGGCAGATAGCCGATGTTGAACACATCCTCCTGACGGAGGGGATGACCGCAGAATGTCACGGTGCCGCTGTCGGGAGCGGTGATGCGGTTGATGATGCGTATGAGGGTGGTCTTGCCGGCGCCGTTGGGGCCGAGCAATCCAAAGACCTTGCCGCGCTGCACCTCGATGCTGACGTCGTCGAGGGCTACATGCTTGGCGAAAGCTTTACAGATATTTTGAGCTGAGAGTAATGCTTCGAGGCTTATAGGGCCATTGGGGCTTTATGGTTCGGTTTCACCCTCGACAAAATTTTCCATGAACATATGTTCGCCATCGAAGACGGCATAGGAGCAGAGATCCATCCATTCGCCAAGAAGGAGCACTCGTGCCTTGCGAGTCAGGAAGAGGTCGTACTCGATGTGGCGATGGCCGAAGATGAAATAGTTGATGTCGGGGTGATCTTTCAGGTAATTCTTGGCGAAGACGATGAGCGGTTCCTGATTTTCGCCTTGGAAGGGAGGTTCCTTGCCGTCCTCACGTTTCAGACGGCTACGGCGGGCCCACTCGAGACCGAAACTGACGCCCCAGCGGGGATGTATGGCAGCAAAGAGGCGTTGGCACACTTTGTTGTGGAACACGCTGCGCAGGAACTTGAATTTCTTGTCGTCGGCGTCGAGTCCATCGCCATGAGCCAGATAGAAGAGTTTGCCGTAGATCTCGCATGTCGTCGAGGTCTCGCGATGCAGAATGACGCCGCACTCCTCTTCGAGGTAACCATTCATCCAAAGGTCGTGATTACCAGTAAAATAATGCACCTCGACGCCCATATCGGTGAGTTCGGAGAGTTTGCCGAGGAAACGCGTGAAGCCACGGGGCACGACGGTTTTGTACTCGTGCCAAAAGTCAAACATATCGCCGAGCAGATACACCGCCCCAGCTTTGTGCTTGATGCGGTCGAGGAAGTTGACGAGCCTGCGCTCCTGCATCCTTCGGCTTTGTATGGCGAGCGACCCGAGGTGGGCGTCGCTGAGGAAGTAGATGGGTTTCATTGAGAAAAATTAAGAATTAAGAGTTAAGAATTAAGAATTGAAGAATGTTGAACTTTTTAAAATGTAGTTGCACACGCTGAAGACGGCGTAACTTCCATTCTTCATTCTTACTTCTTATTTCTTAATTGGGCTAAAGATATCCGAGTTCGAGCTTGGCCTCTTCACTCATCATGTCTTTGTCCCATTCGGGTTCGAAGACGAGGTTTACGCGGCTCTCCTTCACGCCCTCGATGCCGTCGAGCTTGAGGCGCACATCTTCCATGATGAAGTCGGCAGCCGGGCAGTTGGGGGCGGTGAGGGTCATGTCGACGTCGAGGAGTCCGTCGTCGGCGAGGTCAATGCGGTAAATGAGGCCGAGGTTGTAGATGTCTACAGGAATCTCGGGGTCGTATACGGTTTTGAGCACTTCAACGATGCGCTCTTCTATCTTGAGTTTTTCTTCAGGAGTCATAAGCCCCCCTCTATCTCCCCCCGATAGGGGGAGGACTCGTGCGTGCTGAGGGGTTAGCAATTAAGGACGAGTCAACTTGTCTTGTTGATAAAATACATTATTAGATGCTTCGAGCCCCTCCCCTATCGGGGGAGGATGGGAGGGGGCTTTATATCTTTCCGTAATCTGCGTAGCTGTAATAGGCGTCGTCGGCGAGGACGATGTGGTCGATGAGGGGCATGCGAATGGCAGCGGCGGCGCGGGCAATTTCTTCGGTGAGAGCATCGTCCTGACGCGAAGGCTGAGGATTGCCGCTCGGGTGATTGTGGCAGAAGGCGATGCGTGTGGCACTTTCGAAACGGAGGGCTTCACGCAACACACGACGCACATCGACCGTAGTACCCGTCACGCCACCATCGCTCACGAGAGCACAGCCGGCGGGGTGCAACTTTGCGTCGAGGCCGAGCACCATGGCCTTCTCGTGGAGGCCGTCCATCAGTTTCGGGCGGAAGTATTCGTAGAGGTCTTTCGACGATTCCATCGTGCGCTTCTCCACCTCCTCCGTCATGCGGCGACGACCCAGTTCGCAGGCAGCCAGGATGGTGATGGCTTTGGCCTCGCCCACACCTTTGTAAAGCATGAGTTGGTCGATGCTCATCTTGCCCACGCGGTTGAGGCTGTAGTCGCAATCGCGGAGGATGCGCTGCATGAGTTCCACGGCGCTCTCCTCGGTGTTGCCACTACCGATGAGTATGGCAAGGAGTTCGGCCGGAGTGAGGGCTGCGGGGCCCAATGCGGCAAACTTCTCGCGGGGACGGTCGGCCACGTCCCATTCGTTGATGGCCATGCGGCGGCCTTCATCAAGCGTTGAGATCATTTGTAGAAATTCTTTTTGAAAGCTTCAAATTCATCACGGCCGAGAACGGATCGTTGCCACCAGCAACGGAGGAAACCAGTGCCGTAACCCACGAGCTGCACGAAGGCGGCAATCACACTGAGGAAGCCCACCCACAGCGAGCGGTTGCGAATCGTGGAGTCAAAGAAGATGATGAGCGAATAGAGTTTCAGCGGAGCGACGCCTATGACGAGCAACAGCATGCCCATTGCGTGCATCTCGGTGGCTACCATACCCTCGCTCACGGCACCCTTCAACAGGAACATGGCTGCTTCGAGGCATACAAAGAGGCAAAGCGCCACGCCGATGGTGAAGGCGGCGGGAAGCATATGGACAAGCTTCAGCGTGCCGGGATGGCGCTTGGTGAGATTGATGCGGGCAATGCCGCTGTTGTGCACCTGCTTGAAAAACTGGCGGAAGTTGGCGCGACGCTTGTGATAAACCCATGCCGAGGGGAAGAGCCGGCAGCGGGCACCACTTTCGACGAGACGATAGGAGAAGTCGACATCCTCGCCGAAACGCATCTTCGAGAAACCGCCAAGCTGGGTATAGACGTCACGGCGAATGCCCATGTTGAACGAGCGGGGAAAGAATTTGTCGAGTTTGGCCTTACCGCCGCGAATACCACCCGTGGTAAAGAACGACGTCATGCCATAGTTGATGGCTTTCTGCACACTCGTGAAACTCTCGTGTGCGCGGTCAGGACCACCGAAGGCTTCGGGAAACTCCTGCTCGGCGAGTTCGGTCTCGATGGCGGCCATGTAGCCGTTGGGCAGGACGACGTCGCTGTCGAGAATGAGCACATATTCGCCCTGAGCACGTTCTACACCGTAGTTGCGTGTCTGGCCGGGGCCGCTGTTAGGCTTCGAGTAGTAGTGCACATCGAGACGATCGGCATACTTCTGCACCACGTCCTCGCAGGGCACCTGGCTACCGTCCTCCACGATGACGACTTCAAAGTCCTTCACCGTTTGTCGGCAGAGGCTGTCGAGGAGTTCGTCGCACTCGTCGGGGCGATTGTATACGGGAACAATAACTGAATATTTCATGTTGTCGGTTTGCTAAATCGTAGGTCACAATATTATTGTGCGCGGCAAATTTACGACATTCTCGGCAACTGGCAAAATAAACTCGACAAAAACGCCACTTTTTAAGACCTATTGCACCAATATGCTGTATGGTTGTTAAGAATTCTCCTCAAAACGACGGTCACATCTACCTTTGAGAGCGTTCAAAATATCTTTGAAG
>JAUNIC010000146.1 GCA_030523615.1 Bacteroidales bacterium
GGTAAGTGGGAAGAGGTAAGAGGTAAGTGGCCAGAGGTGGAAGATTTGTGGGCGATGTGGCTGTAGGCCGAGATGAGCGCCATGATGAGGAAGAGGAGGTAGGCCACGACGATGACGCCGATGTGGACGCCCAACAGCGGAGAACGCAACACGGGCAGAAGGTGGTCGGCGCTTGTCCAGCGCAGGGTGTAGGCCGCGGTGCCGAGGAGGGTGACTGCACCGATGACGATCGCTGCCGTGGAGGGGCGCTTCAATCGTTTGGGCAGAAGGAGCAGAACGGCGGAGAGAATCAGGAGGGCATAGCCCGAGTAGGTGATGCCGATGCCGTAGGGATCGTGGATGACGGTAAGGATGGTGCCGGCTCCGTCGGGGGTGTAGCTGGCTTGCGAGAAGCGCAGACGGCGGTAGCGCAGGATGTGGTTCATGCTGATGACCGCGGTATCGTTGGCGCTTGAGGCGCTGGTGGCTGAGCTGTTGGGATCGATGATGCTGACGTGGCTGCGAAAACCGCTCGGCTCGCCGTTGTCGGCGTAGCGGTCGATGCGGAAACTGTCGAGCCGTAGCGTGAATTCCATGTGGGCTACACGCCGGTCTTTCGTGAGGAACATGTCGGTCTGCTCGCCTTCGTAGAGCATCATGCTGCCTTCGGTCGAGGTGAGCGACGTGGCGAGTGCGCCGGCCAAAATGACGAGGAAACTCACATGAAGCAGCGCCACAGCGGGCTTCTTCCAAAGTCGCCAGTGGACGCACATCCATGCTCCGCTCGTGGCGAGCGCTGCCCACAGGATGCGGAACCACCACGTGCCGTAGAACATGCGGTGGGTGGCCTCGCTGCCCGCAATGGGTTCGACAAAAGAGGCAACCATCAGCACGGCGATGATCAGTACGGAGATCAGGAAGGGAATCTTTGTCTTGGACATAGTTTTGCGTCAGTGTACACTGATTGAAAAATATCCTTGGCTTAGAATGCACGGTACTGAGGATTGCTGCGTTCGTCCACGCCTACGCACTCCATCTCGATGAGCCATGTGGGACGGCACACGGGAGCGAGGGTAAAGACCGTGGGAATGTCGGGATAGCGCTCGGCAAACATCTGACGGACGGTGGCGTAGTCGGCGGTGTCACGGAGGTAGACGATGATCTGCGCGCAGTCGTTCATCGTCATCTGGGCCTCGGCCAAAAGGGCTTCGACGTTCTCCCACATGCGCTGCGTCTGGAGAACGATGTCGCCGACGTGCATCACTTCGCCCTTGTCGTTGATGCTCGCCGTGCCGCTGATCCAAGCGTGGGCGCGGTCGCCGTATTCGACGAGAGTGCCGCGCTCGAAGGTGACGCCGTACTCGATGGTGCGGTTGAGGTGGTCGAGGGCGTAGAGGTAGCGCTGCTGCTCGGGTTCGAGGCCCGTGATGGCGTAGGTGCCGAGCTGGATGAGAGCCTTGGTGTCGGCGGGCAGACCCTGAATGCCCGTGGAGGCGATGTAGTGGGCCCTGGTCGAAGAAGTTGGCCAGACGGGCCTTGACCATGCCCTCGTATTGGGTGTCGACGTCGCGCACGAAGAACCATGTGCGGATGCAGTTGTCGGCCAGCGTGGCGCCGTGACGGGCCAGCACGTCCTCGTAGTCGCAGAGCAGGCGGTCGGTCTGGATGAAGCTGATGCCCTCGTTGTGGGTCATGCCCATCTTCCAGAGGTGGCGGTAACCGTTGTGGGCGGTGACGACGAGGTCGGCGTCGTGCGTCACTTCGGTGCCGCGCTGCAGATAGAGCCAGACGGCCACCTTCGACCCATCGAGCGGCGGCTGCTGGATGTAGGAAACGGAGACAGCCTCTTCCCCCTTCATAAGGGGCACCTGGTTGGTGGCGTCGGAGAGGAAGTAGCGTTTCATGATGGGCGTGGCGCCGGCGCATGTGCCTTCGGCCGTGAGACGCTCTTCGGCGGCGTAGATGCGTGCCAATTGTCCCGCGAAGAGTTCGCCGCGGGGCTCAACGTGCAGCATGACGTGCCATTCGGGTACACCAGCTTCGGGAGTGAAGGCGCCAATCTCGGCCGTCACGCCCAATTCGGACCATTCTATTTTGCTATAATTCATTGTTCTTCTAATTTCGGGTGCAAATTTACAACATTCTTGCGAAACTGCAAAGTATCTGCAGTCTAATCTTTGGCACCTGCGTCAATCCAGTCGTCGATGAGGCGGCGAACGACGTCGTCGATGAGGCCCGAGTGGTCGTAGCGGAGACCGGCCGGATTGCCCTCAGCGAGTGCGCTGTGGAGCACGGAGGCTGAAGCATTGCCCGGCACCACGCGTGTGCCGCCTTCGACTCGCGTGGAGGCGGTGCTCACCAGATTTTCGTGACTCCGACCTTGGGTGAGATCGAGTCCTGCGCGGCCGTTTTCGGCACCGTGGCAAAGGCTGCAGTTGTAAGCCGCGCCGTCGAAGATGTAGCGCTGGATCGAGGCAAACATGCCGACGTTGATGGGGGAGGTGAGGTCAAGGCGGAGGGTGTCGGAGGGTGAGTGCTCGGAAGGGTCGATAGCGAGGCTTTCGAAGCTGATGACGCGGCGGCGGAGCTTGTTGGTAACGCAGAACTCAATGCTGCGCGCCGTGGTGGGCACTCCGCTGAGAATGAGCGTGGTGCGTGCGTCGTCGGTGGCGGTCACTTGTTTCTGGATGACGGAGTAATCGCTCTCGCCGTCGAAGGCTGCAAGGACGATGTCGTAGTCCTCTGCCCAGCGGTCGACGCCGCTGATGTCGCCCGTGAACTTCACGACGTATGACTCCGTCTCGTCGACGAAGACCTCGTCCGTAATGTCGCCTTCGTCGCAGGCCGTCAGCGTCGCGATTGCGGCGCCTATAAATATATAGAGGAGGGAGCGTTTCATCAGAAGCAGTATTGCAGTTGGATTTTGGCGCTGTGGGTGGCAATGCCGAGGTCGTCGTTGTCGCGGTCGAGTTGGGTGTCGTGGCCCCAACGGCCGGTGTACTGGTACATGGCGCTGAGCTTCAGACCTACGCCCGTGAAGAAATAGTTGAGGCCGACGGCTGGGCTGTTGAGAAATCCACCCGTGTCGACGCCGTTGCGGTTGAAGAAGTCGTAGCGTGCGGCGAGTTGCAGATGGCTTGTGGCGAAATAGCCCGCCTGGACGTAGCCGCCCATGAAGTTGTAGGTTTCATCGATCTTTTGTCGCTTGGTGAATCCCACGTGCATCATGTAGGCTTCGGCGCCGACGTACCAGCGGTTGTAGAGCAGAGCATACTCCAGGCCGCATCGCGTGTCGTTGGTGCTCTCGTATTCGCTCTCGACGTTCAGGTTGGCGCTGGCGCCGATGAGCATCTTTTTCTCATTGAGTCGGTTGGCGCTGCCCTGCGTCGTGGGCATGGTGCCCCAAGGCATGTAGGTGATGCGTCCGGCGTAGAGGAGCGAGGGGATGTGCCAATCGTCGCTGAAGGTCTTTGTCGCAGCGTTCGAGGCTCCCGCCGTACCGTTGAAGATGCCGACCTCGTAACCCATCTTCTGCTGATGGCGTCCCACGATGCCGTGAAGTTCGAGACCGAGGTCCCACCCCGTGGCCATGGCAGGCATGACGGCGTTGAGGCTGTAGGGCATGATGACGCTGGCGGTGAGCGACGTAGGGAGCGAGGGCATGAGCGTCTCGCCCAGCGTGGTGAGATAACCGTGGGTGAACGGTGTCTTCTGTTTACCGAAGCGGAGTCGCAGGGCGTCGTTCATGCGAACGTCGAACCACGCCTGCTGCAGGATGCCGGCGCCAGAGCCTGCGGCGTTGATGCTTACGTTGTAGTTGACGCGGTTGTAGGCACGGCCCGTGAAACCGATGATGGCGTAGGGTACAGCAAAGCCCGTGTTGGCCACGTTGTCCTGATTGTAAGCAGGGTCGAGGCCTTCGTCGTCGTACCAATTGAAAGCGCCCGACGTCTGGATCATCATGTAGGGTTTGAAGGAGAAACGGCCGTTGCGGCTTTCGATGCTGAAGACACGGTCGTCGGCAATGCTGACAATGCCGTTGTCGGTGTCGTCAGGGACGGCGGACGAGGCGCTGCAGATGCTGTCGGGCGCGCTGGCGGCGCAGAGGGTGAGGGGCGCTGCGGCAAGTGTGGTGAGCGCCGTGAGTATGAGAGGTTTCATGCTGGTTATAGTGATTCTAAGAATTTGATGAGAGCGGCGCGGTCGGCACGATCCATCTTTTTGAAGAGGTTCTTGGAGGCTTCGCCTTCGCCACCGTGCCACATGATGGCTTCGGTGAAGTTGCGCGCTCGGCCGTCGTGGAGGAAGTACGTGTGACCGTTGACTTTCTTCTGCAGACCGACGCCCCAAAGTGGGGTGGTGCGCCACTCGTTGCCGCGGCAGAGGCCGCTGACATAGTTGTCGTTGAGTCCCACGCCCATGATCTCGCTGCCCATGTCGTGGATGAGAAAATCGGAGTAGGGATGAATGGTCTGCGAGCCCAACCAAGGAAGTTCTGTGCCGTTGAGGAGTGTGGCGCCGCGCGGACGGGTGTGGAGTGTGGTGGTGTGGCAAAGTTGGCAACGTGCTTCGTAGAACATCTGTTCGCCGCGGGCGATGAGTTCGCGTTCGGTCATGGTGCGCGTCTTGCCGTCGGAAGTCGGCACACTCACCATGAGCGAGGGACTGCCGAGACGACGCGCCGGAACACCGAGGCCGTGCATGTAAAGGTCTACGTCTTCCATCTCACGCGTTGAGATTTCGAGCTGGTCGTACAGCAGGCCCATGAGGCTGCCGCCCTGCACCATCTGTTGTTGTCCTTGGCAGATTTCCTCGGGATAGCGGCTGTTCGTCACACCCATGTCGGAGGAGAATCCGAGTTCGACGGTGAGGTCGGCGTGTTGCGCCTTGTTGCCGCTCACACCGAGACGGCGCACACCGCGCTCTGTGATGTAGTTGCAGCGTCCCGAGATGCCGTATTCCGGATAGTTGCTGCGGGCGGCGAGCGCCTCGATCTCGGCAGGGTCGAGCGCCATCATCTGTCCCATGCCCACGTGGCGCAGCGGAATGCGCACGGTGCAGAAGAGTTCGTCGGGACGCGGCACGTGGCCGTCGGGGCCAGGGGCGTACCAGTCGGTGATGGTGTAGGATGGGCGCGCTAACTCGTACGGTTCGCCGTCGGGAAAATGGAATGTCTCGTAATCCCAATCGACGCGCAGCTTGCCCTCAGCCGTCACGCCGTAGATGCTTTGGTCGTGGATCACGCGGCCGTAGTCTTGGAAGAAGACGCCGTTTTTGCGAGTGACGTAGATGAGCATCGACGACATGCCCTGTTCGCCCGAACCGTAGGTGCCGTCGTTGCGGAGGTTCCACGTGCCGGCTGTGGTGCGTCCGGCGTGGACGTGGCAGCTGTTGCAGGAATATCCGGCGTAGACAGGACCGAGTCCGCTGCCGCTGGTGAGGGCGTTGTCGTAGAGCGAATTTCCGTGCTTCCAACGGGTGAAATTGGCAGGGTTGGAACGTATCCATTCTGCCTCGTTGTCGTAGGCGAGCGAGGAGTTCATGAAGATGGTCGACGTTCCTGCAGAGAGGGCGTACTGGTCGAGTTCGGAGGCGTGCTGGTCGGCAAATTCTACCACACCGAGCCCGTCGTCCTCGCACGAAGCAAGGACGAGGGCGATGAGGATCAATTTATAAACTATGCGGTGTTTCATTGAAAGGTGGGTGGGGCCTCGTGCGGACGCACGAGGAACGGTGGCTGCTTGGGTTGCGGCCGTGGGGGTTATTTCACGGTGCGGGGATTACCGTTCTTGAAGAGGAGGAACTCGAGCGTGTGGAAACCGCGCAGCGACTGGGCAGCCTCGATGGCATCATCGTCGTCGCCGTCGCTCCAGTTGAGGGAATCGTAATTACCGCTGGTCAGAATCTTCACGATGGCGTCCTGGTCGAGCGGCCACGAGTCCATGTTGGGATCAAGTCCGAGTTCGTCGACGGGGCCGAAGAGGAAGGCCTCGCTTGTCTCCCACGGCTCGCGTGCTGCCAGCCAAGCCTCGCAAGCGGCGGCAAAGGTGGAGTTGCTGGGAGCCGCGCCGAGGGCCACGACTGCATCATAGAGTGCTGCGTTCTTGCGGGCCAAGTCGGCGTAGGTGGGCAGCACGACGGCATCGACGTACTGCTCAACAACGGACTTCATGCCGGCTTCGTCGGTGTGGGCGGCGATGAGGCCTTTCATGGCTTCGAGGTTCTCCGTCAGAACGCGGCAAGCATCCATTGCGGCAACGGTCTCGCGGCTGTTGATGTTGTTGCGGAAGGGCTGGGGGATGGCCTGGATGGCATCGTAGGCGGCGACGACGCTCTGCCACAGCGTAGCGGTGCGGGCGGCGTCGAGAGCGGAGCAATAGGCGTAGAGGCTATTGGCGTGTGCAGAGGTTGCAGAGGCTGCCGTGAGGCGTCCGCTGAGACGTGTGCCGAGGAGCGAATTGGCCACGGACTTGATGTTGTTGGAGTAGTCGTCGCGGCTGTGCCAGCTGTACCACGATTCTACGGCGTAGACGGCGGTAGTGGTCTTGCCCTCTGTCCAATAGTCGTAGGGCTCGCCGATCTTGGCAGTGCCGACCTCGTTGGCGATGTCGATGCAACCGTCGAGCACCTGCTGGAGGCTTTCGTTGTAGCTGCCGCTGAAGCGTCCCGTGCGGAACTGCTCGGCAAATCCGTCTGTCCACTCGCGGCTGAGGCGTTCGGCGTCGCTCTTGAGCAGAGCGGCGACGTTGCGGGAGTAGTTGGCCCAGCTGGCGGCGTAGGCGGAGGAATAGTCAAGGTCGGCAGCGTCGGTCACTTCGATCGTGGGATCTTCGGGATCGTTGCTGTTGCAGGCGGTGAAGGTGGTGCAGCAAAGGATGCTGGCGATAAAGAAAATTCGTTTCATACTTGTATGCGTTTATTATAGAATTGTGAGTGGCGATGATTCGGTTGCTCGAAAAGTCGAGAACTCGATGCTTCGAAAATCTTGGTTACGTCTTACTTCTTGACGAACCAGCCAATGTAGGCGAGGCCCACGCTCAGCTCGTTCTCGCGATTGTACGAACCGCTGTAGCCGAAGACGCGCTGAGTGCCGATGCGGCGGGTGGAGTAGTCGGCCTTGACGACGAGATTGGGCAGAGCGTACCAATTGATGCCCGCCTGCCACTTGCTGACTTGACAACACGGGTCGACCGTGGCGCTACCCTCGGCGGATTGCTGCGGATTGAAGTACTCGTAGCGCACGAAGGGATGGAGCGTAGGGCAACGATCAGCGCCCGTGATGGCGCGGAGGTTGAGGCCGAGCTCGCCGCCGTAGGTCAGGGCCGAATGGGCCACACGACGCATGGCGCCGGAGTGGTAGCCCGACTTGTTGCTCATGGTCACGGAACTCACAACGTCGCTATGGGCCAACGTGCCGTAGACGGCGTCGGCGCGGAGCGTGAGGTAGCGGTTGCGGTATTGGAGGTCGGCGCTCATGATGCCGAGAGTGTTTTTGCCCTCGGCGGTGTAACGGCTGTACTTGTTGCTTTTGTCGGAATTCTTGGCGGGATCGGGACAGAAGTATCCGCTCACGCCGAGACGCAATCCCTTCAGACCCGTCCAATCGAGGCGTGCGGCGTAGGCAGGGCAGGTGAAGTTGTCCTTCTCGAAGAGCCCTTGCTTGCCGTCGGCCACCCAATGGTCGCGTCCGAAGCCATCGGGGTTGAGGCCCGCGATAGCCATGGCTTCGTAGTTGAAGGCGGCGCAACCACGGCCGAAGGAACCGAAAATGGAGAGGCCCGTCTCGTGCCAGGTGGAGGGAAGGAACGTCGTCTCGCCTTCGGGACGCTCAGCGCCGTAGAAGTTGATGGGTTCGTGGTGGCTGTTGGTCAGACCGAGGGGTACGATCATGTGGCCGGCGCGGACGTTGAAGGCGGGGTGAATGAGGCGCGTCACATGAAGCTGCTCGAGCGCCACCTCGCCACCTTTCTCCATCTCCGTTTCGTACTCTCCGTTCTCCGAAGCCTCGAGCTCTGTCTCCACGCCTACGCCGCCGCCTTCCAATTCGATTTCGACGCCAAGTACCCATTTGGGTGTGAACTTGTAGTCGAAGGCCATGTTGAAGCGCGGAATGCTGATGTTGGCATAGCTGCCGTTGTTGGCGCCAGCGGGTTGGCCGCTGAAACGGTTGGAGTCGTAGTTCTTGAAGTTGGCCACCATCTCGCCGTAGCCGCCAAAGCGGAAGCGCTCGAAGCTATCGAGGTTGTCCTGGGCAGTGGCCGTCAGCGGTGAAGCGGCGACCAAAGCAATAGCGATGAGGCTTTTATATATATTATAGGAGTGCATCATACATAGGGTCATTTTGTTTCAAGTGCAAAGTTACGACAATCGATTTTGCAACGCAATAACCACAAATCATTAAAAAAAAGTGACCAATGGTTAGACTTTTGAGCAAAAAAGTAACAAGATTTAGTGATTTTTGAATAAAATACCTCAATATAGTGATACGAAATCGCAAGAAAATCGTAAATTTGCAGCCGTAAAATATAAGCGATTATATACAATTAGACCCCGTAACCAATTTAAACAGAAAACGCGCCAAACGTTTTTCGTGTCCTCGGCAGGGGGCGCTGGAAAACGGTCGCAAGCTCCCGAAAACGCTTAACGCTGAAAACTAAAACAAGGGAAAACACGTAAGTGCTATAGTTTTTACGAAAATTGGAAGTTAATGTTAGACGTTGAATTGGACGTAAATGTT
>JAUNIC010000147.1 GCA_030523615.1 Bacteroidales bacterium
GTACACTGACGCAAAAATATCTCCGCTGTAGAAAAACTTCAACCTTGCAAAAACATAACAACACACACCACATGCAACTATACCCCAAACTCATCACCGATGCCCTCGCCACGGTGCGCTATCCCGGCAATGGTAAGAACCTCATCGAAGCCGAGATGCTCGAGGACGACCTCCGCATCGACGGCATGAAAGTCAGCTTCAGCCTCATTTTCGAGAAGAGCACTGACCCTTTCATGAAGTCCGTCGTCAAGGCTGCCGAAACCGCCATCCATACCTACATCAGCAAAGACGTTGACGTCACCATCAACACCAAGACCCTTCAGGCCCAGCGCCCCGAACCTGGCAAGATGCTCCCCCAAGTCAAGAACGTCATCGCCGTAAGTAGCGGCAAGGGCGGAGTCGGCAAGAGCACCGTCAGCGCCAATCTCGCCGTTGCCCTCGCAGCCCAAGGTTACAAGGTCGGTATTCTCGACGCCGACATCTTCGGTCCCTCCGTTCCCAAGATGTTCCACCTCGAAGCCGAGCAAATCTACGCATGGGAAAAAGATGGTCGCCAGCTCCTCATCCCTGCCGAGAAGTACGGCGTCAAGATCCTCTCCATCGGTTTCTTTGTCAATCCCGACACTGCCACTCTTTGGCGCGGCGGAATGGCTTCCAACACCCTAAAGCAACTCATCGCCGACGCCGATTGGGGCGAACTTGACTACCTCGTACTTGACACCCCTCCCGGCACCTCCGACATCCATCTCACCCTTCTCCAGAACCTCGCCATCACCGGTGCCGTTATCGTCTCCACGCCCCAGCAAGTCGCCCTTGCTGACGCACGCAAAGGCATTGACATGTACCGCAACGAAAAGGTCAATGTTCCCATCCTCGGCCTCGTCGAAAACATGGCATGGTTCACCCCCGCCGAACTTCCTGAGAACCGTTACTACATCTTTGGACGCGAAGGCGTTAGCCGTCTCGCCGAAGAGATGAACACCCCTCTTCTCGCGCAGATCCCCATTGTACAAAGCATCTGCGAAGCCGGCGACAACGGCGAGCCCGCTGCAGTCAACGCCAACACCATCACGGGGCTCGCATTCCACAATCTCGCCAGCGCCGTTGTTGAAGCCATCGACAAGCGTAACGCCGAACTTCCCGCCACCACCATCGTTGAAATGAAAAAGTAGCGACAATGCTCCATCCTATGCCCTCGTCTACAATAGGAGTGCTGCGCCCTCGGCGCTTCACCTATCCCTACCACTACACTCCCCACCCCCTTTGTGTAGCGGCAGCTGACGAGGTGCGCACCTATCTCGCGTCCCAGCCCCATCTGTTTGAGGCCGCGCAAGAGGGAAAAATGTTCGGTGTACTCATCGTTGCCGACGCCGACGATCAGCTTCACTTTCTCGCAGCCTACTCTGGCGAACTTGCTGGCAACAACCGTTGGCCGTGGTTCGTGCCTCCCGTCTACGATCTCCTTCATCCCGATAGTTACTTTCAAGAAGAACAACGCGTTATCTCTGGCATCAACGCCGAAATACGCCTGTTGGAACACGATAACAAGAACGATAACGATGACGGAGACAAAGCACAGCACATTGCTCGACTGAAGGAAGAGCGCAAAACACGCTCGCAAGCCCTGCAGCGATGGCTCTTCGGACAATACCGAATGCTCAGCGCCGAAGGCAACGAGGCCAATCTGCTCAGCATCTTCGACGAGTACTACACCCACCATTCCCCCTTCAATCCCACGGGCAAGAAGAGCAACGCCGCTACCCCCAAGCTCCCGCCTTCTGGCAGCGGCGAATGCTGCGCACCGAAGCTCCTCCAAGCCGCCTTTGCGTCTCATCTGCGCCCCATCGCCATGGCCGAGTTCTGGATCGGACGCCCACCCAAAGACGAACTCCGCATCGACGGCCACTACTACCCTGCTTGCAGCGGAAAGTGCCGTCCTATCCTTGGTCACATGCTCCGCGGCCTCGATGTCGAACCCAATCCGCTCCTACAACGTAATCTAGACATTGCTCGCCAACTCCGAGTGCTCTACAGCGACTCCTCGCTCGCCGTCATCGACAAACCCAGTGGTATGCTCGCTGTCCCTGGCGTCGACCCCGAACTTCCCAATGTCTACGATGAAGTTCGCCGCCGTTTCCCCAACGCCCGTGGTCCCCTCATCGTCCATCGTCTCGACATGGACACCTCCGGCCTCATGGTCATCGCCCTTGACGACGACACTTACCGCCACCTTCAACAGCAGTTCATTCGCCACACCGTCCAAAAGCGCTATGTAGCCCTGCTCGAATCGCCCATCAACCACACATCACAAGCCCATCATCCTGAAGGTACTATCGCCCTTCCCCTCTGCCCCAACCCCTACGACCGTCCGAGGCAGATGGTGAGCGAGCAGTATGGCAAACGCGCCGTCACCCGCTACGAAATGATCGACGCCACCCACGTCCATCTTTGGCCCGAGACCGGTCGCACCCACCAGCTACGTGTCCATTGCGCCCATCCCGACGGCCTCTACCGTCCTATCGTCGGCGACAATCTCTACGGAACCTCCTCCGACCACCTCTGTCTCCATGCCGACAGCCTCGCCTTTGACCATCCTGCCGAAAACCGTCGCATGACATTCCACTCCCCCGCACCCTTCTGATCAACTTTCGCCACCACTAACCAATACCCCCAAGCACATTATGCAATTCCACGAAACCATCAACCGCAAACTCTTCACCGACATCATCGTCATCCTCTTCGGCTGTTTCATCGTGTCCATCGGCTTCGCCTACTTCATCAACCCCTACCACCTCGTTCCCGGTGGAGTATTCGGCGCCAGTCTCGTCGTCCACAGCTTCATACCCGCTGTCCAGCCCGGTACCATCGCACTCTTCATTCAAGTGCCCCTCCTCATCCTCTCCGTTGTTTGCTTGGGTAGCAATCTCGGCATCCGCACGCTCGTCGCCACTTTTGCCGCCCCCCTCATGATCAACGCGCTCTCTTCCATCGGTTACGACAATCCCGAAGCCCTCCAAGCTCTCGACCCTAACCACCTTTTTGGAGGCAACATCAACATGACCAACGACATGCTCCTCACTTGTCTCATCGGTGGCGCCGTTGTCGGCATTGGCGAAACCTTCATCATCCGCACCGGAGCCTCAAGCGGCGGAACTGACATTGTTGCTATGATCATGCACAAATACCTCAAGACCAAGTTCTCCTACGCTCTCCTCTTCGTTGACGGCGTTATCCTCCTTGCCGGTCTTCTCGTCATCGGTTTCGGCATCGGTCTCGACGCCGAGGCAGCCACCGGTTCATGGCTCCTCTCGTTCTATGCCCTCATCACCATGATTGTCATGAACCGCTCCCTTGCGTGGGGTCTCAATGGCAACCGCGACAGCAAGCTCATCCACATCGTGTGTGAGAAGAACAAGGAAGAAGACATCCGTAAGTGGATTCTCCACACCCTCGACCGCACCGCCACCACCATCTCCGCCCGCGGCCTCTACAGCGAAGAAGACAAGCAGCTCCTCCTCATGGCCGTTCGCGACAAAGAAGTTAGCCGCATCACCGACCAGATTCGCCGCATCGCCCCAGGCTCCTTTGTCATCGTCACCGACTCCTACGACGTCTACGGCTTCCGCTGGAATGAGCTGCCGCAGAACGACGGAATGGACTTTAAGTAGTCCCGACTATACGATTATACGATTATATGATTATAGGATTGTATGATAATACATCTAACCAATTAACCCATATCCCTCCTTGCTCACCTCCATTCTTTATATTATTATAGGTCTCGCCGGACTCATCTTTGGTGGCGACTGGCTTGTCGACGGTGCTGTCGGCATCGCTCAGCGTGCTAAGCTCTCCCCCATGGTCATCGGCCTCACCATCGTCGCCTTCGGCACCTCCGCTCCCGAGTTTCTAGTCAGCCTTCAGTCAGCCATCGGCGGCAATCCAGGCATCGCCCTCGGCAACGTCATCGGCTCCAACATTGCCAACATTGCCCTCATCCTCGGCATCACTGCGCTCATCCATCCCGTACCCGTACACGGGACTACCACGCGCATCGACGCCCCCTTCCTCTTCCTCGGCACACTCGCCCTCACTGCAATCTGCTACTTCTCCGATGCCATCAACCGAGTAGAAGGCATCATCGGCATTCTCCTGCTCGTCTGCTTCGTTGCTTACCAAATCAAAACCAGCAAAGCTGTCGATAATGCAAATACTAATGCTGACGAAAACGCCAACACTGATACAGCCGCCACCATTCCCCTTTGGCGCGCTCTCCTCCTCCTCGCTATCGGCATCGCAGCCCTCAAATACGGCGCACAATTCCTTGTTGACGGATCAGTCACCATCGCCCGCACCCTCGGCGTCGACGACCGCATCATCGGTCTCACAATCGTAGCTATCGGCACCTCGCTCCCCGAACTCTTCTCTTCCGTCATTGCAGCCCGCAAAGGAAGCGTCGACCTCGCCATTGGCAACGTCATCGGTTCCAACCTTTTCAACATCATGTGCGTTCTCGCCGCCTCGTGCGCCATCCAGCCCATCGACCTCACCCTCGTCGGCTCCGTCACCACTGACTGCCTCTGGATGCTCGGCCTCACCGCCCTCATTTGGCTCCAGCTCCGCACGGACTACCGCCTCTCCCGCAGTGAGGGCGGCGTGCTTATTATCATCTACACAGCTTTCATTATTCTTACCATCATCAGCTAACAAAAATAATCTCATAGCACCATGAAAAAAGTTCTCTTTGCCCTCTGCGCCCTTTCGCTCAGCTTCACCTCTTGTGACGAAATCACCGACGTTGTTAACTCCGTACGTGTTCCCGCCGAGGCAACACCCTCTAAGAGTTTCACCCTTGCACAGCTCCCCGCCGAACCCTACGCAGCCTCCGCCCACCGTTTCGTCACGAGCCAGAGCAACGCGCCATTCTCCACCATTGAATTCTTCGCCGATGGCCACTACATACTCTCTAATAGCAATCCTGCCCGCGCCACAATAGCCGACGTCTACAGCACCTACACCGTCGATGGTAACCTCCACTACACCCTCGACAATGGTGACGTCATCGACGCCAGCAGCCTCAACGGCCCTCACGGCATCTTGTCCTACACCCCGAAGGACGGCGAAACCGTTTCCATCAGCATCACCTCTGATGAGCCCCTCGTCAGTGAAGCAAGCAAGTGCTTTTCCCGCACATGGACCCTCGAACACAGCAAATACTGGCTCAGTGTCAAAGGCCTCATGGCTCTCCATCGCGATTACTACATGGAAAACGGCATCCTCGCCCACAAAGACAACAAGGTAGCCGACTTCATCGGCGAATTCTACCAAGGCGACCTCATCACTCCCGACCGCTGGCCCGAGACCATCACCATCTCCCCCTTCGGCACTTACTTTGTGCGCTTCGCCACCGGCAAAACTCTACTCCAGGAATGGGCGTGGAGCAACGAAGCTAAAGGCACCATTACGACCGCAAGCGACGATAAGTTCAACATCACCGACTTCCTCAAAAGTCACGACGTTACCATCCGTTTCGTTGACAACAAACTCACACTTTACACAGAATACGATCTCTCCGATACTCGCGTCAACAACGCCAACACCTTCGCTCCTGTAGGCATTTGAAAGTCCAATACAGAGCTCCTCTAACTCTACTACATGCGACGCATACTCATCCTTTTGCTGCTACACATAGTCATTCTCAACGTCCTGGCTGTTCCTGCAAGGCCCGGCAAGCGTCTCGTCACCCTGCCCGACGGCACAGCCCGTGAAGTCCTCCTCCGCGGTGACGAGCGCTGCCACTGGTTCACCGATCTCCAAGGCCACGAGATCCGCGACACCCGCATCGTGAGCAACCGCCTTATGCAGCACGTCGACGCTCCCGCCACACTATCCACCCAAGCGCCTTCGGCATCCCGCGCCAAAGCACCCGCCAAGGCAGGCGATCTCCTCCTCGAGGGTTCCTTCCCTACCCGCGGCAAGCACCGCCTACTCGCCCTTCTCATCAACTACGCCAACACCACACCCACCTACTCCCGCGAGCAATTTGACGCCATGCTCAACGAAGTCGGCTACGGCGGCATTGGCTCCTTCCGCGACTACTTCCTCGACCAATCCGACGGTCTGCTTGACATCCACACCACCGTCACACCATGGATAACCGTTTCCCAACCGAAACAGTACTACAACATCGACAATACCCCCTCTCTCATCGCTGAAGCTCTTCGCCAGATCGACGGCACAGTCGATTTCCGTGACTACGACAACGACCACGACGGCATCCTCGACGGTCTCATCGTCATCCACGTCGGACAGGGCCAAGAAGCCAGTGGCGACATCACCGACATCTGGAGCCACTCCTCCACCATCTACGGCATGCAGTTCGACGGCGTCAGCGTTTATCGTTACACCATCGAACCCGAACAGCTCCATAATGGTCCCTCGACCATAGGTGTCTTCTGCCATGAGTTCGGCCACAATCTCGGCGCCCTCGACTACTACGACACCAACTACTCCTCCGAAGGTTCCTACTCCGGTACAGGCCCCTGGGACATCATGGGTGAAGGCGCATGGAACGGCGATGGCGGCGCTGGCACGCGTCCCGCACCTTTCACCGCATGGCAGAAGTGGCAGTTCGGATGGCTCGAGCCCGAAACTCTCGACGCCACGGCTCACGTCAGCCTCCCCACCGGCACCGCACGCCGCTTCGACACCACCACCGAGGGCGACTACTTCATCCTCGAAAATATCCAGCCCACCACGCCTTGGACCATCGACATCCCCGGCCATGGCCTCATCGTCACCCACGTTGTCGAGTCCGTCTTCCGTCAGCGCATGGGCATGAACAACATCAATTCCACCTATCCCCAAGGCATCTACACCGTCTGCGCCGACGCCCACAGCGATCCTCTCGCCGGCCAACCCTCTAGCTACGGCGACCTCACCTCTTCCGCCACGCCCTTCCCCGGCACACGCGGCCACGACGCCTTCACCGACGAGACGCTACCTTCCACCCACTCACAGGACGGGCGCTACTCCTACGCAGGGCTTCACCACATCGCCGAGACCGACGCCACCATCACCTTCGACTATATTCAGGGCGAAGCCCCCCAGCGTCCACAACAACTCACGGCCACGGTCAGCCGCGGCGTAGTCAGCCTCTCGTGGACATTCCCCACCGACGCCCAACATCCCGTGCGCTGTGCCGTCTACCGCGACGGCACTCAGCTCGCCCACGTCGACGCTCCCGCCACCGGCACAGCTTACACCTATACCGATACCACGTGCGACGCCCAGGGCCTTGTCACCTACACCGTCGACGCCACCTACCCCGACGGCCTCGTCAGTGCCGTCAGCAGCGTCAGCACGCGCATTCCCCAGCAACTCGCTTCCGACTTCACCATCAGCGTCCTCGACACCTCCGAGGCCATCGGAAACGCCGAGACCGACGTTGCAGAAGATGGTCCCATGCTCCGTCTTTCATGGAGTCTTCCCACTACTCTTACGCGCTGCACCGACGACCTCCACTACGACCTCGTTGACCACTACGCCACGACCTTCAGTTACGCTCACCGCTTCCGTGCAGACGACCTCTTGCCCCACATCGGCCAGCAGATCCGCAGCATCAGTTTCATCCCCCAACAGCGCAGCACCGACGCCTCCTACGCCATCACAGTTTGGCGCACGCCCGCCGTCCTTGGTGCCGAGCCCGCCGCTACGCTTCCCGCCTCGGCCCTCGAAGTCGTTGCCCAGCGCGCAGTCAGCGAGTTCAGCCCCACCTACCAACGCAGCGTGCCCTTCGTCACTCGCCCCACCATCGAAGCGGGCTACGACTACTTCATCGGCGTGGAGATTACCTCGAAGAACGGTCTTGCCGAAGTTGTTACAGACCAATCCGAACTACAGCGCGGCAACGGTAACCTGATGTCCGTCAACGGTGGAGCTTGGCAGTCCGATCCGCTTGCACGCGGCAACTACATCCTCACCGCCGTCCTCACGGGCGACCCTTCAGCCGACGCTGTGCAGGCCGCCCACTACGATGCGCACACATCAGTCGACGGTGCAGCGGCTTCGAGCCTCTTCCTCGATACTTACAGCCCCTTCGATGTCGATGCCGACCTATTCTTCCCCCTCGGCTTTACCGTCTACAGCGAAGGCCATCGCGTCCTCGAGACCACCTCAAGCGTAGGCGCCATCGTCCCCGCTCGTCATCTCCTTGTCGGTTCCGACGGCACCCTGACCCTTACTCTCGTCTCGTCCTACAAGCACGCCAACGAGTCGCGTCCTCTCGATGCCACAATCGTTCTAAGCGACTACACCGACGGTTTGGAGTCTGTTCCCGCCGCGTCACCCGCCGCATCCGTCTGCTACGACCTACAGGGTCGAAGCGTCCGTCCCACCACCAGCGGCCTCTACATCGTTCAAGGCAAGAAGGTGGTAAGAAGGTAAAAACGCCCTTGACACAACCCGAAAATTAGAACAGCACACATAACACATTTAACGCTCCGAGAGTGCCCTCGAAATCCATCAATGAATACCAGATGGATCCTGAGGGAACTCTCAGCGTGTAAAATCGCAACGATTTCAGGCAAATTCCACAACAACAGCCTAT
>JAUNIC010000148.1 GCA_030523615.1 Bacteroidales bacterium
ATGGGGCTTATACGGCCTATAGGGCTTATAGCTTATGGGGCGCTATTGCGCGTTGGCGCACTGGGCTTCGCTGATTGCGGCGGCCATGGCGGTGCGGGCGCGGTGGATAATCTGGCGCACATTGGCGGGGGAGAGACGGAGCTCGCGGGCAATGTCGGGGGCGGTCCATCCTTCGCTCAGGAGGAGGAGGGCGCGGCGCTGGAGGGCGGGCAGACGCTGGAGAGCATCGAAGGTGCGGGGATAGTCTTCGCGGGCGATGGTGAGGGGCGGCACGGGGCGGTCGGGGTGCCAGTCGTCATCGAAGGCGAAAGGGAGCGCAGGGGACGCAGGGGCAGGTTGGGCGTCGAGGGACTCGTCGTCGGTATAGCTGACGAGGGCAGCATCACAGGCCGTGTGGTGGCGGTGGAGGGAGAGCATACGGGTGCGTACCACGGTGTCGAGCCAGGGGGAGAAGGGCTGCTCGGGGTCGTAGCGACCGATGACGAGGAAAAGGTGGAGGAGTACTTCCTGAAGGTTGTCGTCGACGTCTTCGCCGGGGAAGGTGTGCTGTGCGACGAGTCTTCGGATAGCGGGAATTTGTGGTGTAACGAGGCGGTCGAACATTTCGCGGCGCTTCTCAGCGTCGGCCTCGGGAATCATAGTAATAGTCATAGTTCTGTGTGTGTGTAAGTTCTGTGAGGGGAGGGGCGTACTCGGATTAGAAAAAAAACATTGAAAACACCCGCCTACGGCGAGAGAAAACAATTTGGAATTATTGTGCAACGTAAATTGTTTTCTCTGCGAAGCGGTGTTTTTATTGTTTTCTTCTTCGACTGAAGGGACAGAAGAGGCGGGCACTACGCGCCGTAGCCTTCGAGGAGGCGGCGGAAGATGTTGGGGTCCTGGCTGCTGCGCTTGAGGAGGGCCATCGCGGCAGATTCGTCGCCGTCGGTGAGACGGAGGGCACGATCGTACATATAACGACCCTGTTCGCGCGTCACAGCATGGGCTCCGCGCTGAGCATCCTCTGCCTCGCGGGCCTCGCGCTCTGCCTCACGGATGCGGCGGTTCTCGGCCTGACGCTGCTGACGGAGTTCGCGGGCCTCCACCTCCGCCTCGCGACGACGCACAGGGAGCACATCGCGGCGGAACTTGTCCTCCCACATGCAGGCGGCCTTCTTCCACGACGAGATGCGTTCGCCGCGGCGACCCACCCACTGGCGCAGATCGTAGAAATCGTAGAATTCGCGGGCGCTGCTCTTGAAACCGCGCTGCTGCCAATACACCTCAACATCCGCAAAACGCGCAAGCGCTTCTTCTTCTTTCTTTTCTTCGTCAGAAGATGATTCTTGATTACTGATTGTTGATTCCTGATTACTGATTATTGGTTTTTTGTGGTCTGTGCGTTGATTTTCAACGCATCGCTCATGGTTCATTTCCGCACGTTTGCGGTTGTTTGCGGCTATGCGGTCGTACTTCTGCAGATCGGCATCGATGGCCGGACGGATGAGCCCGAACATGGTGCGGATGACGGGGTTGCAGTCGTCGCCGGGGAGTTCGCCGCGGACGGCATAGCGCACGACGGTGAGGAGGAATTCGCCCTGCTCCTCGCGCGAAAGGCTCTGGAGGGTGTCGTCGTACCAGTTGGAATAGAAGATGAAGGCCTTGCGTTCGCTTGCCGCAGCGGACGGTGCCGGATTGGTGATGTTGTTCATGTGTCGGTGTGTTAGTTAGATTGTTATCCTATTGAAAATTGGTGTGTTCTGTGAGGGAGTTCCTCAAGTGAGATTGTTCTGTGAGGGAGTTCTGTGAGCGCGCTGCGGAGGTAGTTTTTCGTCAGTGTACACTGATTTGCTCGTCAGTGTACACTGATTTTTTTCTGTCCCCGCGAGCGTTTTTTTGGTCTGCGCAGATGCTGCGGGGAAGGTGGAGGATCGCCGTCGCGGCACACGTTTCGGGAGCTGCGGAGAAGGGACGGCGATGGGGTGGTTTTCTGGGTGCAAAGGTACGGATTTCTATTGTAACGACCAAATTATTTCGCAAATATTTTTAGTCTTTTCGCAATATTTATTTTTCGCTCGTTTGTCACGTTTTGACACTTTTTGTTTCACACTTGATACTCACGCTGTTCCACAGACGAGGCCACTCACCTGTCACTTTTTTGCCGTTTCGCTTGGCCGTTTAAATAATTATGCGTACATTTGCGGACTGAAACGCACATACTGGCGCCAACATAACGCACTGGACATCACACACGTAGGGAATTTACCCCACAATAAGGCAATCACACAATAAAAATACCACCATGAAAAAGATTACCATCCTTATCATTTCTCTCCTCTCGCTCCCCTTCGCCGCACAGGCACAGAGCGGCTACCTCAAGGAACTGGCTCAGAAGGGCGACGCCAACGCCATGTTCGAATACGCCAAAGAGCAGCTCGCCAACTGGGAAGACGACGACGACGTCGAAGCCCTCGAATGGCTCAAGAAGGCTGCCGACAAGGGCAATGCCGCCGCTATGTTCGAGATCGGCCGACAGCTCCTCTACAACTCCGTCCTCGACGGCGACCCCGCAGAGGCCTACAAGTGGATCCGCAAGGCTGCCGACGCTGGCGACGGCGATGCGCAGTTCCGCATGTACAGCCTCTACAACTTCGGCGAGAGCGAAGCTGGCATCGAGGAGGACGACGCCAAGGCTATGGCATGGCTGAAGAAGGCTGCCGAGAGTGGCGTGGCCGAGGCACAGTACACACTGTCAAACACTTACATCAGCGAGTGGAGCAACAACTTCAACGAGGCTGAGGGCGTGAAGTGGCTCAAGGCTGCTGCCGAGAGTGGCTGGCCCGAAGCCCAGTACGAGCTCGCCGTCTGCTACCGCGACGGCAAGCACATGGCCAAGAACAAGACCGAAGCCCTCCGCTGGCTCCAGGCTGCTGCCAACAACGAGCACGCCTCCGCCATCGAAAGCCTGGCATGGCGCGACCTCTAGTCCGAATCTTCGGCGTAAGAAGAAAACATCAAAAACACCGCTTCGCGGAGAAAACAGCTTACAAAAATTGTTTTCTCTCGCCGCAGGCGGGTGTTTTCAATGTTTTTTTACCATCTTTTCTTCGTCGAGCGACCGTCACCCTGACGGAACGCCCAATTTGCGCACACGGGAGCATTTTTCTCTCGTGCGCGCATTTTTTTGCACATCCGCTTGCGCACGTAAAGAATAATGCGTAACTTTGCAGCGCAGAAAATGCAGTCACCATGAAAAGACCAGAGATTATACAGCGCATTCGCCATGCCGCACTACCCACCGAGCCCAAGATAACCCTTTGGCTCTACGGCAGTGAAGCACGAGGCGACGCACGCCCCGACAGCGACATCGACCTCCTCATCCTTGTCGATGCCGACACCATCTCTCTCCGCGAGCAGATGGCCATCAATGCGCCTCTCTTCGACATCGAACTCGACACCGGAGTACAGATCAACACCCACATCGAACCACGCGCCACTTGGGAAGCACGCAAATCGGCCTTCACCTACAACGTCAACCAAGAACGCATAGCACTATGATTCCACAAAACGACCGCAAAGAAATCATCGACGCCAAGGTGCGCGACGCGGAGGAGATGCTGAAGGTAGCAGAGGTCAACTTCCAGTACGAATAGCAGTCGCTCTAATGCCGACTATGATAACTTCATGTATTACACCCGCGAACAGGTGGCCGATATGCAACCGCTCGTGGCGGAATTCGTAAAGACGCTGAAGGACTACATCGCCAAACTGCCAGAAACATAAAATTGTCCTTTCATCTGCCTGCGCACGTAAAAATAATGCGTACCTTTGCAGCCGAATTGCGTACATATAAAACTTACACACCATGCCCACAACAACACAGATAGCACAGAACCAGCTCATTCTTACTTTCGAAAACGCTTCGATAATGAGCGCCGTCAAGAAAATGCTCTCCTTTATGCAGGGTGTCACCGTCACCACGCCCCGCAAAAAGAAACTCAACGGCGTAGACCAAGCACTCCTCGACATCAAGGAGGGCCGCGTCTATCATGCGGAGAGCCTCGATGACCTCTTCAATCAACTTGACGCATAGGCACATGTATACAGTCGATTACGCTAACAGCTTCAAGCGCGACTATAAGCGCTGCAAAAAGCGCGGCTACGACATCAGCGCGCTGCGTCAAGTCATTGGGATTCTCATGGAGACCGGCACCCTCCCTCCGCAATACCGCCCGCACAAACTGACGGGCAACTACGCTGGTCTCTGGGAGGCGCACATCAAGCCCGACTGGCTCCTCATCTGGGCACAGAACGACGAGGTTCTCACCCTCATCATGACCAACACCGGCACTCACGCCGACTTGTTCGGATAATGCCCCCCCTCCCCCACCGAACTAAAAACAATAAAACAACATACACTACCCCACTTATGATTATCTTTTTCCGCACTCCCGCCGAGACCGTCATCGCTACCAGCGTTGACCACCAGCTCTCGGCAGAAGAAGTTAAGCAACTCGCCTGGCTCTACGGTCAGGCTACCGTCGTAGAAGGCGCTACCACCCTCGAAGGTTTCTTCGTGGGTCCCCGCCGCGAAATGATTACTCCCTGGAGCACCAACGCCGTCGAAATCACCCAGAACATGGGCCTCGCCGGCATCCAGCGTATCGAGGAATACTTCCCCGTTGCCAGCGCCGACGCCGAATACGACCCCATGCTCCAGCGCATGTACAACGGCCTCGACCAGGACATCTTCACCGTCAACATCGAGCCCGCTCCCATCGTCTACATCGACGACCTCGACTCCTACAACGAGGAGGAAGGTCTCGCCCTCAGCCGCGAGGAAATCAACTACCTCCACCGCGTAGAAGGCGAACTGGGCCGCAAGCTCACCGACTCCGAGGTCTTCGGTTTCGCACAGATCAACTCCGAGCACTGCCGCCACAAGATCTTCGGCGGTAGCTTCATCATCGACGGCGAAGAGAAGGAGTCCAGCCTCTTCTCCATGATCAAGAAAACCACCAAGGAGAACCCCGGCAAGATCCTCTCGGCCTACAAGGACAACGTGGCTTTCGCCGAGGGTCCCGAAGTCGAGCTCTTTGCTCCCGCCGACCACTCCAAGCCCGACTTCTTCCGCGTGAAGAACGTCAAGAGCGTCATCTCGCTCAAGGCCGAGACCCACAACTTCCCCACCACCGTGGAGCCCTTCAACGGTGCTTCGACCGGTTCGGGCGGTGAAATCCGCGACCGTATGGGTGGTGGCGTCGGCTCATGGCCCATCGCCGGTACTGCCGTTTATATGACCTCCTACAGAAGACCCACCCCCAACCCCTCCCTGAATGGAGGGGAGCAGTCACTCCAGACTGCTGAAGAGAAGATAATGCCTTGGGCCGCCAACATCCCCGAGCGTCCCTGGCTCTACCAGACGCCTGAGCAGATTCTCATCAAGGCCTCCAACGGTGCCTCCGACTTCGGCAACAAGTTCGGCCAGCCCCTCATCGCGGGTTCCGTGCTGACCTTCGAGCACCAGGAAGGCGCCACCGTTCCCGAAGCGTCCGCTTCGGGCTCCACCCTCTACGCCTACGACAAGGTGATCATGCTCGCCGGTGGTGTGGGCTACGGCACCCAGCGCGACTGCCTCAAGGGCGAACCCCAGCCTGGCAACAAGGTCGTGGTCATGGGTGGCGAAAACTACCGCATCGGCCTCGGCGGCGGCTCCGTATCTTCCGTAGAAACCGGTCGCTACAGCTCGGGCATCGAGCTCAACGCCGTGCAGCGCGCCAACCCCGAGATGCAGAAGCGTGCCTACAACGTGGTGCGTGCCCTCTGCGAGGAGGACGAGAATCCCGTTGTCAGCATCCACGACCACGGTTCAGCCGGCCACGTCAACTGTCTCTCCGAGCTCGTCGAGGAGTGTGGCGGTCTGATCCACATGGACAAGCTCCCCATCGGCGACCAGACGCTCTCCGCCAAGGAGATCATCGCCAACGAGAGCCAGGAGCGTATGGGTCTCCTCATCGACGAGAAGGCCATCGAACACGTGCAGAAGATTGCCGACCGCGAACGCGCTCCGATGTATACCGTCGGCGAGACGACCGGCGACCACCGCTTCACCTTCGAACAGGCCGACGGCGTGCGTCCCTTCGACCTCGCTGTGGAGCAGATGTTCGGCTCTTCGCCCAAGACCGTCATGGTCGACAACACCGTAGAGCGCAAGTATGCCGTTGCCGCTTATCCTGAAGCCATCAACAACGAGTGGCTCACCGAGCACGTGGCCAACGTCCTCAAGCTCGAGGCCGTAGCCTGCAAGGACTGGCTCACCAATAAGGTGGACCGCTGCGTCTCCGGCCGTGTGGCCCGTCAGCAGTGCCAGGGTAAGCTCCAGCTGCCCCTCTCCGACTGTGGCGTTGTGACCCTCGACTACCGTGGCCACGCTGGTATCGCCACCGCTCTCGGCCACGCTCCCCAGGCAGCCCTCGCCGATCCCGCAGCAGGTTCTGTCCTCGCCGTCAGCGAAGCCCTCACCAACCTCGTTTGGGCGCCCTTGTGCCCCGAAGAAGCCACCGTTCCCGAGGCTTCTCCCTCGGGCTCACGCAACTACCTCCACACCGTCTCCCTCTCCGCCAACTGGATGTGGCCCTGCCGCGCTCAGGAGGGTGAGGACGCCCGCCTCTACACCGCAGTGAACGCCCTCTCGGACTTCTGCTGCGATCTGCATATCAACGTGCCCACCGGTAAGGACTCGCTGTCCATGACGCAGAAGTACCCCAACGGCGAGAAGGTCATCAGCCCGGGTACCGTCATCGTCAGCGCCGGCGGTGAGGTCGACGAGGTGCGCCGCACCGTCAGCCCCGTGCTCCAGCCCGTCGCTGCCAGTCGTCTCTACCACATCGACTTCTCCTTCGACACCCTCCAGCTCGGTGGTTCGGCCTTCGCCCAGACCCTCGGCAAGGTGGGCAGCGACGTGCCCACGGTGAAGAACACCGAGTACTTCGTTGACTGCTTCAACGCCATCCAGACGCTCGTTCACGAGGGCCTCATCCTCGCTGGTCACGACATCAGCGCCGGTGGTCTCGTCACCTGTCTCCTCGAGATGTGCTTCTCGAACACCGAGGGCGGTCTCAACATCAACCTCGACAAGTTCCAGGGCACTGACCTTGTGCGCATTCTCTTCGCCGAGAATCCTGGCGTTGTCATCCAGGTGGCCGATGCCGACGCTCCCCGCGTGAAGGAAATCCTCGACCAGGCTGGCGTGGCTTATATCAAGCTGGGTACGACCTCCCCCAGCCCCTCCAAGGGAGGGGAGCGCGTACTTGCTATCAGCCACGCTGGGCGCGAGTATAGCCTCGATATCGATGCGATGCGCCGCGAGTGGTTCGAGACCTCTTACCTCCTCGACCGTCGCCAGTCGTTCCACGGCAAGGCTCAGGAGCGCTTCGAGAACCTCGGCAAGCTGCCCCTCGACATCCAGTTCCCGGGCTTCGAAGGCAGTCTCGCTGCTCTCGGCCTCAGCGCCGACCGTCGTGAGCCCAGCGGCATCAAGGCTGCCGTCATCCGCGAGAAGGGTACGAACTCCGAACGCGAAATGGCTTACGCCTTCTGGCTCGCCGGCTTCGATGTGAAGGACGTGACGATGACCGACCTCATCAGCTGCCGCGAGACGCTCGACGACGTCAACCTCATCGCTTTCTGCGGTGGTTTCTCCAACTCCGACGTCCTCGGTTCCGCCAAGGGTTGGGCCGGCGCCTTCCTCTTCAACGAGAAGGCCAAGGCTGCCCTCGACCGCTTCTACGCTCGCCCCGACACCCTCAGCTTCGGTGTCTGCAACGGTTGCCAGCTCATGATTGAGCTCGGCCTCATCCGCAACGCCGCTTCCGAGCGCGTGACCAACGGTCTCACCGAGACGGGCGAATACCTCGCAGCTTACCGCAAGGACTACGCCCAGATGCAGCACAACGACTCTCACAAGTTCGAGAGCGCCTTCGTCAGCCTCGCCATTCCCGAGAACAACAGCGTGATGTTCGGCTCGCTCGCCGGCTACAAGATCGGTACGTGGGTGGCTCACGGTGAAGGCAAGTTCCACCTGCCCCTCGCCGAGAGCGAATACAACATCTGTGCGAAGTTCGACCGCAGCGGTTACCCCGCCAACCCGAACGGCTCCAGCTACGATGTAGCCGCTCTCTGCAGCGCCGACGGCCGTCACCTCGCCATCATGCCTCACCCCGAGCGCACCATCTTCCCCTGGCAGTGCGGCTACTATCCCGAGGAGCGTCGCCTCACCGACGACTTCACCCCCTGGCTCCTCGCCTTCTACAACGCACGAAAGTGGGTCGAGGCGCACAAGGCGTAAGCGCGCCCACTGTGCCGCCAGTCAAGCGCGCCCACTGCGCCGTTAATAAAGCGGGGATTAAATCCCCGCCTCCCTTTCCTTAAAATAACCCGCGCGCACGAGCCCCTCAAGGAGCAACCTCGTGCGCGCCTTCTTTACCAAGAGCCATGGCATTCACTTGGAAAGACAAGCAGGACATGTGGAAAGGCGAAGGCATCTACTTCCTGACCTTCAACGTCAAGAACCGCGCACGCCTCCTCGGCACCCTGCGCTGCCTCGATGCC
>JAUNIC010000149.1 GCA_030523615.1 Bacteroidales bacterium
GTACACTGACGCGGCAATCAGTGTACACTGACGTAAAAATACCTCCAGCATAGGATTTCTCCTCACTATGAAAAAGCAAATTATCCCCCTCCTCCTCTTACCTCTTACCTCCGCCCTCTTCCCTCTCCAAGCTTCCGCCCAGAAGCTCGCGCCCAGCGCGCTCCATGCCGCCCGCCAGCATCAGGTGGTGCGCCAGAATCGCGTGAAAAGCCTCGCGCCGCAGGAGATGGTCAGCGGCTTCATCCGCATCAACCCTGAGGCAGTTTCTGCTGAGGCAGGCGACGTTATCGCAGAGCTCGAAGCCCTCGGCATCGTGGTGCGCAGCAACATCAAGGATTGCATCCTCACCGCCAACATCCCCGTCGGCGCCCTTGAGGCAGCGGCCGAACTTGAAGCTGTGGAGCGCATAGAGCTCGGTGGCGAGGTGCGCCCCATGATGGATGTGGCCCGCGCAGAAGCCGGCGCCGACTTTGTGCGCAGCGCTGTCGAGCCCCTCGAGCGCGCGTATAAAGGAAAAGGAGTCATCGTGGGCATCGTCGACCAAGGCTTTGAGTACACTCACCTCGACTTCAAGGCCGAAGACGGCACGACGCCTCGCATCATGCAGGCCTGGAACCAAAAGTACAACCCCGCCAATCCCGACAGCCCCGAGGGCTTCAGCTACGGCACGGAGTACAGAACGTGGAACGAGATGCAGCGCGTCGATAATGACTATCAGTACGATACGCTCCACGGCACCCACGTGGCGGGCATCGCTGCAGGCGCCGACATCACCACTCCCTACTATGGCGTTGCCACAGAGAGCGACCTCGTTTTCGTGACCTACGACACGACGGCCGATCAGATAGTCGATGGCGTCAAATACATCTTCGATTACGCCGACCGTGTAGGCAAACCCTGCGTCATCAACCTCAGCATCGGCATGCATACCGGTCCGCACGACGGCACTTCGCTCACCGATCAGGCTCTCGACGCCATGACAGGCCCGGGCCGCATCATCGTCGGCGCTGTGGGCAACGAGGGCACCACGGCCATGCACGTGGGCAAGCGAGTCACTCCCGATGATCCCATGAAGGTCATCCCTTCGTTCTACGACCAAGCCACAAAGCAATTCGTCTGCGACTTCTGGGGCCAGCCCGGCAAGAAATACAGCATTCAGCCCATTGCCGTCAACAGCCTCAAGGGCAGCATCGTGGGTTACGGCGAAATAATGTCCTCCGACGAATACGACACCAAGCGCAGCGTCTTCACGATGGCCGACAACGGCATTACGGGCTACGTCGACGTCACCGCTTGCCACGATCTCGACAACGGCCGCGGCAACTTCTATATCTCGGGCGTCGCGAGCGAACAGGGTACGGGCCGTATGCTCGGCCTGCTCATCACAACCGAAGACGACGAGTGCTACGTCGACGGTTGGCACAGCTACATCAGGGAGTTCTCCGCCTCCACCAACTGCGTGAAACAGGGATTCACTCCCGGCGACTACACAAGCCTCGCCGGTGAGATTGGCGGCACGGGCCGTAACGTCATCTCTGTAGGCAGTTACAACTCCCGCTTCACCTACAAGAGCGTCAAAGGCATCGAGTACGCCATTGGCGGTCAGGGCTATACCATGAGCGACCTCTCGCCCTTCTCCTCCAACGGTCCCACCTCCGACGGCCGCATGAAACCCGACGTCTGTGCTCCCGGCTTCGGCGTTGTCAGTGCCGTGCAGCGCCACGCTGTCCAGACGGGAACCTGTGCCTACATCTCCAAGGATGCCAAAGGCAACTCTTACTACTACGACATGAACGCCGGCACATCGATGGCAGCGCCTTACGTCACGGGCAGCGTGGCTCTGTGGCTTGAGGCACGTCCGGAACTCACTCCCGACGAGGTGCGCAACATCCTCAAGACCAGCTGCCGCCAGGATGCCTTCACCGCAGGCGCTCCCGACAGCCGTTGGGGCTACGGCAAGATTGATACTTACGCCGGCCTCCTCGCCGCCATCAACTACGACGAGAATATGGTGGGCTTCGGCACCGTGCTTGCCCCTGCCAATGCTCCTTCATCGGCTGCCGCCTACTCGCTTGACGGTCGCAGCGTGAGTCCCTCGGCGCTGAGCCACGGCATCTACATCGAGGGCGACAAGAAAATCGTGAGATAAGCTACAAAACACAAAACTATACTAAAACAACAATCATTAGCCACTAAACACAAAGCTATATGAAAAAGTCTCTACTCCTCCTTCTCCTTGTTCTTTTTGCGCTGCCGTAGGCAATGCGCGCCGACGACAAGGTTGCATCGTTGCTAACCGGTTATTGCGGCGAAACTCCCTACATGGGTATGGCCATGGGCGACGCCAAGCAGGAAGCCATCGTGGGTGTTCGTTTCGACGAAGACTTCGTAAAGCGCTACGCCGGTTGTCAGGTTACCTCCATCCGCGTCTGCATGTCAGGCGTAGTAGGCGCCACGGCAGGTGTATTCCTCTTCCCTGATAGTCAGCGTCCTGAAGACATTCCTCACACCACTGATCCCAGCGACGCTCGCGCCGACGACTGGTACAAAGCAGCTCAGGGCAAGACTTCGGAGTTTGCCTACCATTTCCCTTATGAGGAGTGGATTGACCTCCCCGATCGCACCGACACCGCGGCCCGCGAAGCCATGGCTTGGCAGTGGGTTGAGGTTCCCCTCAGCCATCCTTATACCATCGACCCCAACACCGCTTTCTTTGCAGGTTTCCGTTCCTATCCCCCCATCGCCGGTGCTTCAAACTCCGTCATCGCCCTCTCTGGCGACGGCGAGACAAACGAACACTCGTGGGTGTACTTTCCCAACAGCGACAACTGGACCAAGTGGGCACAGCTCATGGAGACTAACATGAGCGAATTGGGCGTAAACCTCATGATTCAGGTGCGTATTTCTGGCGACGACCTCCCCACCAACGACATTGCACTCGCTGCCATCAATGGTCCCTCCTTCCTCAAGACGGGTGAATTCTACGACTATGAGTGCGTCATCCAGAACATGGCCACCGACAAGCTGAAGGACTTCATGCTCAGCTACTGGATTGACGGTATGGAAATTGTGAAGGACAAGCACATGGAGTTCCAGAACGGCCTCAACTATCAAGAGTATGGCGGTTTCAAGATCACCGATGTATTCTTCACCGAGCCCGGTATGCACCACATTGAGATGACTGTGAGCATGCCCAACGGAGCCGACGACCGCAATCCCAAGGACAACACTTTCGTCAAGAGCGTCGAGGTCTACAATCCTGAAGACGCCGTAGCGCGCCGCGTGCTTGTTGAAAGCTTCTCGACCGCCAGCTGTGGCAACTGCCCCGGCGCTCATGAGCGTGAGCGTGAGGCCTTTGAGGGTACCGACGCCATCGAGGTGTGTCACCACAGCGGCTTCTACACCGACCCCTTCACGACCGATGCCGACTTGGAGTACACTTGGTTCTTCAACATGGGCGGCTCGACCTTCGCGCCCGCCATCATGATGGACCGCACCAACGTCAACGACTTCTACGCCACGGGTTATCCTGGTCCCGTATTCCTGCCCGGTGCGCCCAGCGAACTCAAGAGCATCCACGCCACCCTCAAGGATGTGCCCGCTACCGTAGGCGTTGACATCAATGGCGCCTACGATGCCACTACCCGTGAACTCTCTGTGACCGTCAGTGGTAAGGTGCTCGCCATCCCCAAGGGCAGCGACCACCGTCTGCACGTATGGCTCATCGAGAACAACCTGAAGTGCAAGCAGCCCCAGAGCGGTTCCTCTGAGGGCCTCAACTACATCCACCAGCACGTCTTCCGTGAGACCCTCACCGGCGTGTGGGGTACCGTCATGAACCTCAAGAGTTCAGACTACTCCGAGACTTACACCTTCACCGTTCCCGCAGGTTGGGATGCCGACAACATAGAGATTGTGGCCTTCCTCTCTAACCTCGACGGCTACGATGCTACCAACTGCAAGGTCTACAATGCCAATAAGGTGGCCCTCACCAGCCTCCTCTCCGACGGCATTGCCAACGTGCCCGGTTCGGCCTTCCCCACCAACACCTATTATAACCTTGCAGGCCAGCGCACCGGTGCTGACGCTCAGGGTGTGAAGGTGCGTCGCAGCATGAACGCTGCAGGCGACGTCATTGTCCGCAAAATCGTGAAATAAGACCGGCATGAAGATCACTGAACTCATCAGCGGCCCTGAGACCGCTTTCACCTTTGAGGTGCTGCCGCCCGTCAAGGGCAACGGCATCGACGACCTCCGCAACACCATCGACCGCTTGCGCGAGTTTGACCCGAAGTACATCAACATCACCCACCACCGTTCAGAGTACGTCTACCGTGAGGTGGAGGGCGGATTGATGCAGCGCCAGCGCATCCGTCGCCGTCCCGGCACCGTGGCCATCGCCGCCATGCTCCAGCGTGAATACGGCCTTCCCCTCGTGCCACATCTCCTCTGCTCCGGCAGTAGCCGCGAAACCATCGAGTATGCCCTCATCGATATGCAGATTCTCGGCATAAGCAACCTCCTCCTTCTCCGTGGCGACAAAGCCAAGGAAGATCCCTACTTCCGCCCCACTGAGGACGGCCATCGCCACACCACCGAGTTGCAGGAGCAGGTCAATCGTTTCAATGCTGGATTCTTCGACGACGGCAGCCCCATAAAGCATCCCGGCGAACCCTTCAGCTACGGCGTGGCTTGCTACCCCGAGAAGCACGAAGAGGCCCCGAATCTCGAGGACGATATCCGCATCTTCAAGCGCAAGGTGGAACTCGGTGCTGACTACGGCGTGACGCAGCTTTTCTACGACAACAGCAAGTACATCGCCTTCGTAGAGCGCTGCCGCGAGCTCGGCATCGAGGTGCCCATCATCCCCGGCATCAAGCCCCTGAGCAAGCTGTCGCAGATCACCGTCGTGCCCCGCACTTTCCGCTGCGACCTGCCCGAGCTCCTTGCCCACGAACTTGCCAAGTGCACCACCGATGCCGAGGTGAAGCAGGTAGGCATAGAGTGGGCCGTGGAGCAGTGCCGCGAGCTCATCCGCTACGGCGTGCCTTCCCTCCACTTCTACACCGTGAGCGCCGTTGACAGCATTGCGCAGATTGCCAAGGAAATCTACTAAATTCCACACATTTCTAACCAGCAAGCAATGGTTCTCGGACAAGAACATATCAAGGCGCGCCTTCAGCAGCAGATTGCCGAAGGTCGAGTGCCCCATGCCCAACTCTTCTGCGGCCCCGAAGGCAGCGGCAAGTTGGCCATGGCCATCGACTTCGCGCAGCAGCTCCTCGCCCACGGCGCCGACGAGCGTGGACAGCGTATGGCCGCACTGCTGCAGCATCCCGACCTCCACTTCGTCTTCCCTGTCCACAAGCCCGAGGGACAGTCGTCGGCACCCACCTCCGACCAGTTCATCAAGGAGTGGCGCGAACTCCTCTCGCAGAGCCACTACATTGACCTCCCCATGTGGATGCAGGCCCTCGAGCGTGTCAAAGGCAAGAAGGACGACGGCAAGTCCAGCGTGAAGAAAGTGCAGATTTACACCGAAGAGAGCGATGACATCATGCGCAAGCTCTCGCTCGTCTCCTCGCAGGGCGGCTACAAGGTGATGATCATCTGGCTGCCCGAGCTCATGCACGTGAATTGCAGCAACAAGATTCTGAAAATCCTCGAGGAACCGCCCCAGCAGACGGTATTCGTCCTCGTCAGCAACCATCCCGAACAACTCCTCGACACCATCGTCAGCCGTTGTCAGCGTGTGGACTTCAAGGCACTGGGCGAAGACGTCATTGCGCAGAGTCTTGTCGCTGAACGCGGCCTCGACGAAACCACGGCGCGCTTCGTCGCCCACAGTGCGTCGGGCAGCTACACCCGTGCGCTGCAGATGCTCTCGACCAACGAGGAGGAGATTCTGTTCTTCAATATGTTCGTGCTCCTCATGCGCAAGTGCTACCAGCGCGACATCAAGGAGATGCGCGCCTGGAGCGAGCAGATAGCCGGCATGGGCCGCGAGCGTCAGAAGTCCTTCCTGGAGTATTGCCAGCGTCTTGTCCGCGAGAACTTCATCTACAACTTCCATCGTCCCGAACTCAACTTCATGACGCGCGACGAAAGCGAGTTCTCGGTTCGTTTCGCACGCTTCATCAACGAGCGCAACGTTTTCGGTATCATGGACGAACTCTCGCAAGCCCAGCGCGACATCGAGCAGAACGCCAACGCCAAGATTGTCTTCTTTGACTTCGCCCTCAAGATGATTGTCCTGCTCATACAGTAAAAGCTTCACGGGGCAGAATTCTCCGACCTGCTTTTACGGCAACTCTCCCTGTTACTGCTGCTTTTGCAACCGCCCGTTACTAATTAACCAATAAAAAGAGGTGCACGCGTAAGATTTTCGGCTTCGCGTGCGCCTCTTTCGCTTTATTTTTATTAACTTTGCTGCGCATCAGTAGGCTCATCTCCGAACGGCGGCCTGCTGCGACGCGCCGAAGACTGTAGACATTCAGCGCGAAGCTTCCATCGTAACAACCCATAGAACCCCCATTCACACAATGTTAGATATTTTTATTTTCATCGTCGTTGTCTGGGCCATCGTAAGCGGATGGCGCAACGGTCTCCTCAAGGAGGTCGTCACCAGCGTAGGCTACCTCTTTGGTCTCCTCATCGCTGCTACGTGCTACTCCACATTCGGCCAGTATCTTGCCGTCAACGGCAGTCAGGGCAACATGGTGACCAGCATCATCGCCTTCTTCATCCTATGGATCATTTCGCCCATCGTCCTCGGCCTTGCAGCCAACATCCTGACGAAGGTGCTCAACCGCGCTCATTTGGGCGGCCTCAACCGCATGGCCGGCGCCGCAGTGAGTCTCGTGAAGTTTACCATTCTCCTCTCTTGTGTGCTCAGCGTGATGAGCGCCCTCGGCATCCTCAACGAAGAGCGCACGAAGGAGAGCGCCCTCTTCGAACCCGTGAAGGGCGTGGTCAGCTCTGTCATCGATATGGTCATCGACAACGATATGCGCCCCATGGACCACGTGGACCATGGCGCCACAGCCAGCGACACGCTGTGGGTAGACGTTCCTAAAAAATAAGGATGTAATAATCGCGCATTAAAGACAATGGCAAGCAACGAAGAAATTCTCCGCAATCTGTCGGAGCAGAAATACGAACACGGCTTTACGACCGACGTCGAGACCGAGGTCATCCCCGTCGGCCTTAACGAAGACGTTATTCGCCTCATCTCGCAGAAGAAGGGTGAACCCGAGTGGCTCCTCGAGTTCCGCCTCAAGGCCTTCCGCTATTGGCAGGAGCAGGAAGCTCCTACTTGGGGTCACGTCCATCTGCCCGAGATCGACTACCAGGCCATCTCCTACTACGCCGATCCCACCGCGGGCCAAAAGAAAAAGAGCGCTGATGAGATCGACCCCGAACTCATGAAGACCTTCGACAAGCTCGGCATTCCCCTCGAGGAACGCATGCAGCTCGCAGGCGTGGCCGTCGACGCTGTGATGGACTCCGTCAGCGTCAAGACCACCTTCAAGGAGCGCCTTCAGGAAAAAGGCATTATCTTCTGCAGCATCTCCGAGGCCGTACGCGAGAATCCCGAACTCGTGCGCAAATACCTCGGTTCCGTGGTTCCCTACCGCGACAACTATTTCGCCGCCCTCAACAGCGCCGTCTTCTCCGACGGATCGTTCGTCTACATTCCCAAGGGTGTGCGTTGCCCCATGGAGCTCTCCACCTATTTCCGCATCAACGCCCGCAACACAGGTCAGTTTGAACGCACGCTCATTGTCTGCGACGACGGCGCCTACGTTTCCTACCTCGAAGGCTGTACCGCTCCGATGCGCGACGAAAACCAGCTCCACGCCGCTATCGTCGAGATTGTCGTAGGCGAAGACGCTGAGGTGAAGTATTCCACCGTGCAGAACTGGTATCCCGGCGATGCCGACGGCAACGGCGGTGTGCTCAACCTCGTCACCAAGCGCGGCCAGCTTCGCGGCAAGAACGCCCGCCTCTCCTGGACGCAGGTTGAGACCGGTAGCGCCATCACGTGGAAGTATCCCTCGTGTGTGCTGATGGGCGACAACAGCCAGGCAGAGTTCTACAGCGTGGCCGTGACGAATAATCATCAGGAGGCCGACACCGGCACGAAGATGATCCACGTGGGCAAGAACACCCGCTCCACCATCATCTCCAAGGGCATCAGTGCAGGCAAGAGCCAGAACAGCTACCGCGGCCTCGTCAAGGTGGGCAGCCAGGCCAAGGGCTCACGCAACTACTCCTCGTGCGACTCTCTGCTCCTTGGCGACAAGTGTGGCGCTCACACTTTCCCCTATATCGACGTTCACAACAACGACTCGATTGTCGAGCACGAAGCCACGACGTCGAAGATCTCTGAAGACCAGCTCCTCTACTGCCAGCAGCGCGGCATCCCCATGGAAGACGCTGTCAACCTCATCGTCGGCGGCTACGCCAAGGAGGTCATCAACAAGCTCCCCATGGAGTTCGCCGTAGAAGCACAGAAACTCCTCGCCGTAAGCCTCGAAGGAGCGGTGGGATAGAGAGTCAATTAAAAATTATAAA
>JAUNIC010000150.1 GCA_030523615.1 Bacteroidales bacterium
AGAGCAGTACACCCAGGCTCGCATCTATATCGACCAGACCATCAAGAATCTGCCGGAAGAAGAACTCGAAGCCTCCTCTTCAGCAAGTCTTTACGACCACGCCGGCGACATCTACTATTATGCTGGCGAGCGCGAGAGTGCTCTCGAATTCTGGCAGCACGCCCAGCGTCTTTCCGACGATTCCGAATTAACAAAGAAACTCAACACCAAAATCAAAAACAAAAAACCATGAAGCATTACATCTTTACCCTCCTTGCAGCAGTCTGCATGCTCATGACGACCAGCTGCGCCAGCCAACGTGCACTCACCGGAAACGTACAAGGTATATCTGCTCACCTCGACGCTACCGTCAAAGCTTTCAACCTCAACGAGAGTTGCTCAGGCAACATCAAGATGAAGCGTGGCGAAGCTATCCAGATCAGCCTCACCAAGTACGGCATCGAAGGCGTTCGCATCATTATGACTCCCGATAGCATCCTCCTCGTCAACAAGATGACGAAGACTTATCTCCGTACTTCCTTCCGCGATGCCGACAAGGCTCTGGGCGGCGAAGGTACGCTCACGTTCCGCAACGTGGAGGCTTACTTCTGGCACGAGAATGGCAACAACGTCAACTACGCTACCCTTCCCGTTGGCGGTTTCGTTCCTCTCGAACTCCGCACAAGCTACAGCCGTCACATTCGCGCAGGATACTACGAACTCCCCACTCGCGTGATTATGGAGATGAGTGGTGCCGACGGCATGATCGAGACTGGCAAAGCCAAGCTGAAACTCTCTAAGGTTCAGGTGGCCAACAACTGGGAGCCCAACACGGAGATCCCCGCGAAGTACAAGAACCTGAACTTCATCAGCGTCATCAAGAATCTTCTGAAAAAGTAAAGAAACTTCCATTGCACGATAATTCATGCGCCAATTTATTGTCCTGTGTTTGCTGATGCTCTGCAGCCTGAATGTCTGTGCCCAAAAGGCTACAGGCACAAAGACGCCTGCGGCTAAGTCAACGCCAGCAAAGACGACTCCTGCAAAGGCAACGAAAGCTGCACCAGCGAAGCCCGCAAAGGCAGCGCCCGCTAAGCCTGCTCCCGCGAAATCGGCACCAGCAAAGCCCACGAAAACTGCTCCAGCGAAGCCGGCACCTGCTAAAGCGGCGAAATCTGTTCCTGCAAAACCTGCCAAGGCGGCCCCCGCAAAGCCCGCAAAAGCTGCACCCGCAAAACCCGCTCCCAAAGCATCAAATGCGCCGAAGAAACCTGCTCCTAAGGCTTCTGCGGCAACCCCCTCTGTGCCCACCACAAAGAACATCAAGAAGTTACAGAATGAGCAAGCAGCCTTGCAACGCCAAATCCAGGAATCGCAAGCCCTGCTCAAAAGTACCAAGAACAACGTGAGCGCACAGTTGGCCAATTTGGCTGTCATCACAGGCAATATCAGTTCGCAGAAAGAGTACGTCAACGGCATCCAGGAACAGGTTGACGGACTTACCCACAGCATCGGTTCGCTCCACAAGGATCTCATGACTCTCGAGGACGAACTGGCTGAATGCCGACGCAAATACTCTCACGGCGCCATGTATATGTTCCGCACAAGACTGATGCAGAACAAGCTGATGTTCATCTTCTCGGCCAAGAATTTCCGACAGATGTACCGTCGCATCCGCTACGCACAGGAATACACGAAATACCAGCGTGCACAAGCTGTCATCGTACAGCAGAAGGAAGAGGCTGTCCGTCTGAAGAAGATAGAGCTCGAATCGACCAACACAAAGAAGATTGGCCTTCTGGCTGAAGGCAAGAAGCAGCAGCGCGAACTCGAGAATCAGCAGCGCGAACGCCAAGCCGTTGTCAACGAGCTCAACCGAAAGCAGCAGCAACTACAAGCTACTTTGGCAGCCCAGCAAAAACAAAACCAAGCCCTCAACTCTCGCATTGACCAATTAGTACAGGCCGAGATCCGCAAGGCCGAGGAGGCACGCCGGAAGGCAGAAGCGGCAAAGCGTCAAGCAGCCGAAGCGGCCAAGCGTCGCCAGGAGGAAGCCGCCAGAGCCAAGGCCGCAGCCACTCCGAAGCCTGCAGCAAAGGGCAAGACATCGAAAGGCGCAACAGCCGGTAAGGGCAAAGCCAACGGCAAGGCGACAGCCAGCACAGGCAAAGCTGCAGCACCCCCACCATCAGAAGCCGCTCCCAAAGTCAATGCTCCCAGCAACACCGACACAAAACTTTCTGCCAACTTTGCAGCCAACCAGGGACGTCTTCCTGTGCCCATCACCGGCAGCTACGTCATCAGTGCCCACTTTGGCCCCTACTCGCCCGAAGGCCTCAACGGTGTAACTTTGGACAACAAGGGTACAGACTACTCCGGCAAGCCCGGCGCACAAGCCCGCTGCATTTTCGACGGCGAAGTGACCAGCGTATTCTCGCTTGCTGGCATGACCAACGTCATCGTTCGCCACGGCAGCTACATCTCCGTCTATTGCAACCTCAGCAGCTCCAACGTACGAGTCGGCCAGAAGGTCTCCACCCGCCAAGTCATCGGCCCCATTGCCCGCGACGCAAGCGGAAATGCCACTCTCCACTTCCAGTTGCGCAAAGAAACGGCAAAACTGAACCCTGAACGCTGGATTGGAAAATAAGAGTGCATATTTCCACAACCCCGCTGGTCTAAAAGTCGGTTTTTTGGTCTCTTTTCGGCAAATTTTTCGTTTTTGTTTGAATATATTGTGTAAATTTGCATCGCAAATAACGTAACGCATATGAAATCAAGAAACGAACGCATGGAGGTGCTTCGACTGATTCTTACCAACACCGAAGTTGGTAGCCAAGAAGCACTTCTTCAAGAATTGGAGGCCGAAGGTTACAAGGTGACTCAGGCCACACTCTCTCGTGACCTCCAGAAGCTCAAGGCCGCAAAGGTGGCTAGTGCCACGGGTTACCGCTATATGTTGCCCGAAAATCCGCTTTATCGCCGACGCATCAACGCCGAGATTCCTGGATTCCTCAAAAACACTGGCTTTGTTGGCCTCGAGTTCTCAGGCAACATTGCTTTCCTCCGCACTCGTCCCGGCTATGCTGCCGGTATCGCAACCGACATTGACGAGCACAACTTCGACTCCATCGTAGGCACTCTCGCCGGCGACGACAGCATCCTCGTCATCGTTCGCGAAGGCTATGACCGCCAGGTTGTTGCCGACGATCTCGCACAAGTCCTTCCTGCCATTAAAAGCGTCATGGCTTAAGCAGAACAAGGCATCAAATTCTACACAGAATTCTTACTTGCAACAAATTAAAAAGTTCCCCATTTCGACAGTGAAGTGGGGATTTTTGTTGCTCAATTGGCACAAAAAAGGCAAAAATACAATTATCATAAAAACTTTTCTCTACAAATTCGTTTTGTTTGAAAAAAAATTGTAAATTTGCGCCACAAAAGTCTATACATCATATATGGTTGAACTCAAAAACGCTTTTCCCGAAGGCTCTTCGATGCGACGCGTCATTGACTATGCTACCAAAGACTTCTTCACTCTCGGTGTCAAACAGGTGACGATGGATAGCATTGCCAAAGGATTACAAATGTCCAAACGTACACTTTATCAGCTTTTTGCCGATAAGGAGCAACTCATCATTGCCTGTATCGAGGTGTTGACGGAGAAAGAACAGAAGATGGCGCAATCACTGTACGAAAGCAAACACAATGTCCTCGAGATCATCCTCCGACTCATCGAAAACCGCATGAAAGCTTTCGAGCAGGTCTCTCCGCAATATATCGTTGATATCAGCCGTTACCCGGCTGTCCAAGAGTACATCCAGGCATCGAAGACAAAGAGGATTTTGCACGTAGAGCAGGTGTTCAAGACAGGCTTGCAGCAAGGACTGTTCCGCCAAGACATCAACATCAACCTAATCACAAATTACCTGTTCGGCAAGGAGACAAGATTCATCGATCAGAATACCGTCATGCAATACACGATCCCTGAACTGTTCATCTACCTTGGTATTTTTCACCTTCGCGGATGCTGCACGCCTAGGGGTATCGAGCTCATCGACAAGTTCCTTGAACACTACAGAAAAGAGCAGGAGGAAAAAACGAAGTAAGCAGTCATTTCCCACAACACACCAGTACCCATTTACCTTCACAACACAAGACAAGCAGGATTGACGATGGAAAACAACGCACCCTTTGTAATCACTATAGGCCGTCAGCTGGGCAGCAGCGGACGGCTGTTGGGCCAGCAGGTGGCAAAAAAGTTCAACGTGGCTTATTACGACAAAGTTGTCCTGTCGCAAGCCGCCGAGGACACTGGACTCGGACGAAATATGTTTCACCATGACAACGAGCGAAAGGGATTTCTACGCCAATTCATCGGTGCCGTACAACCCTTCGTAGGCGGCGGCGACTTCTATTCTAACCACCAACTCACCGAAGAGAACCTCTTCACCCTGCAGAGCGGCGTCATCCAGAGGGTGGCCGCCGAACGTTCGTGCGTCATTGTGGGCCGTGCCGCCGACTACATCCTGCGCCAGCATCCTCGCTGTGTCAAAATCTTCGTCACCGCCAATCACGAGGACCGTGTCCGCAGAGTCATGGACCAAAAGAAGGTGGATTACAAGAATGCAGTGAAGCTCATCAACCACGTCGACAATCAGCGTTCAAGTTACTACAATTTCCACACCAACAACACGTGGGGAAATGCCGAAACGTACGATTTGTGTGTCAATATCTCCGCGCTCGGTCCTGACGCTACACTCGACTTCATTACAGATTTTGTCTGCAAGAAACTGCAAATCGAACTCCCCGAAAGCGTAGCTCCCTCCATCCCCGAAGTGTTCTGAAAAGGGCAGGATGCCCACCGTGTCATATGCCGTCTCCATCGCGAGGCGGCACTTTTTTGTATGTATGTAATGTCATTTTGCATATACGCACCACTTATAATGTTGCGCATATGCGCGCAATTGCACGCCCACACGTACGCAGAAAAGCAACATCTAAAAAGCAAAAACAACACTTTAAAATTATTTAAGTGCTACAAAAAGACCTAAGCCACAAAATATTCCAGAAAAAAGTTGTAACTTTGCGGGAGAATTAATATACACGAAAATGAAAGCTAAGAAGATTCTGTTCATCACCCAAGAAATCGCCCCCTATGTCAGCACGTCGCAATTGGCAACAGCAGGCCGTGAAATACCTCAGGCAACACAAGAGAGCGGTCGCGAAATCCGCACATTCATGCCGCGATGGGGCCACATTAACGAGCGTCGCAACCAGCTGCATGAGGTCATACGCTTGTCGGGCATGAACATTATCATCGATGACACAGACCACCCCCTCATCATCAAGGTAGCCTCCATTCAGCCCGCCAGAATGCAGGTTTACTTCATCGACAACGATGACTACTTCCACAAGCGTCTCATGAAGGACGACGACAAGGGTGTGGAGTATGCCGACAATACCGAGCGCGCCATCTTCTATGCTCGCGGCGTACTTGAGACTGTCAAGAAGCTCCGCTGGACACCCGATGTTATCCATTGCCAAGGTTGGATGTCGGCCATCGTACCCCTCTACATCAAGCACGCTTATCAGGACGAGCCCACATTCAAGGACGCCAAGGTGGTGTTCTCCGCTTTCGACGAGGCACCCACAGCCACTCCCGCTGACAACGTTGAACGCGCTGTCTGCTTCCGAGGCGCCAACACCAAGGCGATCAGCGCAAAAGGCATCGACCTCAGCAAGCCCGAGTCGCTCAGCCAGCTGGCCATCGCATTCTCCGACGGATTTATCCAGTCGGGCAATAACGAGACGCTCACCGCTTTCGCCGAAGCACAAGGCATCCCCTGCATCACATGCCCCGGCGACAAAACCGCCGTTCCCGCAATCACAGAATTCTACGACAAAATCACCGGAAGCGACGAAGAATAAACCATCGCAAAGAAAATGAAACTTCACTCCAAAATACTTGCATTCATAGCGTGCGCCATCAGCATCTGCGTATCGTGCGACGACGACACCGCATCCATCGGCGCCACCATCATGCCAGTGCAAGACTCCCTCTCTACTTTCTACGAGACTTTCCCCCTCAACACCCGATCGGTCATCACCGGGCCCGTCGTTGCCAACACGAGCAGCTGCTTCATCGGCAGTTTCTACGATCCCGAAACGAAAGCCGTCACCACAAGCAGTTTCCTCGCACAGTTCCACCTCCAGGAGGACTACTCCCTCCCCTCTCGCGATGTCGTGCTGAAGGACGAAAGCGGCAATATCGTTGCCGACTCTTGCGTCATCCGCATTTTCCACGACAAGTACTACGGAGACTCGCTCACCACCATGAAGCTAACGGCCACCGACTTGCGACTGGACAACGTGATGGAGGAAAATATGACGTATTACACCAACATCAATCCCAAGGAGTACGTCAATCCCACCCCCAAAGTCAAGGCGTCCACGACCTACACTGTAATCGACCAGAACCTCAGCCAATACGAAACGAGCCTCTCAAGCGGCAACTATCATAGCATCCCCATCCACCTCGGTTCCGAATACGGCACCTATATCCTCCAGAATTTCTACGATCACCCTGAGTTCTTCAAGAATAGCTATACCTTCAGCCACCACGTTTGTCCCGGTTTCTACATCGAACACACCGGCGGCCTCGGCTCTCTGGTCAACTCTGACGTAAGCGTACTCGATATCTACTTCCGCTACCAGGAAAACGACACTACCGTCACGAAAGCCTGGATGCGATTGGGCGCAACACAGGAGGTGATCCAAAACACAGCCATCAACCATAGCAACCTGGAGTCGCTCATCGACAAAGACGGCTACGCCTATGACAAAGCTGGTCACCCGTTGACATACGTCAAGTCGCCCGCAGGCTTACACACAGAAATCACGCTCCCCGTCGGACAGATCGTGGCTGGAGCTCACTACAACGACACGCTCAACAGCGCCCGATTCACGCTGCGCCGCTACGTGGCCGAAGAGCAGAACTCTTGTCTGTTGGAACCTCCCACCCATCTCCTCCTCATCCGCAAGAGCCAAGTGGAAGAGTTCTTCTCCAAGAACACCCTGCCCGATTCTGAAACGTCGTTCCTCTGCGAATACAGCACGAAGAACAACGCCTATACGTTCAACAACATCGCTCCGCTTATCACCTTCCTTCGCAAGCAGCGCGACAACGAATCTGGCGTACAGCCCGGCGACTCCGAAGAAACGAGAAAGGCCAAATGGCAGAAGTGGGAAGCCGAGAACCCCGATTGGCAGACGCTCGTGCTGATGCCTGTCACAGCCGACTACACCACCGTCCAGAACTACTATTCGTCGCAGAAAGTCCTCGTCAGCGTCCGCAACGACTACAATCTGCGCAGCGTAAAACTCGAAGGCAGCAAGAACGGCGAGGTACAGCTCAACGTCATTTACAGCCGTTTCGAGAAATAAAGAACGAGAAATCTCTCGTCCCGTTTCTACAACAACCCCTCCTACTCCTATAATATTATACGCACATGCGCGCAATGCTTTTTGCAGCCGGATTAGGCACACGTTTACGTCCGCTCACCGATCACATGCCCAAGGCACTCGTACCGGTGGGCGGACGCCCTCTGCTGGACATCACCTCCAGCAAACTCCGCGAAGCCGGAACAACCGAGATGGTCATCAACGTACACCATTTCGCCAACCAGATCGTCGACTACGTTAGCACCCACGAAATGGGCATGGATGTCCGCATCTCTGACGAAAGCGAGCAGCTCCTTGACACTGGCGGTGGCCTGAAGAAGGCCCTCAGTATGTTCTCTAGCGATGATCATTCGCCCATTCTTATCCACAACGTCGACATCCTGAGCAACGCTGATCTCGCCGCCTTCTACGAAAGCAACCAAGACGTCGACGTCGCTCTGATGGTAAGTTCACGTCAGACGCAACGCTACCTTCTATTTGACGACAGCATGCGAATGGTAGGATGGACCAACATTGCGACGGGCGAAATACGTTCTCCCTTCGGGAGCATTGACGTCAGCAAGTGCCACAAATACGCTTTTTCTGGCATCCATGTGGTCAACCCCTCCATCGCGAAACTTATGGAAGAATGGCCCGAGAAGTTCCCCATTATGGACTTCTACATCAAGAATTGCGCCCAAATGACCATCCGTGGCGTGCATAACAGCAATCTTCGACTCCTCGACGTGGGCAAACAAGACACTCTCACGGCGGCAGAAGAGTTTCTGCAAACCATATAGCGCAATTTATTCAAGAAACAAGCACGCACGTTTCTTTTTCGAGTCCAAAATTTGGTTGTATCAACAATTCGCCTTAAATTTGCACTCGATTTGCGGAAATAGCTCAGTTGGTAGAGCACAACCTTGCCAAGGTTGGGGTCGCGAGTTCGAGTCTCGTTTTCCGCTCTAAGCAATGTCTCTATTTTTGCCCAGGTGGCGGAATGGTAGACGCGCTCGTTTCAGGTGCGAGTGCTTAACGGCGTGCAGGTTCGAGTCCTGTTCTGGGCACAAAGTTTGAGACATCTGCATGTATATCCATTAGAATGGAGAGGTGGCGGAATTGGTAGACGCGCTACTTTGAGGGGGTAGTGTCA
>JAUNIC010000151.1:0-5399 GCA_030523615.1 Bacteroidales bacterium
TTTTCTTCACTTTTTTACCTTATAGATGCCATTTTTCAGCTGCCAATTGCCATTTCTGACATAGAATCCCATGATTTTTATAATCGTCTTCACTTTTTTGTCACTCCAAGGTGTCAAACGATGATATGTATCAAGAAAATGTAGCAAAATTGTGCTTTTTTATGCGGTTATTTTTGGTTATTCGGGTATAAAATCTTACATTTGCATCGGTTTTGTAACATGTTGATTATCAATGCTTATTTTGATTTTTGCGACATGTGAGCGACACCCGGTGCTAACGCATTGATAGTCAATAATAGTCGTTTTCGAAGAGGTGAAGTAAATCTTAACTTTCCTTCGAGACCGCGATTCCTCTCCAAATCGATAATCACTAAAAGGATTCCCGCGAAGTTCTATCTTAAGAGTTTCGCGGGAATTTTGATGTAAGATTATAGTCACAAACGTCTATGTTCATACGAAAATCTACACGATCTGACATTCCGCGAATGATGGAAATCTTCGCCATTGCCCGTCGCTTTATGGCTTCGACCGGCAATCCTAATCAGTGGGCGGCAACTTATCCCAGCACAGAACAGTTGACAGCCGACATCGAAAGCGGCGACAGCTATGTATGTCTTGAGGAAGAGCGGATTGTAGCCACTTTCGTTCTTCGTGGCGGCAATGATCCCACTTACGACATGATATACGACGGTGCATGGCCCCACAATCATCCCTATGCCACCATTCACCGCATCGCCAGCAGTGGCGAGGTGAAGGGTGTTTTCCGTCTGGCGTTGGAGTACGCCTTGCAACGCTATTCCACCATCCGCATCGATACTCATCGCGACAATAAAGTCATGCAGCATGCCATCGTCAAGGCTGGTTTCCAATACTGCGGCATCATCCATTGTTGGAACGGCGACGAGCGTTTGGCTTATCAGTTCAACTGATAGTGATCCTGCTTGTAGTTCTTGTGACTTTTCTGAGCTGTTTTCAAAATTTTTCGCAATCCCTGTGCTGTTTCCAAAACTTTTCGTAATTTTGCACTTTGGAAGCAATCTCTACAGCAAATCAACTATTATCATGGCAAAATCACTTTTGATCAAAGACACGATTGTTATACACAATTTTGTACTTTCATAACATACTAAATGAGAGTAGAATGAGACTATAGATACATAATAGAAATTATAATAACGATGGATAAAAAAATAAGAGAACATTTAGGTGACCTTAAACTCATTGATTTTATGTATGCCAACAAAGAGCGTAATGAGGCGAGATTAGTTCTTGTTACCGTAGGCTATATTGACGACAGTAAGGAAATGCAAACTGCCCTCTTTGACAAGATGGAGGGGTATCTTTCGCATATTCAGTCGGAAGAATTCAAACGAGATTATCCACAACCAAATGTTGTAATAGAGGTTGATTTCAATGAAACACCTTCCCAAATCACTTTCGTGAATCTTTATGCCTGCTATGGATGGTGCGAAAGTTGTGGGGCTAAGCTATGTGTGTATGTCGAGGAAAAACCACTTACAATTACTAAAGATGAGAATGGAAATTATCACGTCCATTTTGATTGAGGTGGAATATTAACCAAATTAATAAGAACTAACAATTATGGCAAAATCACTTCTAATCAAAGATACTACCGTCAGCGAGCGTGCACAGATCGTTCGCGAAGCACTCGGAGTCGACAGTGACTGCGAAGGCGTAGACTTCTCCGATATGTACGACGACTACATCTATGGCCTGAAGGAATTGGCCGATATCAATCGCGAATTCAGCGAGAAACACGCTGGCGAGGTCGTTGCCGGAGAACTGACAAAGCCCTCCACCTGCGCGCTGCATTAGGACGCTTACCCGATGTCCGTGTTTTTACTTGTTGCAACCTGAATCATTCGCTTTTTGCAATGGAAAAGTAATAAAAATAAGGTGGCAGACAAAGAAAATTAGCCAAAAGTGCAGACGGATTGAAAAGAAGTTCGTAAATTCGCACCCGAAAACAATAATATCGCACAATAATTATGAAAGCAAAACGTATCCTTGCAGCGCTGGCCCTCATGGCTGCCATCTGCACCCCCGCATTTAGCATGACTCCCACGGTGAAGAAGAGTGTACCTGCCGTCAAGGAACGCTCCAACACGGTCACCGTCTATGTCACAAAGCGTGGAAAGCACTTCCACAAGGCCGAATGCTCCAAACTCAACATGCGCAAGACGCGTTCCATCAAGCGCTACGAAGCTCTCGATAAGGGCTATCGTCCCTGCAAGCGCTGCAATCCTTGATAGCGGCATTACAAAAAGATAACTGCAATCCTCCGAATACTTGGGGATTGCAGTTTTTTTGATTCTGATAAATGCGGTGCAGAAGGAATCTGCAAAAGCGCCTTATTATTCAGGCATCACTGATGCTCAGGCATAACAAATGCGCAGATGATGTAGAAGAGGATTCCTGTACCTGCGCCAAGGGCGAGCAGAGCATAGGCTAAGCGTACGAGTGTGGGATCGATGTCAAAATATTCGGCAATGCCGCCGCATACGCCAGCGATCTTCTTCTCTCTTGATTTTGTGAGTCTTTTGTACATGTTTTTTATATTTTGTTAGTTATTGGCGTTTGATGGCAACCTCGGGACGAAGGCTTGCGATAGAGCATTGGCTACCCTGTGTGCCTTCTGATTCGACGCTGACGAGAATGTCGCCTTCCACTTCGTCAGTTTGCACGATGATCTGAGCAAGACCGTTGAAGGTAGGCACGCTGAAGGAGTGGCAGTTGAGGTCGGTGGCGCTGTGCTGTTCGCCGTGGAAAGCGGGATCGCCATTGCCTACGCCGATGATGCGGCCAGCACCCTCGAGGTTGATGTTGACATTGATATTGGCGGTAGGCACAACGCGACCTTTGCTGTCGAGCACCTCGACCTTCAGCACACTCACGTCGCGGCCGTCAGCTGTGAGGACCGTGCGGTTGGCGGTGAGACGCAATTGCGTGGGAGCGCCAGTGGTAGCGACGACCTCCGTCAGCACCTTCTTGCCCTTGATGTAACCCACAGCTTTGAGTGTGCCGGGCTTGTAGGTGGTGGGCCAGGAGAGGTGGCCGTTGCGCTCCATCTTCTTGCGACCCTGTGATTTGCCGTTGACGAAGAGTTCCACCTCGTCGCAATTGCTGTAGGCCCACACGTCGACGGGTTCGCCTTCGTGTCCCTCAAGATTCCAATGCGGGAAGATGTGGAGCACGGGCTCGTCCGTCCACCAAGAGCGGAGGTAGTAAGCCTCGTCCTTCTCGAAACCGCAGTAGTCCATCAGTCCGAATTCGGAATCCACGGCGGGGTAGGAGAGCGGATTGGGCTCGCCCTGGTAGTCGAGGCCGGTCCAATAGAAGCAGCCGAGCAGCCAGGGACGCTCGTCGTAGAACTTCCATCCGCGCTCTATAATATTAGTATATGTGGTGTCGGTGCGGTTCATCGAAGCCATGCGGCCGTTCTCGCGGTCATCGTAGTAGATGCCTCGTGTGCCGCATGCCGTCGTCTCTTCGCTGCCGTAAGCAATGCGGTTCGGGTAACGCTGACGCTCACCCTCAACGTCGTTCTGCACGATGTAGTTATAGCCTGCCACGTCGACGGGACGCGTGATGGTGGGGCCGCTGGAAGTAGCCACTGTAGCCGGACGCGTAGGATCCAGAAGATGTACGAAGTCCGTCATAGTGCGGGCAATGCGCTCGCCGTAGTCCTTCCATTCGATGCCCCATTCCTCGTTTCCGATGCTCCACATGATGACGCTCGGATGGTTGCGGTCGCGGCGGATCATCTTGTCGAGTTCGTCGCGGTGATACTCGCCCGTACCCGTCAGACGGTTTTCCTCGATGACGAGGATGCCGAGGCGGTCGCACTCAGCCAGCATGGCAGGCGTCATGGGATTGTGGCTCGAGCGGTAAGCATTGACGCCCATTGACTTCAGACGCTCCAGACGGTAAGTCTGCAATGCGGGAGGAATCGCAGCGCCCACACCCGCATGATCCTGATGCATGTTGACACCGTGGAGCTTCACAGGTTGGCCGTTGAGGAAGAATCCCAGGTCCTTGTCGAAGCGCAGCGTGCGAATGCCGTAGGGTGTGGTGTAGGAGTCTACGACCTTACCGTCGACGCTAACGTCGGTGCGAAGGGTGTAGAGGTACGGATTGTCGAGGTCCCAAAGGGTGGGATTATCCACCATGATTTCGAGCGTGCAATCGCTGCTCTGGCGGGGTTTGAGAGCGACAGATGCTGCACGCGAGCGACCCACCTCCTGGCCCGCGGCGTTGAGGAGCGTGTGCGTGACGACACATTGTGCAGCCGTGGCCGAAGCATTCTCCACCGTGGCGTCGATGACGAGGTTGGCACGCGTGCTGATGTCGTCCGAACCGGCAGGCAGAGCCACACGCACGTAGGTGCCGTCATGAGCAATGTGCAGTGGCGCAGTCTTCGTCATCCACACATCACGGTATATACCGGCACCCTCGTAGAACCAGCCCTCTTCGAGCGAGGCATCAGCACGGACAGCGATGACATTCTGGTTTTCCTCGCCCTCGCCAAAGTGGATGTAGTCCGTGATGTCATAGGTGCGTGAAGCGTAGCCACTCGGTTCGCTGCCCACGTAGAAACCGTTGACCCAAATGGTGCTGTTGCGGAAGATTCCCTCGAAAGTCAGCGTGATGGTCTTGTCGGCATCCGCCTTGTCCATCTCGAACACTTTGCGATACCATCCCACACTCGTCTCCGGATACTTCCATCCCACCGTCTTGTAGCCGTGGCTGTGGCTGGCCTCGGGAGCATAGGGCAGGGTAGTGGCCCAATCGTGGGGAATGCGCACGGGAGCCCATGCGCTGTCATCGAATTTCGGAGAGTAAGGACCTTCGTTGTGGATAGAAGCAGCCTTGGTGAGGTAGTTGAAGTACTCTGTGCCGCAGCCGAAATCCTTCTTCGGGTCAGATGCGCTGCCGAACGCAAAGCGCCAATCGTGGTCGAAGAGAATTGTCTCGCGCTGGCTCTGTGCAAAAGCGGAAGCCGTGGCGGCAAGGAAAAGGAGAGAAAGTAAGGAAGTACGCATGTGTTGGATAAGGACGTGATTTTTTATTTCTTGCCGAGGAAGCCAGTGATGCTCTTGAGGATGTCGGGAGCATTCTCTGTGACGTTCTTCATGAGGTCGGGAGCCTTTTCTGTCACAGCCTTGAGTACCTCGGGGGCGTTTTCTGTGATGTTGTCCAGCAGGCCGGGAGCATGATCTGTTACGGCCTTCATGAGGTCGGGAGCCTTTTCCTGAAGAGTCTTTACGAGGCCGTCAGCGCCATTTGCGCCATTAGTAACTTGATTGAGGGCAGCGCCCAGTTGGTCGAGAAGATTTGACATAATAGTGGAATGTGTTGGGTTTATGAAAATCGATTCA
>JAUNIC010000151.1:5412-6208 GCA_030523615.1 Bacteroidales bacterium
GAAAAAACTAATTATCAATTACGGGTTAACCACGTTGATGGCTTCGCCTGCTACGAAAGCGTTGAGGTTGCGTGTCATGATGTCGATGATGCGCTGGCGGGCATCGGCGGTAGCCCAAGCCACGTGAGGCGTGATGAATACGTTGGGAGCATGCAGGATAGGGTGATCAGCCGAAGGCGGCTCCGTGCTCATCACGTCCGTGCTGTAAGCGCCAAGCTGTCCGCTGCGGAGCGCGTCTGCCACGTCTTGGTCGTTGATGAGACCACCGCGGGCCGTGTTGACGAGAATCAGTCCGCGACGTGAATGGCTCAAGAGTTCGGCGTTGACAAACTGGCGGTTGTTGGCGGCCAGCGGGCAGTGGAGCGAAACGGCAAAGCTTGTGGCAAACGCCTCTTCGAGCGTCACCTTCTTCACACCCTCTGGTAGCGCCTCCTGCGGCTTTGAAGTCACAGCCACCACTTCGGCCTCAAGCGGCAGGAGCAGCTGAGCCACCTTGCTGCCGATGTTGCCCCAACCCACGATGGCGATGCGCTTGCCGGTCAGTTCCACGATGGGGCGGTTCCAACAGCAGAAGTCAGGGCTGACGGCCCAGTAAGAGTCCTTTGCTGCACCCTCGGCACCTTCGGTATCGTAGGCGGAGATGGCGCGGCTGTAGTGGCCCACCTGGTTACACACTTCGAGGAGCAACGCCATGGCATGCTGCGCCACGGCGAGTGTGCTGTAAGCCGGCACGTTGCACACCGTCACACCATGGCGGCGGGCAGCGGCGCAGTCAATGTTGTCGTAACCCGTGGCA
>JAUNIC010000151.1:6218-8461 GCA_030523615.1 Bacteroidales bacterium
AAGGCGCAGCTTCGGCAGCTGAGCAAACTCCTCCTCCGTGAAGCGCACCTTGTTCGTCAGGATGACGTCGGCATCCTTTGCGCGTTCCACGATCAGTTCCTTCGGCGTGCGGTCGTAGGTGGTCAAAGTGCCGTGAGCGGCTATGGTGTCCCAGCTCAGATCCCCAGGATTCAGAGCATGAGAGTCAAGAAATACGAGGTTCATAATGTATGCTTTAGTTTTTGAGTTATGTTTGGTTCAAGCGTTTTAGCGGCTTTCGTCATGCGGTCCCATAAAATCGGGAATATCCACCGGCGCTCCGCCACGTTCGGCCGAGAGACGGGTGAGTTCCGTGAGGCAACTCCATTCGGCAGCATCGTAGACGTCGATGTCGAGAGGCAGGCCCTTCTGCAGACAATGGATGAGACGACGATCCATAGCGTAGTTCATCTCGTTCTCCACGCCCAAGGTGTGGCCATCGCGCCAAGCCCGCGCCGCACTCTTCGGCCCATCCGAGGCAGCAGCCGTCGACAGTTGGCGCTGCATGAGCTCCTCCGCCTGTTCGCCGGTGAGCAGCCCCTCCTCCGTCTGCACCATGGCCACGGGATATTTCTGCACGAAACCCTCCGTGCCGCAGACGCTCTGCATACGGGAGTAAGGACGCGGTGTCGTGCCGTCAAACTGCAGCATGATCGTCACCCCGCGCTCCGTGCTGATGAGTGCCGTATTCGTGTGGCCCAGCAGCGAGTCGTGGCCCATGGCATTGCCCGTCATAGCCGTCAGGCGCACTATGCGGTCCTTGCGGTGGAAGCCCAGAATCTGTGCAATGGGTCCGACGGCGTGGGTGGGGTAGGGATTACCGCCGCAGCGCACACTCTGTTCGTAGAAGTTGCCGTCGCCGAAGAGGTGACGCCAATCGTGGATGTACGCCCCGTCGCAATGGGTCACGGTGCCCAACCTGCCACTCTCCACGAGCGACAGCGTGGCCAGATGGAACCAGTCGTAGCAACAGTTCTCCGTCATGAAGCAGTGGCGCTGCGTCTCTTCAGCCGTTCGCACCACTCGCCAGCAATCCTCCACGGTCGTCGCCAGCGGCACCTCGACCGCCACGTGCTTTCCGTGTCGCATGGCTTCGATGGCAATGTCGGCGTGTGTGGACCAGTCCGTACATATATATATAATATCTATATCGGGCTGTCGGCACACCTCTCGCCAGGCCTCGGGGCCGTCGAAAGTTCGTGCCAGATGGCGTCCGCTGAGGGCCAGTTGCTGGTTGGCCTGCTCCACGGCTTCGGGCGAGAGATCAGCGAGACAACAGATCTCAGCACCCTCGATGTCGGTATATCGTTCTACGGTCTTTCTGCCTCGATGTCCCAGGCCGATAAAGCCCATGCGCACCACGGGAAGCGGCGCGCATCGCAGCAGAAAAGCGGTTCTGTTCTGATTCATGCTGCAAAGATAGTGAAGTTTGGCGAATTATGAAAGGGTAAAACGGCAAAATTTCATCTCAACTTGGCAGAAAAATGCATTTTGACGCAAAAATGAGCGCCGCGAGCAAATTTTTCGCTCAAAATCTTGCACGAATCAAAACTTCGCCGTACCTTTGCACCGCGTTTGACAAATAACGCATCTCTCTTTGAGTTCAAGGAAGGATGGGTGAGTGGCTGAAACCACCAGTTTGCTAAACTGACGTACTCGATTAGGGTACCGGGGGTTCGAATCCCCCTCCTTCCGCTCAATGAGATATGGCGCTTTCATCTAGGGGTCTAGGATACGTGCCTCTCACGCATGTCACACGGGTTCGAATCCCGTAGGCGCTACAATTTTTGGAAGGTACTCGTTCATTTTGGACGAGCACTTTTCTTCTAAAAAGAGCATTATTTGTCAAAAAGAGCGAAAGGAATATGGCGCTTTCATCTAGGGGTCTAGGATACGTGCCTCTCACGCATGTCACACGGGTTCGAATCCCGTAGGCGCTACCACTTCACACAGCAGTCTCACACAAACGAGGCTGCTGTTTTTTTGTGTGTCTGCAGGAAACTCAAATCTGCTGGATGAACGAAAAATAGTGTTTTGGGTTCACAGGTTCACTTTTAGGGGTTAAACTGCTGTAAACTATTTAGTTGCGTAGGTGGACCATGGGTGATTTTGGGTTCACTTTAGGTTCACTTTTTGTGTTGAAAAGTGATTGCTTGTAATCTGGGAATTACAATTTGTGATATTTTGGTCGCAATCGGCCCCTTTCTGCTTAGTTTTAAGGCACA
>JAUNIC010000152.1 GCA_030523615.1 Bacteroidales bacterium
AGATTTCTAGCGGGGCTTTATTTCTTCTTCCAAAATTGGTACCACTTGCGCTTCTTGCCGTGCTTGCCGTAGCCGTACTGGTAGCTGTAGCTGTAGCCGCCGGTGTAGCCGTAGCCGTAAGAGCGAGCCTTGCGGTCGCAGTCGTTGATGACGGCGCAGAGGTTGCCACACTTCTTCGACCTGTAGAGTTCCTCGATGCTGGGCAGACCGGCACGAACCTGCTCTCCGACACGGATGACGAAGAGCGTCTGGTCGGTCACGCGGCTGACAATGCTGGCATCGGCCACAGCGAAGGCGGGCGTGGTGTCGAGGATGATGAAGTCGTAGGTCTTGCGGAGCTCGTTGATGAGGTCTTCGAGACGCTGGCTCATGAGGAGCTCGGTGGTGTTGGGAGGCGTGATGCCGGCGGGCATGAGGTCAACGCCCTCCATGATGCCGTCCTTGATAACAATCTCGAGGGGATCGGTCACGTCGCCAACGAGATACTCCGTGATGCCTCGTGCACGGGCCAGACCGGTGTTGCGGCTGAGGTTGCGCACGCGGATATCGGCGTCCATGAGGAGCACCTTCTTGTCCGTCATGGCGATGGCGCCTGCCAGGTTGCGGCTGACGAACGACTTGCCGTGGCTCAGGGTCGAAGAGGTGACGAGAAGCACCTGCATATTGGGGTTGGTATAGTGCAGACCATAGCGGAGCAGACGGAAGGCTTCGGCCATAGGAGCGCTGAGGTCGGCGCCCTTGCCGTAGACGAGCGTGCGGTCGTCGCTCTTCTCGAGGTGGGGCAGTTCGCCGATGATGGGCACGGAGAGCGCATCTTCCACATCCTTGCGCGAGGTGACGGTTGTGTCGAAGAGTTCGCGGATGTAGAGCACGACGAAGGGCACAACAAGACCGATGAGCAGGGAGATGAGCATGATGACCTTCGTGCGGGGCGCTACGGGACCGTTGGTCGATTCGGGCTCCTCGACGAGACGCACATTGGCTTCCTCGATGGCCAACTGCAGAGCCACCTCCTCACGCTTGTTGAGCAGATAGGTGTAGAGGGCTTCCTTCAGGTTCTGCTGACGGGCAATGTCCATGACGCGCTGCTCCTTGAGGGGCACTTCGCCTGCCTTGCCCATCAGGGCGGCTTCGCTGGCCTGTGCGGCACGGAGTTCGAGCTCCATGCTCTTCACATAGCTCTTGAGCGAAGACTGGATGGCGCTGCGCATGGCTTCGAGCTGGCGGTCCTGCTCGCGGATCCAGGGAGCGTCCTCGTTAGAGTTTTCGGCCTGGTGGTTGCGGTTCATCACGAGGCGGTTGTAGTCGTTGATCTGCGAGGCGAGCGACGTGCTGCTGAAGTTGGAGATGACGGGGATAATGTCCTTGGCACCAGCGGTGGTGCGGAGGAATTCCTCGAGATACTGGCCCACGCTGAGCTGCGTGGCGAGTTCGTTCGTCGCGGTACGGGCACGCATGCCTTCCTGCGTCAGAGCGTTGGCCGTGGAACTGAGGTCAGCAATTTTGTTGTCGGCCTTGAAGCGCGCATATTCGCCCTCGACGGCAGCAAGCTCGCGGCTGATGAGTTCCAGACGTCCGTCGATGAACTCGGCCGTGCGCTGTGCCTGGCTGTTCTTGTTGTCGATCACGTCCTTCTTGTAGGTCTCCACGATTTCGTAGAGGATGTCGGCGGCGCGGTCGGTGTTGATGTCGGCACAGGTCAGAACGATGAGGTCGCAGTCCTTCTCGAGTTCGCTGGCAGCCACCTTCGACTGGTACATCTTGGCAGCCATGGCCGCGGGATAGTGTTTCACGACGATGGTCTTGCCGCGCTCGAAGCCCTTGAAGTTGACGTCCTTCTCAAAGCGCACGCGACCCACGGGAGTGGTCACTTCGGTGCCGAGGTCGGTCGTGATGACCTGCGTGGCCTTCTCCTCGGGCAACTTGTACTTCTTGCTGTGGAGTTCGAAGTTGGTCAGCGTCAAACGATTGTCCTTACCGATGGTCACCTCCATCGACACGGGCACCTCGGCCTGCTTCGCAAAGTGAGCCACAAAGGGGCGGTCGCGGTAGAGGGCCACATCGTGCAGATTCTGCGTCGTGGTGTAGTCGACGTCGAGGTGCAGCGTGGGCACAATGAGTTTCATCAGGCGCAAGCTGGAGAGGATGAACATCTCGTTCTTCAGGTTGTCGCCGGCGGAGATGCCGTTGAGCTGCATGAGGGTGTTCATCTGGCTGTTGCCCACCTTGGTGCGCATACTGGAGCTACTGCCTTCCTGCTGCTCGATGAGCACGACGGCCGCCGTGTTGTAGACGCGTGACTGATGCTGCTGATACACAAAGCCGGCGCAGAGGCAGGCGATGACGCTCAGCACGATCCAATACCAGTAACAGCGAGCCAGGCCCGTCCATTTCATGATGATGGGGGCCAGGTCATTTTTTGATTCTTCGGCCACGATGATCGTGGGCTTTTTTCTTCTTTCCATCGGGTGTTATTTGATGCTAAAAGCAAGGGAGAAGTTGGCAATTTTAATGTTACGCGTGACGTACGCGCACATTACGGCCACAAAATTACGCATTTTATTCGAAATTATTGCCCAAAAAACTCAATAAATCGCAAATTTTTAGTAAGTTTGCACTCAAATGCTAACCAAAATGAAAACAAAACACATTCCGTCCATCCTTATCATCTACACCGGAGGCACCATCGGCATGCGCGAGAACCACAAAACGCACGCCCTCGAAGCCTTCGACTGGAGCCACCTCGAAAGCAGTGTGCCCGAGCTCAGCCAGTTCGGTTTCAACATCGACGCCATCACCCTCGGCGAACCCATCGACTCCTCCGACATGGAGCCCCACGACTGGGTGCGCATGGCCGAGGCCATCGAGGAAAACTACGACCGTTACGACGGCTTCGTACTCCTCCACGGCACCGACACCATGGCCTTCACCGCCTCGGCACTGAGCTTCATGCTCGAGAACCTCGACAAGCCCGTCATCATCACCGGATCGCAACTTCCCATCGGACAGCTTCGCACCGACGGCAAGGAAAATCTCCTGACCTCCATCGAGATTGCCGCCGCACGCACCGTGAAGGGACAGCCCATGGTGCCCGAGGTGTGCATCTTCTTCGAGAATGAGCTCCTCCGCGGCAACCGCACCACAAAGATCAACTCCGAAGGTTTCAATGCCTTCCGTTCCTATAATTGTCCGGCGTTGGCCAAAGCAGGCATCCACATCGACTACGCCAAGGACCGCATTCTCTACCCTGCCGAGCGCAGCGAAAACGTGCGTCAGAACCTCTTCCACACCATGTACGGCAGCAAGCACGATGGGCTCTATGTCCACAAGACCATGGACAGCCACATCGCCATCCTCACCCTCTTCCCCGGCATTACCGAGGAGGTGGTCGATGCTGTATTTTCCACCCCCGGCCTGCGCGGCGTCATCCTCCAGACCTTCGGCAGCGGCAATGCTCCGCAGAAACCGTGGTTCATCAAGAGGCTCAAGGACTTACACGAACGTGGCATCGCCATGGTCAACATCACGCAGTGCCACTACGGCACGGTCGAAATGGGACGCTACGAGACTTCGCTCCAGCTCCTCGAGGCCGGCGTCATCAACGGTTATGACTCCACACTCGAGTGCGTCGTTACGAAGCTGATGTTCCTCCTCGGTGCCAACTACTCGCCCGAGCAGCTCCTGCTCCTCATGAACACCAGCATCGCCGGCGAAATCACGCTGAAATGACACACGCACCAGCGTCTTTTTTGTCGCAAGGATCATTGAAACTGTCGCAAAGATATTTTTACGTCAGTCTAGACTGATTTTTACGTCAGTGTACACTGATGACGCCGTCAGTCTAGACTGACGTTCGACGGCCTTTGCGACGTGCTCGATTGTCTCCACCACGCGCTCGACCGTCTCCATTAAAAAAGTCCCCATCATGCGCCCTATCATCCCCTTCCTACTGGTTTTGCTGGTCACCGCCTGCAGCAACGTCGTGCCCGACGACGGCACGATGCGCTATGCCCGTTGGCTCACGATGACCGACTCCACAGCCACGGTGCTCAACCCTTGGCGCGAAGGCGAGGTGCTGCACAGCTATCGTCTGCCGACGGAGAAGGCAACGCACAGCCCAACCACTGGCGAAGGTGCTGCCTACCGCCGCGCCGTCTCGGCCACAAGCCTCCACGCTTATCTAGCTTACCGCCTCGGCGCCATGGACCACGTTGCCGGCGTGATGGACGCTGACTACATCGTGGCGCCCGAACTGAAGGCGGCACTCACCGACAGCATGAATATGGGCAGCAGCCAAAGTCCGAACCTCGAGCGCATCAAGGCGGCGGGCTGCGACCTCATCTTTGCTTCGCCCTTTGAGAATGCGGGTTACGGTGCTCTCGAGACGCTCGGCATCCCCATTGTGGAGTGCGCCGACTACATGGAGGCCATTCCCCTCGGCCGCGCCGAATGGATGCGTTTCTACGGTCGTCTCCTCGGTCGCGCTGCCCAAGCCGACAGTCTCTTCAGCGCCGAAGAGGCTGCTTATCAGGCCCTCTGCACACCGAACCAATCAGCGGCCTCGCCCAGCGTGCTCCTCGGCAAACGCGGAGGACAGGCGTGGTACGTGCCCGGCGGCGAGAGTTATCTCGGACGTCTGCTCGACGATGCCGACACGCACTACGTCTTTGCCGAAGAAGCCTCAACGGGTAGCATCCCGCTTGATTTCGAGGCGGTTTACTCGCGTGCCAAGGACGCTGATCTGTGGCTCATCACCTACGCCGCGCCGCCTGCCGCTGACGGCACTTTCGCCCCCATGACGTATGCCGACCTCGCCGCCGAGGACGAGCGCTACACGCAGTTCCGCGCTTTCCGCGAGCACCACATCTGGGCGTGCAACACCCTCGAGGTGCCTTACTACGATGCACTGCCGTGGGCTCCCTCCGCGCTGCTCCGCGACGTCATCCTCATCGCCCATCCCGAGCGTTTCCCTGGCGAGAAGCCCCACTACTTCCGTCCGCTGCAATAAATCTAGAAAGGCTAGAATCTCTAGAAAACCTAGCCCCCGCCCCCAACACCCATGAAGCCCACCCTCCTCACCCTCCTCGTCGCCCTGCTCTTTGCAGCCAACCTCCTCGTTGGCAGCACGATGGAGTGTGACAGCTTCATTATTCTCTCCCTCCGTCTGCCCGCTGCCCTCACCGCCCTCGTGGCCGGTGCAGCCCTCGCTGGCGGCGGCCTCGTGATGCAGACCCTCTTCCGCAATCCTCTGGCCGATCCCTCCATCCTCGGCGTCAGCGCAGGAGCTGGCCTCGGAGCCGCCATCGCCCTTCTGATCTTCGGCAGCTTTGCCCTCAGCGCGGGCTTTGCCTTCGTCGGTGCCATGGCCGTCATTGCCCTCCTCACCGCAGCTTCATCGTGGGTTCGCGGCACATCGGGCCTCCTCATCGTGGGCATCATGCTCTCCTTCCTCGTCAGCAGCGCCACCACCCTCCTCAACTTCTTTGCCACGGCCGAAGGCGTGCGCAGCTTCATCATCTGGGGCATGGGCGACTTCAGCGGCGTCACGGGCCAACGCCTCGCGCTCTACGCCGTCGGCGCCATGGCCGTCATCGCCCTTTTCCCTCTGGCCATCAAACCCCTCGACGCTCTCCTCCTCGGAACCGACTATGCCCGCAGCCTCGGCATCGACGCCCACCGATGGCGCACCATCCTGCTCGTCGCTGTGGGATGGCTCACAGCCCTCACCACGGCTGCCTGCGGCCCCATCGCCTTTCTCGGCCTTGCAGTACCTCACGGCGCACGCCTCTTCATGGGCACCGCCACCCACCGCAGCCTCCTGCCCGCCACACTCCTCCTCGGCAGCGCCACAGCCTTGGCATGCCTCTTGCTCACCCACGTTCCGGCGGCGCTCGGCCTCACCCACAGCGTCATGCCCCTCAGCGCCCTCACTCCGCTCCTCGGCGCGCCCATCGTCATCTATATTTTAATTAAAAATTAAGAATTAAAAATTAAAATAGGAGCCACGCCGACATAAGCGACTACAGCAGCCACGCCGGCAGAAGCGATTTTAATTTTTAATTTATAATTTATAATTACAAAAACCATGCGACCCTTCATACTCATCTCCAACGACGACGGCTATCAGGCCCTCGGCATCAACTACCTCATCGATACCCTCCGCCCCGTGGCCGACATCCTCGTCATTGCCCCCGACGGACCGCGCTCGGGATTCTCCGCCGCCATCACCACGCAGGTACACATGACCCTCCGCACCATCCGCGAGGAAGAGGGCCTCACCGTCATGGCGTGCAGCGGTAGCCCCGTCGACTGCGTGAAGATGGCGTTCAACGTCGTCCTGCCCCGTCTCTACGGCGTGGCCGACGACGGCTACACTCCGCTCCGCAAGCCCGACCTCATCATCGGCGGCATCAACCACGGCGACAACTCGAGCGTCAACACCTACTACAGCGGCACGATGGGCATCGTTACCGAAGGAACGTTCCAGGGTGTGCCCTCCGTGGGCTTCAGCCTTTGCGATATGAGCCACAAGGCTGACTTCACGGCCTGTGGCGAATGGATCGTGCAGATTGTCGAGAAGGTGCTCCGCGAGGGGTTGCCTCCCTTCACGTGCCTCAACGTCAACTTCCCCCACCACGACGCTGCCGTCGAGGGCCACTACCGCGGTCTTCGCGTTTGCCGTATGGCGAAGAGCGCATGGATCAAGGAGGTGGCCGAAGCACAGCGTCCGGGCAGCGGCAGCACCATCTACTGGCTCACGGGCGAGGTCCTCGAACTGGAACCCGAAGCAACCGACACCGACCGCTGGGCTCTCTACCACGGCTATGTGGCCGTCACCCCACAGACGCTCGACTCCACCGCCTACGACCTCCTCGACAGCTGGAAGACCCACCCCCTTACCCCTCCCTGCAAGGGCGGGGAGTAGTCACTCCTCCTATTATTCATTCTACAAAAACCCACTCACCCTCCAGTGGTATATGCTCCTCCCCATCGCAGGGGGAGGTAGGGAGGGGGTCTCTTGAAGTACTTCCTCATAGCCGGCGAGGCATCCGGCGACTGGCATGCCTCCCACCTCATCGCCGCTCTCCGCGAGCGCGACGCCGAGGCTGAGTTCCGCTTCTACGGCGGCGACCTCATGGAAGAGGCCGCCATGGCACCCGCGTCTGCAGCCACCGAGGCCACCGTTCCCGATGCCACGGCACCCGCAGCAGCAGCTGCCAAAGCCACTGATCCTCGCTGTTCTGCTGCGCCGTTAATACAGCCGGCATTGAATGCCGGCACCTCCCCCCTCCTCCGCCACTACTCCACCCTTGCCTACATGGGCTTCGTGCAGGTGGCGCTCCACGCCCGCACCATCCTTCGCGGCCTCGCCGAGTGCAAGCGCGCCATCGCCGACTTCCGCCCCGACGCCGTCATCCTCATCGATTACCCCGGCTTCAACCTCAAAGTCGCCAAGTGGGCCAAGCGCGAGATTCCCGCCACTCCTATATATTATTATATCAGCCCCAAGATTTGGGCGTGGAAGGAGCACCGCATCAACGACATCCGCGCCAACGTGGACCGTCTCTTCTCGATTCTCCCCTTCGAGGTCGACTTCTACGAGAAGAAGCACCACTACCCCATTTCTTATGTGGGCAATCCCACCTACGACGAGGTCTGCGCCTTCCTCGACCATTACGCTCCCATCGAACGCGGCAGCGAGATTGCGCTGCTGCCGGGTTCGCGCAAACAGGAGATCAGCGACAACCTCCGCATCATGCTCGCCGCCGTCGGCCAACACCCCCACACCATCGCCGCTGCTCCCGGCATCGACGACGCTTTCTACGCCGCCATTGCCCCCAAGGCCCACATCGTCCGCGGCCGCACCTACGAACTCCTGGCCAGTGCCCGCGCCGCACTCGTCACCAGCGGAACGGCTACGCTTGAGGCCGCACTGCTCGACTGCCCGCAGGTGGTGTGCTACAACGTTCGCGGCGGACGCATCGTCAACTGGGCGAAGGAGCACTTCCTGAAGTGTCGATACATCTCGCTCGTCAACCTCATCGCCAACGCTGAGGTGGTCCCCGAACTCATCGCTGCCGACATGAACGCCACCAACGTCAGCGCTCATCTCGACGCTATCCTCGACGGCCCCGCCCGTGAGGCCCAACTCAGCGGCTACGCCCTCGTCCGCAAGCGTCTGGCCACTCCCGGCGCCCCCCAGCGCGCCGCCGAAGAGATGGTCGCCCTGCTGAAAGCAAAGCCGGCTGCAAACTGAAAGCAAAGCCGCAATCCGTAAAATAAGTGAATAATTTGCAAGTCTCGCACTTTTGCCGTAACTTTGCACCCAGATTTCTGCAAAGCACCGCGCACCAGCGGGTCGGACCTACAGCCCTCCTCCGCTGACTAACGCTGAAATCAGGGTGCGAATAAGCAGCCGAAAAGCCCATAAGCCCCATAGGCCCCATAGG
>JAUNIC010000153.1 GCA_030523615.1 Bacteroidales bacterium
ATGCATAACAGAATTAGTATGCATAACGAAAAACACTCAATTACTATGAAACCTCACGATTTTATGCAACTCGCAATTGCTGAGGCACGCGAAGGCATACACCAGAATCACGGTGGTCCTTTCGGCACAGTCATCGTCAAAGACGGTGAGATTGTCGGTCGTGGGCATAATGGTGTGCTTCGCGACAATGATGCTACCTGTCATGGTGAAGTCGCCGCCATCCGCGATGCTGGCCGCCGCCTCGGCACCTTTGACCTCTCCGGTTGCGAACTCTATACAACTGGCGAACCTTGCCACATGTGCCTCTGTGCTTGTATGTGGGCCAATATCAGCAAAATATATTACGGCTGCACCATTGCCGACAATGGCCGCATCGGTTTCCGCGACGATAAGTTCGACACCATCTTCGGCGGACGCGACAAATTGGGCGACCTTCTCCAACCTCTCGACCGCGAGGCGTGTCTCGAACTTTTTGACGAATATGCCTCCATGCAACATCAGGGCTACTAAAGCCATGGTGAAACACGAAATTACAAATCTCAAGAACTCAATACTATGTATCTCGACAACAAACTCTATGTAGCTCACTGCGACAATGGTCCGCTCTGCTTGACGGGCAAAATGTGTAACCGCCACGGCCTCATTGCCGGCGCCACAGGTACGGGTAAGACAGTATCGCTTCAGGTACTGGCCGAGACCTTCAGCCAGGCTGGCGTGCCTTGTTTCATGGCCGATATGAAGGGCGACCTCTCCGGCATCAGTCAAACAGGCAAGATGACCAGCTTTATCGAAAAGCGCGGCAAGGAGTTCGGTGTGGAAAATCCTGAATTCCAGCCTTGCCCCGTTCGTTTCTACGACGTCTATGGCAAGAAGGAAAACGGTTTCCCGCTTCGCGCCACCATTTCTTCCTTAGGTCCGCAACTTCTCGCACGTCTCATGGATCTCAATGAGACTCAGACCGGTGTGCTCAACATCGTCTTTAAGATTGCCGAGGACCATCAGCTCTTGCTCATCGACCTGAAGGACCTCCGCCTCATGCTCGACTTTGTGGGCAAAAACGCTTCGAAGTTCACCACCGCCTACGGCAATGTGTCGGCAGCCAGCGTCGGAGCTATCCAGCGCAGCATCCTCGCCATTGACAGCGAAGGCGGCGATAAGTTCTTCGGTGAACCCGCTTTCGACATCGAAGACCTCCTCGACGTAGAGAATGGCAAGGGCGTGATGAGCGTGCTCGTTGCTGACGAACTCATGCTCAATCCCAAGCTCTACAGCACCTTCATGCTGTGGCTTATGACCGAGCTCTACGCCAAACTCCCCGAAGTCGGCGACCTCGAACTGCCCAAACTCGTCTTTTTCCTCGACGAGGCGCACATGCTCTTCAATGGCACCTCCAAAGCCCTCGTCGACAAACTCGAACAGGTCATCCGCCTTGTTCGCTCCAAGGGTGTAGGCATCTACTTCATCACCCAGTCGCCCACCGACATTCCCGACAACATCCTCGGTCAGCTCAGCAACCGTGTGCAGCATGCCCTCCGCGCTTTCACCCCGAAGGAGCAGAAGGACGTTCGCGCCGCAGCCGAAACCTTCCGCGCCAATCCCAACTTCAAGACCGAAGAAGCCATCATGACCCTTGAGACCGGCGAAGCTCTCGTCAGCTTCCTCGACGAAAAGGGTGCTCCTATGATGGTGGAGCGCGCCAAGATGCTCTTCCCCCTCAGCCAGATTGGCGCCATCACCGAGGGCCAGCGTCTCGATGTGCAGAATGCCGCTCCCGCACGCATCAAGGGCTATGCCGAATACTTCGACCGCGAAAGCGCCTACGAAGTGCTGAAGGCTGAGAATGAGCAGATTGCCGCACAGGAAGAAGAAGCCCGCCAGGCCAAAGAAGTCGCCAAGGCCGCCAAAGAGGCCGAAAAGGCTGAAAAAGAAGCTGCCAAAGAGGCTGCCCGCATAGAACGCGAAAATGCTCGCGCTGCCAGAGAGGCCGAGAAGGAAGAGGCCCGCGCTGCCAGAGAAGCCGAGAAGGAAGCCGCCAAAAAGAAGGGCTGCTTCAAGAAAATCTTCAGCGCCATCGCACTTGCCGTTGTCGGTAGTGTTGGCCGTAGCGTAGGCACCAGTGTCGGCAAAGCCGTTACAGGACAGAAGTCGACAAAGTCCTCCAAATCCTCTGGTAGCGACATCCTTGGTAAGGCTGCTAAGACTGCTACTACCACTGCCACCCGCAAAGTGACGGAAGAGGTGCTGAAATCCATTTTCAAGTAAAAAACAAAGACGACTATGGAACCGGAAGCTCCCAAAACAATCTTCGAGCAACTCGAGCAGATGCGCCAACTTTTTGCCGAAGTGGCAGACGCTGACCAACGAACAACGGAGAACTATGCGTGGCTGATAGTGAAGGCCCTCGGTAGTGACCTCCTGGCTGCCGACTCTGTCCGTTCACGTCAGTATTTGGCCGAAGCCATGCATCTGTCGTTGCCGCGTCCGTCGAAGGTGTATAGCGCTCTGCTCGGTGCAGCGTGCAAGATGGCGCAGCGCTTCCCCGAATTCCGCTTCGGAGCCTTCCTCAAGATGTGGGATCTTCGGAATTTGCGTCCCGAAGACTACCTCAATGTGACTGTGGGCGACGGCAAAGCCATTCCCGCCCTTGCGCGGCGAGTGGCGAAGGCCTATATGCATGCGCTCTTGCTCCATCCCGCCGACGAAATACCGACCGAACATTTGCAGCAGTTGCGCAACATCCTTGACGAGATGCGCTATCTGCGTCCCCACGTCATGATGGTGACAAAGGTGACGCCCGTCAAGATGCAGCGCGGAACTATGTATGTGGCCCGCCTTATCGATGCCTACGGTCTTGAAGTGACGTTCTGTCCCGTGGCCGACCTCAAGCCCCATCCGCTGCACGCCTCCAAAGATGCGCGTCACTACGTCAATGTGGGGCAACTTTACGACGTGCTGCTCCGCAAGAAGGAACCCGGCGAACAATCCCGCAACCTCGAAGCCAAGTTGAATGTTGAGGCTGCCTATTTGTCGTCTGCCGCCTTCGGCGAGGGCTATCCCGTGGCAGTCGGTTACGTTGAAAGCTATGACGCAGCCCACCAATACTATCACGTGTACGACGGTCAGTCGCGCCACTTTGTTGCCGACGCTGCGAGCGAGAACCTCGGCCGCTATGGTCGTCCCACGGTCAACGTCGGCGACTACGTGCAGTTCGCCCCCATTATCCCCGCTTCCCGCACCCCGGACGGAAAAGTGTTCAAACGAGCCCACATCTTATATACATACACGCGCGCGGAAGGCCCTCAAGCCTTCGGGCTTCGTGCGGCCCGCGTGGTGCAGGTCGATATGGCGCGAAAATTTTACCGTTGGGAGCTCATCGACTCTTCGCGTCCCATTGTCGAGGACGGTACGACTGAGCCCGCCTTCACCTCTGGCTTCGTCAGTTTCGGTGAAGACAGAGCCCCCCATGAAGGTGCGGCAGCCCTTCCTGCCGTAGGGCAGACGGTGCAGATCATCGTCTATCTCAAACGCGGCAAGGACAAGCAGAAGCGTCCGCACGTGGTGCACGTGGAAGAATCCAAAAACTGAGAACCAACAAACCTGATATCAATACTTCACACTATGAAAAAAGCAATTCTTATGGCCGCAGCGCTCTTCGCTTCTGTGGCGGCAATGGCTGGAGTGTCTGCCAAGAAAACAACTCCTGCCAAAGTCACTTCGCCCAATGGCCGTATCAGTGTAGTCGTTGACAATTCAAAAGGCATTGTCTACAGCGTCGAAATGGATGGCAAGGTGCTCGTGGCGCCTTCAGAAATTTCTATGACGCTCGCCGACGGCAAAGTCTATAGCGGCACGGCACGTTTCAGAAAAAAAGTCAGCGCCTCTCACAATGGCGAGACGATCAAAACCGTTGTCTACAACAAGGCAGAAGTGCAGAATGACTATAGCGAAGTTTCACTCCTCTACGATGACTTCCGCGTGGAGTTCCGCGCCTATGACGATGGTGTAGCCTATCGTTTTGTTTCTGCTTCAAAGACTCCTTTCGAGGTCGTTTCGGAGCAGGCAACTTTTGCATTCCACGAGGATTGGACGAGCTACATTCCCTACGTCCATCAGAACGACGAAACGATGGAGGGCCAGTTCCATAACTCCTTCGAAAACAAGTATAAACACGAGCCTATCTCGAAGTTCGATGCCAAGCATTATGCCTTCCTCCCCGTCCTCGTTGAGGCCGCCGACGGCGTGAAACTCTGCATCACTGAGAGTGACCTCCGCCACTATCCCGGCCTCTACCTTTACAACGGCAACGCCTCAACGACCCTCACTGGCGTCAATGCTCCCTATCCCAAGAGCCGCGAGGGCGAGCCGAGCCACGGCATCTCAATGTACGTCAAAGGCACCGAGAACTACATCGCCCGCTACACCGCAGAAGAGGTGAAGGCGTGGGGTGGAGTAGAGTTCCCCTGGCGCGTCATCGGTATCAGCACCGACGACAGCCAGCTCCTCGCCAACGACATGGTCTATCGCCTCGCCGCTCCGCAAGATCCGGCGCAGGACTTCTCGTGGGTAAAGCCCGGCAAGGTGGCTTGGGATTGGTGGAACGACTGGAACCTCTACGGCGTAGATTTTAAGTCGGGTATCAATACCGAGACTTACAAGTACTACATAGACTTTGCCGCCAAGGCTGGTGTGGAATACGTCATCCTCGACGAAGGTTGGGCCACTCCCAAGGTGGCTGACCTCATGCAAGTCATTCCCGAAATTGACCTCAAGGAAATCATCCGCCACGGCGAAGAAAAGGGCGTCGGCATCATCCTTTGGGCAGGCTTCTATCCTTTCCAGAAGGACGTTGAAGGCATCTGCCGTCACTACGCCGAAATGGGCGTAAAAGGTTTCAAAGTCGACTTCTTTGACTCTGATGATCAGCAGATTCCTGAATTCCTCGAGTATGCCGCCTCTGTGGCAGCCAAATACCATCTGATGCTCGACTACCACGGCGTATTCAAGCCCACTGGCCTTTGCCGCAAGTGGCCCAACGTTGTCAATTATGAGGGCATCTACGGCCTTGAAAACATGAAATGGAACGCCAATGTCGACCAGGTGGATTACGACGTCACCGTTCCCTTCGTGCGCTTCTTTGCCGGTCCTGCCGACTACACCCAAGGCGCCATGCGCAACGGTTCCTACGGCAACGTTCGTTCCTCCAATTCTGAGGGTATGAGTCCTGGCACACGTTGTCATCAGCTCGGTGAGTATATCGTCTTCTTCTCACCCCTCAACATGCTGTGTGACAGCCCCTCCAACTATCTCAACGAAGAGGAGTGCACGCAGTTCATCGCTTCCGTTCCTACCACGTGGGACGACACCCATCCTCTTCCCAGCCGCGTAGGCGAATATGCTTGTGTGGCCCGTCGCAGCGGCGATGATTGGTACGTCGGCGGCATCAACAATTGGACGGAACGCGACATGACGTTCGACCTCTCCTTCCTCCCCGAAGGCCAGTACAAGGTGACCCTTTTCCGCGACGGCGTCAATGCCAATCGTGCTGGTCGTGACTATAAGAAGGAAAGTTCGGTTCTCGGCAACGATCGCCTACTGAAGATTCACATGGCTCCCGGCGGTGGTTTCGCTGCAAAATTGGAGCGTGTGAAGTAAACGTATTTTCGCTGGACAACGAAAATATGCATTTAGGGTTCACGGGTTCACTTTTGGGGTGTAACCCGCTGAACCCTTGCTTTTTAAACAAGTGAACCCTAAGTGATTTTGGGTTCACTTAGGGTTCACTAATGCGCTTGGTCGTTTAAGCCGATTACGCCGTTTGCAATGCAGTCAGCTTCGCCTGCTGACGGTCGAAGATGCGGTGCTTCTTGGCGAATTCGCCGAGCACCTTCTTGTCGTTGCGGATGTAAGCGAGAACGTAAGCCGAGAGGTCACGCTTCATACGGCTGTTGCGGTTGTCTGTCCAACTGCGGTCGAAGGGCGTCTTCTTGCCCTGGAGCAGAGCGACTTGCGTACCATACTTCTCGGTGAGCTCCACGGCGCTCATCTCGTTGATGACGCTGTCGATGATGAAACTCTTCTCCCACGTGGTCCAAGGCATCTCTTCGATGCGATCGCGGAGGAAGGAGGGGGCGTCGACAACGAAGTCCGAATCGTAGTTGCTGCGGCTGTCGGCGATGTTCATCACTTCGTAGTCGTCAAAGCGCACATTGCGACGCTTCTGACCCTTGCTGCGAGCACCCATCTCGGCGAGGTCGACGTTGTCCGAGTCGTCAACCTCCTTCGCGTTGGGCGCGATGAGAGAGTAGTAGCCGCAACTCTCCACATAGTCCGTAATACAGTGGCGGCACACTTGCTTGAGCCAAGCGTAGACGGTGCTGTCGCCGCGGTAGGTGTCAAACGCCTTCCAAGTGTTGCCCGCCGAAAGGTGGAGCCAGATGGTGCAAGCGTAGTCGTGGGCGGTGAGGTCGTAGCCGTTGCGCTCGAGGACGATGGCTGCGATGCGGCGATACTCGTCGGCGAAGCGCGTGCGGATGTGCTTCAAAGCCTCCGAGGGGGTCTGCTTGAACATCTCGAAGATGACACGGCTCTCGGCAATGTTCGCCAAGCGCCAAGCAGCAGCCTTGACCACCTTCTTCAGCACCTTCTCCTCTTGACCTACAACATAGTTGAGCGTGGAGTTGGCGAGTTCGCTGTCGATGGCGCTGAGGCATTCCTCGATGCCGAATCCGAGGTAAGGCTCGTTGGCAGCCTTCTTGACGAGAGCTGTGCGGTAGGGAGTGGGCGACTTGCGGTACTCAGCAGCGATATCACGGAAAACGGCGGTGGCGAGCGCAAGCTTGAGGTTGGTGTTGAAGCCGACGAGGGCACTGACGGCAGTGTTGCCGTCCTGGGGAAGGGACAGGTTCATCATGATAAGTTCTTGAACAAAAGGTGAATAGATTGTGAGATTAAGGTTGGGGAGAGATCCTCTATAAGTTCTGTTTTCCCGTGGAGGGAGGTTTGTTATCCATTGATACTGCAAATATACAAGGAAATTTGCGGAAATCCAAACGAAAGAGTGAAAAAACGCAAGAATTTAACATTCGTAAACGTTTCGCCCCGCTGCTCGTTGAAGGCTAACTGCGAGACGAATTTTTCTTTGCAAATTGTTTGCCAATTATTTGGCTTGGCAGAGGTTTTTTCGTACCTTTGCCAAAAATCTAACAAATAACGTCAAAATCCTCCTTAATAATATGATAAAGATGAAGATGCAGAATTTCCTGTCAGTCGTGTCAGCCACGTCTGCCAGCATGATGGTGGCAGTTCTGACAGTACTGGCGACGCTCGTGTCATGTGATGGCACATCGTTCCCCAAAGTCGGTGGCACAGGTGGCGTAGTGCCCGATTTCCCCACTACACAGAACGATGGCGAGATGATGCAGGAATTTGAAGACTACGATGACGCTCCCGATGATGCCGAGGAAGCCGATACAACACGCCCTTACGGCCGAAACGGAAGCGGCGACGAAGGCGGAAAAAGTCGTCGCGGCAACGAGAAAAATCTCGAAATGCCGATGAGCAAGCGTGGCGACAACGTCATTCGCCATACTGGCTATGCCCTCTCGTTCAACGGCGAGACGAACTGCCCCAACTGGGTGGCGTGGGAACTGACGCGTAGCGAAGCTAGTGCCCACGGCAGCCGCAATCCCGATTTCTATCCCGATCCTCAAGTCGACGGACGCCACCAGGTGACGACACAAGATTACAAAGGTTCTGGCTACACGCGCGGCCATATGTGCCCGGCGGGTGATATGAAGTGGAGTAGTAAAGCACAGCACGACTGCTTCTATATGAGCAATATGTGCCCGCAGACGAAAGACCTCAATGCTGACAGCTGGGAGGTGCTCGAGAGTGCTTGTCGCCGATGGGCGAAGAGCGAGGGCAGCGTCTATATCGTCTGTGGCCCAGTGTTTAACGAGGGTCGCAAGGTGCGCTACATCGGTCGTCAGCACAAGGTGCGCGTACCCGATGGATTTTTCAAAGTGGTGCTGTCGATGAAACGCGGCCACGAGAAGGCCATCGGTTTCTACTATGCCAACAACGACCGCTTCCAGACGATGGAGTCGGCGGCGATGAGTGTCGACGAGATTGAGCGTATGACGGGTTACGACTTCTTCTACCTTGTTGAAGACAACCTCGAGAATCGTGTGGAGGCCCGCTACAATCTGCGCGATTGGGATTAGATTTCCGCAGAGTGCGTCGAAAGCAAGTTGGCTCGCTTTGGTAATGAGAAAAGTGAACCCAAGTGAACCCTAAATCACTTAGGGTTCACTTGTTTAATGCGCAGATATACAGCGGGATAACGGTGAAAAGTGAACCCGTGAACCCAAAATGCAATTATTCGCGCGCGCGTGCAAAAGGGGATTACGAACGCTCTCAAGAGTAGATTTTTCT
>JAUNIC010000154.1 GCA_030523615.1 Bacteroidales bacterium
TCTTTGAGGCGATTATCTATTTCTTTGGGGCAGCATGGTTTGCAGCAGACACAAAAAAAGCAGCCTCAAGGGTAGTCGGTGCTACCTTTGAGGCTGCTTGCTTTTAAGCCGTCATTCAATGGGTTCTACTTCTTGCGAGAGCGTCCCTTCTTCTTTTGGGGAACTATGTATACTTCACCGGTGAGGACGTCATCGTAGGAAAGGACTACGTTGCTAGGCTCGCCCTTCATGAAGGTTTCTGCGGTGACGCGGAAGAGCTGTTCCTTGCAACCGATGAAACTGAAATAGAGATTGGCGGGAAGTTTCTTGGCCTTGATGGTGTAGTGGCCTTCGTCATCAGCGAGGGCCTTCGTATCGGTGCCGTCGATGGTGACGAGGCAACCGGCCACGGGTTCGCCGTTTTCATCGACTACGGTGCCCTGGACGTCGAAGTCGCCTTCAAGGGTTTCTTCGATGATCGCTACATCGCCCATCATCGGACGGATGGCAGGATCATCGGCACCCTCGCCAACTTCTTCGGTGGGGCAAGCCACCTTGCCGCGCAGGGGCTCATTCTCTTCGATGAGCGTGGTGGGAGCGGCTATCATGCCTCCGAGAGGCTGGGGCTGCTTACTGATGCGGTCGCCGCAGCTGGAAAGCGCAGCGATGCCGGCCGAAACACCGACGAGGGCTACGGCCTTGCCAAGGACGCGGCGCTCTTCGAGCTGCTCTTCGAGGTAGCGTACCTCGGCTTCGCACTTGGGGCAGGTGCCGGAGCAGTCGCCCTTGAATTTGCACTCTTCGATGACGTAGTGGATGTCGTTGGCGTCAGCTATCTGTTTGCGAATCTGCTTGAGAATTCTGCATTTGTTTTTTCCGCGTGCCATAGTCGTATTGAGGTAAGAGGTGAGAGGTAAGAGGGACGAGGCCGCACCTCCTATCGCAACCAGTGGACGAAGTCGGGCTTGCGCTGGCGGGGAGCGGGGATGTCGTGGTTGCGGAAACCAAGGGCGCAATGGCCCACGCCTTCCCACTCGTCGGGATTGATGCCGGCCTGACGGAGGATCTCGCGGCCTTCTTCGGTCTCAAATTCCTCCTTGGCGCGGTGAATCCAGATGCTGTCGATGCCGAGTGCGTGGGCAGCGAGCATGAGATTGCCCATGACGAGGGCTCCGTCGTAGGGGGCGTTGCGCCAGTCCTTCTTGGCCAGCACGGCAATCATCATGGGGGCGCCGTAGAAGGGGTCGAAGACGGGTTTGCCGATGTTGGGGTCGGCGTTCTTGCCCCAAATCTCAGCGTTCATGCGGCTGATTTGGTCGCGCACCTCGCGGTTGGTGATGACGAGCATCTTGGTGTTCTGAAATCCGCAACCGTTGGCGGCATACTTGCCACACTCGAGAATCTGGTTGATCTGCTCTTCTGTGGGCATTCGTTCGGGGTCGAAGCGGCGGCATGAGCGACGCTCGAGGATGTCTTGTATCGTGGAATTCATGGTGTTTGCGTGGGATTGTCCCGAATTAGAGAATTTCAGAATTTCTGTCTCAAAAAAGAATTCTCTAATTCTCTAATTCGGGATGAAATTAGAATATTACTTGCCGTACTGGACGCTCTTGATGTCTTCGCTATAGACGGCCTCGCGGAACTGCTCGGGGGTGACGTTGACAGCGGTGCGCGAGAGCTCGGGAACGTTGTAGCTCTTCATGCGCATGAAGTTCTGCTCGGGGTCGTACTGAGGCAGGAGGAAAGCCTTGTGGTCGTTGCCCTCTTTGTCGAAGTAGGCGATGTAGGGACGGCTGTAGCTGCCGTCGTCGCGACGCGAGGAGACAACGATCCAACGGCCGTTGCTACTCCAGTTGTGGAAGGACTCCACCTTGTCGCTGTTGGCCTGGTCGAGACGACGAACAGAGGCGGCGGGATCGGCAGCCTGAAGGTCGATGACGTAGAGGTCGGAGACTCCGTGCCAGATGTGGAACTGGCCGAACTTGCCAAGGGTGAAGAGGAGCCAACGACCATCGGGGCTGACGCGGGGCACAGTGGCAGAGCCTTCGCGAGCGGCGCAGTCGAGCACAAGACGGGGCTGACCGAAGGTGCGGGTGGATTCGTCGAAATCGAGCGCCATAAGGTTGTAGTGCACCTTGTCGAAGTTCTTCACGATGCTGTCGGAGGGCGTCATGTTCTTGGGATTGGCAAAGGTCGTGTCGGGAATCTGCGAGAGGGCATCGACGTAGGCGGAACAGTAGTAGAGCGTCTTGCCGTCAGGAGCCCACGTGGGGAAAGTCTCCATCTCAATGGGAGTCTTGAGGACGTTGCTGATTTTGTTGTTTTCAACATCGTAGAAGATGAGGTCTGAACCGTAGTCGATGACCTCGATCTTGTCCTTCTGCTGGAGATAAAAGGCCTGGCCCGTGCGGTTAGAGGAGAAGACGATCCAAGGCTTCGAGGGGTGCCATGCGGGATAGACGGCGTTGCCGAGCGTAGAGTCGCACTTCATGTTGAGACGTTCCACCTTGCCGTCGTGGGCCATGATGGTTGCACCGTGTTCGCCACGGACGTGGAAGAGGGTGCGATGGGTCTCGCCGTAGTTTTGGGCGGCGTGGCAGTTGATGCAGTGGTTGTTCTCGTCCTCGTACTCGGCGTTGTTCTCGTAGATGGGCACCTCGTCGAAGTTGGTTAGGTTGCGCTGGTAGAGACCGAGCTGGCGGTAGAGTTCGTAGGAGGGTTCGATGAGACGGTAGGTGAGGTAGGGGTCTATCTCCTCCTCGGCCACGGTAATGGTGCTCTCGGGGTGCTTGAGCCACGTGCCGTTGGTGTTGGAGTAGAGGGTGAGGGTAATGTTCGTGCCGCGAGCGGAGGTGAGGAGTTCGCGCCAGGCGATGCTGTCGAACATGAGTTTGCCGTCAAGGCCGGCTGCGGCAACGACTTCGTGCTTACCGTCGGAGGTGGCGTAGCGTGCCACGAACTCGTCGCCCTGGTTCTTCGCCATGAAGTTGAGGGGGGCGATGTTGGGGGGAATGACGACGTCGGTATAGTCGGGGAAGATGTTGATGGCTTCCTTGCTGTCGACGCAGTTGGCGGGAACGACAGCATCAGGCTTGCACGCCGTGAAGATCACAGCCGTGAGGAGCGTAAGGAGGAATATCGTGTGTTTCATACCTTTATTCTTTTTTCCATGTTTATCGTTTGCAAGCCATTAGTTCACACCGTGGCTCTCGGCCTTCTGGACGGTCTGGTCGATGTTGCCGCAGTAGTAATAATAATAATAGGTGCCGAGCCAATTCTCGCGAAGGTCGCGCGCCATCTCCTGACGTACGGCATTCTTGGCCTCGGTGTCGTCGGTCTGCTTCATGCGATCCAGATAATCGTGAGCTTCGGTGACGAACGACTGCAGCTCGGAGATGAGCATGCGGTTGGCCTTGCACGAAGGATACTGGTCGAGGAGTCCCTCGCGATTGACACTGGCCACGGCGATGCTCTGCTGAACAACGGTGGGGAGTGTGGGCATCTTCTGCTGCAGGAAGTTGGTGCGGAGGAGGAGGTTGTTGAGGTCCTTGCTGTACATACAGGTGGCGACGCTGGTGAGAAGCGTGGCGTCGGAACCGGAGAGCAGGCCGGCATTATAACCCAGGAAGATGGGCTGACGGTAGTTCTGCTCGAACTTGTCCTCGCGGGGATAGAGTTCAAGGATGCGGGCAAAGGTGGGATTCTGCTTGAGAAGCTCAGGATGGCCTACGTAGGGAGTGTAGGCGTCGACCCAATCCTGCTCGAAGGGCACTTTGCCGATGAGGTGGAGGTAACGCTCGGCGAGCTCTTTCTCATCGCTGAGGATGGAGCAGATGGCCATGCGCTTGTAGTTGTGAAGGCGCGGGCCGAGCATGACGTGGTTCTCCATCGAGGTGTGGTAACCAGCGTTAGGAATGCCGGCGTAGAGGTTGCAGTCGGCAATGTAGTTGACGCCTTCGTCGGAGCCACCGATGTTGTCGAGCTCAATCTTGGGATAGTTGTAGGGAATGTCGAAGACGCGGTCGAGGAGATTGTTCTGCTGAACGAGGGAGATGACGTAGAAGGCTGCCACCGAGCGGCTGGGCTGCTTGCAGGTAAGGGCAGCTTCGGTCATGCCTTCCCAATCTTCTTCGATCATGAGATTCTGCATCTTGCAGGAGATGCGCACGTTTTCGCCGGGAACGAATGCCTGCCACGTGAGGCCACAGTAGGCAAGGAGGGCCACGATGGCAACGACGGGGATCGTCTGGAGACGTGAGGGCTTGGCAGCTTCCGCTTCAACGCCTTTACAGCCACGATGGATGAGGCAACCGACAACGCCGCAGACGAGGGCTACGGCGAAGAGGGCGAGCACCTGAATGACGAAGGTGCTGATTTCGCAACGCAGGAAAAGGTTGTAGCCGCGGTAAACCATCCACGACAGAAGGCCCACGACGGGGAGAAAGCCAAGGCCGCGGAGCATCGTCTTGCTGGCGGGAAGCAGGCGATCGAAGAGCCAGGCGCTGAGGGTGAGGAGGGCAGCCATGAGGATGCCGCCGAGCCACTGGTTCTTGAACACGAGGAGCACATAGCGAGCGCCCCAATAGAGATAGCCCATGCTGAGGCGGCGCACGAAGGTCATGGCCTCAGCATCGGAGCAGACGAAGTCTTCTTCGGCAATCTGTCGGAAGACGTCGCCGTAGGTCCAGCAGCAGAAAACTGCAAGGAGCAAGAAACCAATGCCGTAAATGAGGCAGGTTTGGCGGTTGCAACGGCGGGCCTTGGCGGGCTGGCTGTTGCCGACAGGCTGCTGTTCGCCTGCCGCGGGTGTGTTTTTACGGTTTGTCATTATGTGGTGTATTTTGTTTTGCTATTGTGGAACGCTGTTGAGGAAAGAACTGACGAGGAGGGGGCTATTCCTCGTAGACTTCCTCATCGTCGTCCTGCTTCTTGGGCTTGCGACCGAACTCTTCGTCGTCATCGACGTAGACGTCATCATCGTCGACAACTTTCTTCTTCGCGGGAACATCTTCTTCGACTGCGTATCCATTGTCGTCAGAAGTGTTCTTCTTCGCGGGAGCGTCTTCTTCGACAGCATAGCCATCGTCGCCAGAAGCATTCTGCTTGACGGGAGTGTCGTCATCGATGTAAGCATCGCCATCATCGCGCACCTGCAAAGGATCCTCGTCGAAGATGGGGTCACCATTCTCGTCGACGGAGTTGTTCTCGGGATCGCCAACGGGCGTGATGGGAGTGACGGGTGTAATCTTGTCTTGACGCAGCGGCTTACCATCGGGCGAATAGATGATGCCGGGCTCGGGAGTGCCTTCGTCGTACTCTACGTCGTCATCCTCGGGGCCAAAGCTGAGGGGAAGGTCAGGATTGAGCTTGAGGGGAGCGAAGCAAGAGTCGTAGAAGTGGCGATAGTCCTCGAAACTGTAGACGGTGCCGAGCTTGCGGAGGTTGTCCTCGGAGATCAGCTCAATGCGGGCATTGCGCAGCACGGGGCCGAGCTTGTCGTCGCGGAAGATGTGCTGGGTATAGTTGTGCACATCGTCGAAGTTGCGGAAACCGCTGATGCGGAACTGCGTGATGTCTTGTGCACGCTCCTTGCTGATTTCAAAGCCGCGGAAGACGTACGTGGTGAAGTTGAAGCGTGCAAGGTCGTAGAGCAAACGGTCGTCTGTCTTGTTGGCGGCCGATTTCTTGCCTTCGTTGAGTTCATAGAGGTCGGCATCGGTCTCGTAGGCAACGAGGAATACGAAGGGCACGTCGCGGTCGGGCTTGAGGGCATTGTCTTCCTTGTTGCCTTCACCGTCACTGTTGTTCTGGGCCGTACGGCGCGACCATAGGCCACCAAGGTCGAAGCCTCCACTGCCTATGGTACGGCCAGCCTCGATGCCCTTGACGATCATACCGGCCATCTCGGCCACATCGCTCTTCGGGAAATCTGTAGCAAGCTTGCGGAGCTCGGCGCTGACGCTATCGGTGGGAGCGGTTCCCAGACGCGACAGGGCGTGGAGGAAGATGAACTTCGGGCGGTTGGCACCCTTAGGGAACTTGAGCGTGGAGGTCTCGAAATTCTTGGCCACGGCCAGCGTGTCGCCACGACGGTAAGCATCGTAGGTGAGGGTGTAGAGGGAGTCTTCGAGCTCGCGGCCAAAGCGGGCGTTGTACTCGAAGTCGGGATCGCAGATGACAGGCGTCATGGCGTAGTCGGGGAAGTCCGTACGCATGCGGTTGCGGAATACTTCTGCCTGCTGCTTATGTTGTTGTGCCTCGACCTCGTGGCCGTTGCGGCTGTCAAGTTCGGACCAATGGCTATAGAGGAGGAATAGCTGATAGGTGGCTTCGTCCATCTTGGCGAAATCGGGGAATTGCCGCACAAGACGATCAAAGGTCTCGGCCGCCAAGGGGAGGTCTTCGAGCTTGTCCTTCTCGATGACAGCGGCCTCGAACAGTGACTCACGGATGATGGAGTCGGAGGCGGACTTCTGCTCGGGCGTGAAGGGAATTTGGGCGAGATAGTACTCGCGCTGATGCGGATCTTCTTCGGGCGTAAGTTCCTTCTTGCCGCCTTCTTCGCCTTCTGTAGCCTCGCCATCGCCGCCGTCGCCCGACTCGTGGTCGCGGAGCCAGCGCTTCACTTCCTTCTCACTCATACCAGTGGCGAGGAGCGAGTCGCGCAGAGCTTCCTGCACGGCCTGGATGCTGTCTTCCTTTTCGTAGTCGATGACATCGTCGGTCGAGGATGCAATCACCGTACGGTTGGAGCGGCGCCAGTCATCCTCGTTTTTGCGGTTGCCCCATTCCTTCTGGAAGGCTTGCTTACCCTGCATCACGAGTTGCTGATTGTAGAAGTACCACTCCTGGCTGCCGCCCATATTGGCGCCGGGCATGGGAGTATTGGGGCCACCGCCGGGGCCAGCGTTACCACCGCCATTGGGATTATCCTTCTGGCGGGCGTCGGCTGCAGAGTCGCGGCGCGCCTTACGCTCTTCTTCTTCCTTCTTCTTGAGTTCTTTGATGACGCGATCGATGGCCTCGTTTCGAGTGGCTTCGTCAACACTTGCCAACCACTGCAGCGAGTCCTGAAGGTGAATGGCGGAGGTGGGAGGCACAAGGGCGTCGAGCACCTTTGAACGGCGCGTGAGTTCTTTGTATTGGTCGTGGGTCTTGTCGAGCAGGCCGATGGCTTCGGTGTAGCAAGGCTGGGCCTTGTCGAAGCGACGCTGCTCCCAATAGATGCCGCTAAGGCGCAGAAGGAGCATGGCGGTTTCGGGACCTTTCTGCTTGGCCTTCTCGCGGCCCGTCTCGTAGGCGGAGATGGCCTGCACGGTATCGGCCTGCTGCATGTAGATGTTACCGATGGCGTAGTATACCTGGTCGAGATAATCCTTGTTGTTGTCGCTCTTGGCCATACGCTTCAGGCGCTTGATCATTGAGCGGGCGTTGCCAGCGTTGGTGAGGGCCTCGGTCTGCAAGATGCGGGCATGGAAACTCATCTCGTAAGGCGGGCTCTGCTTGATGCACTTCGACAGAGCTTTGTAGGCTTCCTGTTTGCGGTCGAGGGCCATGAAGATTTGTGCGAGGAGATAGTATTCGCGGGCTTTGCGGGCCTTGCTTTTCTCCTTCTTCACCACATGCTGAAGGAAGGGCACAGCTTCTTCGAGCTTGTCCTGACGGATGTAGTAGTCGGCCATGGTCAGGGCGCGCTCAGTCTTGAGATTGCTGGGCATGGTGTCGCGCTCCATACGCTGAATGACGTCCTCAGCATCGTAAATCCAGTCGAGTTCGGCGTAGCAACGGGCCAGCCAAATGCGGGCTTCGGCCACTACGGCGGGCTCGGCTGCGTAGTAGCGTGTGATGTAGGAGAACGTGGCAGCGGCTTGGTCAAATTCGCCCTGCTGGAACTGCGACTTACCCATCAGCAGCCAGGCATTCTTGAGGAAGGGGTTGTACTCCTTGCGGGCCAGATAGGCCTTCATCTTCGGAGTTTTCGACTTGCTACCATCGACCACGGGCTTCTTCTTGATGCTATGGAGCTGGATGGCCTTCTCGCACTTGGTGATGGCAGTTTCGAAATTGCTCTTGCCGAGCGAGCGCTGCTTCTCATACCCCACGCCAAAGAGGGGAAGGCGGGCGGTGTAGTCTTCCTTGAGACCTTTGTCCTGAGCCTGACGGCCTTCAATGTAGGCTTGATCGGCATTGAAGTACACGTTGTAGCGGGTGACAAAGGATTGCCACCTACGGGTCGACGCCGTGTTCTTCTTCGTGGAACATGAAACAGCCGTGACGGCCGCGAAGACGAGAAGTAATATGTAGAGAAGACGCTTCAAGAGTGTGAAAAGTATGTTTTGGAAAGGGGTAAAAGACTTATGGAAGGAGGCTGGAGCGATGAAGGCATTCCTTTATACGACGAAGGCACTCCTTTATTTATATAACGCGCGAGAAGGCGTTTTATTGTACAC
>JAUNIC010000155.1 GCA_030523615.1 Bacteroidales bacterium
GGGCTCAGCCTTCTTGGCAGCGGGCTTCTTCTCAGCCTTAGCGGGTTCGCCACCGAGCTTCTTGATCATGGCCTGGAGCTTAGCGATCTCCTTGTCCTTGTGCTCGATCTCTTCGCCTTGGTTTTGGATAAGGGTGAGGAGGGCGTTGATTTCTTCGTTCTCAGCACCGCCGTACATGTCGTTGACGCGAGCAGCGAAGTCACCCACGATGTTCATGTAGTTGGTGAAGGCGTCGTAAGCGCTGTCGTAGATACCACGATAGGCGTTGCCGTTCTTGGTGCTCATGAAGCGGAAGTTGTTGGTAGCCTGGAGGTAGTCGAAGTCCTGCTTGAGCTTCTTGTTCTTGGTGGCACGAACGCGCTCAGCGACAGCGTAGAGCTTGTCGCAAGCTTCCTGCTGCATCTTGTTGCCGAGCCATGCGCTGAGGTCGCGCTCCTCGTCTACCCATGAGGTGGGATATTCAACAACGATGGGGCCAACGGGCTTGTTGTTTGCGATTACCTCGCTGGGAGTGCTGAAGGTTACGCCGCGCTGCTTGAGCTGCTCGGGGAGAGCCTTGAGGAACTCGAGGATGTTGCTTGAGAGGGGCTGGAAGATGCCGAGTGCGCAGAGCTCCATGAAGAGGTTGATGCACTGGTCTTCTGCGGGAGCGTCGGCAATCCACTGAGCGTAGCGGTCAGCGAAGAGGGGATATTCGCTCCAGCTGCTGTCGTTGAAACGGTAGCTGATGTCCTCGGAGAGGCTGGCGTCGCGGAGGAGGACAGCGAGGCGAGGATCGCGTGCGTTGCTGTATACGTAGTGTGAGCTCTTCCAACCGAGGATGTGCTTTGCACCTTCGGCGAGCATACCCTTGTAACCCATTTCGGCTACGGTCTCACCGATTTCGTCGCTATAAGCGAGACAGCTGTTGCGGAACACTTCGGGCTTCTTGCCGAAGAGCTTGGTGATCTTCTTGTCGAGGCGGGTAACTTCTTCTACGAAGGTTTCCTTGTCCTTGATGAAGGCGAGGCCGTGGCTGTAGGGCTCGGCGAGGAATTCTACGCAACCAGTGGCGTTGAGTTCCTGGAGAAGGTCGATAACCTCGGGGGTGTGGTTTTCGAGGAGTTCGAGAGCGGTACCGCTGAGGGAGATGGCGCACTTGAAGAAGCCGGCGTTGGCCTTAGCCATTTCGATGAGGGTCTTGAGAGCGGGGATGTAGCTCTTCTCTGCGGTTTCTACGATGCTGCGCTCGTTCTCGTAGTCATCGTAGTAGTAGTGGTCGGTGCCGATGTCGAAGAAACGATAGCGCTTGAGGTGGATATTCTGGTGAATCTCAAAATATAAACAAACAGTTTTCATTTTTCTGAATGAAGAATTAAGAATTAATAATTAAGAATTGATGTTACTTTGAGATTAGTTCCATCCAAGAACCTTCTTGTAACAATCGTAAATTCTTAAGCCGACCTTTTCCCAAGTGATGGCGTCGACTTCCTTGAGGCCCTCTTCCTGGAGATACTTGAAGAGACCCTCGTTGTTGCAGACAGCATACATGGCGTCGGCCATGGCCTCGATGTCCCAGTAGTCGGTCTTGATGACCTTGTCGAGGATTTCGCCGCAACCGGACTGCTTACTGATGATGCAGGGGCAGCCGCACTGCATAGCCTCGAGGGGAGCGATACCGAAGGGCTCGCTGACGGAGGGCATGACGAAGACGTCGCTCTGCTTGTAAGCTTCGTACACCTGACGGCCACGCTGGAAGCCGGGGAAGTGGAACTTGTCGGCGATGCCGAGGTTGGCGGCGAGGTCGATCATCTCTTCCATCTTGTCGCCCGAACCTGCCATACAGAAGCGGATGTTCTTCGTACGCTTGAGCATGAGAGCTGCTGCTTCGACGAAGTACTCGGGACCCTTCTGCATGGTGATACGGCCCAGGAAGGTGACGGTCTTCTCCTTCGTGTTCTCCTTGCGGGGAATGGCCTGGAGCTCTTCGCTGAGGGGATATACAGCGTTGTGCATGGCAACGCACTTTGCGGGATCCTGGTGGTAGTGCTTGATGACGGTCTGGCGGGTGAGCTCAGATACGCACATGATGCAGTCAGCGTTGTCCATACCGTTCTTCTCGATGCTGTAGACGGTGGGGTTCACCTGTCCGCGGCTGCGGTCGAAGTCGGTAGCGTGAACGTGGATGACGAGGGGCTTGCCGCTTACCTGCTTGGCGTGAACACCAGCGGGGAAGGTGAGCCAGTCGTGGGCGTGGATGATGTCGAACTCACGTGTGCGGGCAATGACGCCGGCGATGATGTTGAAGTTGCCGATTTCCTCGTGGAGGTTCTTGGGGTAACCACCCGCGAAGTCGAGGCCGCCGATGTCGTTGGTGCCTTTGTAGCTGAAGTCAGCGTAGATGTGGTCGCGGAACTGGTAGTACTCTTCGGGAGTGAGGTTCTGCAGACGGCCCTTGAGCCATTCGTAGTCGGGGTCGCGCCAAACGACGGGCACTTCACTCATGGAGAGGATGTTGAGGAACTTCTCCTCCTCGCCACAGGGCTTGGGCAGGCAGAACGTGGTCTCAACGCCGGGGATCTTCGACAGACCCTGGGTGATACCGTACGATGCTACTGCAAGACCACCGTAAATCTTGGGGGGGAACTCCCAACCGAACATTAATACTTTCATAGTATATTATGTTTTTCGTTTTCGTGATTAGATGAACAGATTTATTCTTCCTCTTCTTCTGCTTCGAGATCCTGAACGAGCTTGAGTGCGCGGAGCAGACCGCTGACGTTCATTGCGAAGGAGATGGCGCCGCGTCCGGAGAAGCGGGGGTTGCCGTCGAAGAGTTCGGGGATGGTACCGATGCAGTGGTAGTAGAGTTCCTCCTCGAAGCCGATAAGCTGGCGCTCGATGTAGTTCACGCCACTCATCTTATATACTTTATGGTATGCCTCGAGATAGAAGCCCATGAGCCAAGGCCATGCCGTACCCTGATGGTATGCATAGTCGCGATCTTCCTGACGACCGGTGTAGTAGGGACGATAGCCACCGCTCTTGGGCGAGAGGCTGCGGATGCCCTTGGGAGTCTTGAGCTCCTTGGTGCAGTAGTCGAGGATGGTCTTGCACTCCTTGCGGTTGAGGGGAGTGTAGTCGAGGGCGATGGCGAGGAGCTGGTTGGGACGCACGTCGTAGTTGCGGTTGTAGCCGTCGACGTAGTCGCAGAGGTAGCCGTACTCGTTGAGGAAGACTTCGCGGAAGCTCTGCTCGAACTGCTTGCATTCGCCTTCGATCATCTCGGCGATAGCGAGGTTCTCCTTCGTGCCGCTCACGATGAGGAGCTGCTGGAAGAACTTCTTGGCGTTGTAGTAGAGGGCGTTGAATTCCACGATGTAGCCGCTACGGGGCACGATGGGGCGTCCGTAGGCAGTGCTGTTCATCCAGGTCACAGCCTGGTCGCGGCCGTTGGAGTAGATGAGGCCGTTGTCATGAACGAAGAGGTTGGGATGATGGCCGTCCCAGATGAACTGCATGATGCGCTCTACGAGCTTGCCGTACTTCTTGTAGCACTCGGCGAGGCCTACGTACTTGCTGTACTGCTGCAGACACCACACTGCCCAAAGGAGCACGTCGGGCTGCTCCATTTCGGCAATCTTGACGCTGACGGGCTTATGCTCGATGAAGTCGTTGATAGCCTTTTCAGCGGTGGCCATATACTTGTCGAACTGTTCGGGTTCGCCGATGGCGAGGGTGAGGCCGGGGAGGCTGACGAAGGTGTCGCGGCCGCGGGGCTTGAACCAAGGCCAACCGGCGATGAGGTAGGTCTCCTCCTGATACTCGGGAGTTACGCTGAACTGGTGTGCTGCGTTTACGAGGCAGTTCCAGAAGCTGTCGCGACGATCGTGCTTAGCAATTTCATCAGTGAGGATCTTCTTGAAATCCTTGGGGTCGCGCTCGCCGAGAGATGCGGTGAAGATAATGCTTTCGCCCTTCTTGATGGGCATTTCGAAGTAACCGGGGACGAGGAGGTCCTCAGTGTCGCCATAGCCGCGCTCTACTTCCTTGTCGTAGACGAGACCGCGGTACCAGTCGGGCTGGTGTACCCACTGTGCCTTCTTGCTGTCGAGCTGCATGAAGAGTTCGGGGAAACCTTCGTAGAGGCACATGCTGATACCCTGCTTGCAGGGCTGATAGCTGGTGTTGGCTACGCCATTCTCGTGGGTCCACTGGCGGACATTACGGAAGGCGAGGTAGGGACGCAGACGGAGAGTCGTTTCGCTGTGGGCGTCGAGCAGGGTGTAGCGGATGAAGAGACGGTCGCTCTCGCTGCGGAACATGATTTCCTTCTGCAGACGAACGCCGCCGATGCGGAACACCCAGGTAGGAGCCTGCTCCCACTTGAAGCTCTCGATGTACTTGTGGCCCTTGGGGCTTAAGTTGTCTGGATGACTGTTTCATCCAAAGAAGAAAGCAGCACGAGGTTTTCGTCGCCGAGGCCTTCGAAGGGCACGACGAGCAGACCGTGATACTTGCGGATGTTGCAGCCTACGAGCGTGGAGGAGCAATACGCACCTGTCTTAGCCGTGAAGAGGAACTCCTTGCGGAAAGATTCCTGCAGGTTTGACATTTGCGTTTTGTCGAATTCTAAATAGGACATAGACTTTAGATTATTGGTTTGATTATGATTATGTTTTTCGTAAAAGGTGTATGTGATGATGATTTGACGGCTCAAAATTAGAAAAAAATCGCAATTCTTTCAAATTTTTTTGGAGAAAAATTAAAAAAATGAGCGATTTTGCCATTATTAGTTGCTTTTTTGTGGGAATTTTGCGTTAAAAAAGCACAAAAATTGCCAAAAGCGTGCTTTTTACTGCTCATTTTGCAAACTCGTGTGATGAAAACCTTCGTGTAAGAATTGTGTATAAAAAATAAGAGGCAGATGCACCTGGAGCGATGCGTCTGCCTCATGTTTGAGGGGAATTTTGAACTGCATTTCGCAGCCTTGCGAAGGTTGTGAAACGCGGCTCTCGTTGTCCGTTATTTGTACTTCTGGAGCAGTTCGTCGGTACGCTCGGCACCGAGGCTGGCAGCCTTCTTGAGATATTCGGCAGCCTTGGCCTTCTGCTTCTTTTCGCCGTAAGCCACGCCGCACACCTTGTAGGCTTCGGCGTAGTTGGCGTCGAGGGCAATCACAGCCTCGCACGAGGCAATGCTCTCGTCGAGCAGACCCACCTGTAATTCGAGGCAGGCGCGCTCAAAAAGATAGTCGGCCTTTTCTGCGTTGTCGGTGCTGCGGCTGATGGCCGTTGTTGCGTCGTCGAGGGCCTGCTGGTACATGCGGCTGCCAATCTCTGCCTGCATGCGCAGATAGTAGAAGTACGCGTTGAGATTCAGCGTGCCGACAATCTTCTCGTATTCGTTGTAGTCCTGCACGGCGCGGCGGTGCTGACCACCGTTATCGAGGTGCTGGGCACGTGCTAAGAGGTAGGGCGCAGCCTCTTCGTTGTAAGGCTTCGCTATACGGTTTACGGCGCTGTCAAGGAGAGCCACGACGGTAGCATCTTCGCCACCTGCACGCTCCAGTGCGTTGGCCGCGAAGTAGAAGGTCTGGCTGCTGGCTATATCTGTGTTGTTGACAGCGTTGAACTTCTCGTAAGCCTTCTCATACAGCTGCTGCGTGAAGAGCACCTGACCCTGCTGCAGAAGGTAGATGGGCTGGGGCTGTGTGGCGTAGGCCTGCTCGGCAGCCTGCAAAGCGGTTTCGAGGGTCCATGCGGGCCATACCTCTGCGGCTTCGTTGCGCATCTTGTTGTACATCAGAATGCTCTGCGTATGGTAGAGATCGGACAGACCTTCGCCGCCCAGTTCGATGCCGCGCTGGAGGTCGGCGTCGGCCAGGGCATACTCGCCGCGGTTGGCGTTGAACGTGGCGCGTTCAGCATAGATCTTTATGTTGTTGGGATAGGCTGCGATGAAGTCGTCCGTAGCGGGAATGACCATGGTGGGATCCTTCACGGAGTGCAGCACCATATAGACATAGGAGAAGGCGTCGTCCTCGCTCGTAGTAGGAATCTGCTTGGGGATGAGGATGGAGTTGAGGTCGGCGTTGAAGACGCTCATGGTGTTGACGCTCAGTGCCGTGGCAAAGTTCACGTCGATGGCGCAAGCTGTGGTGGCGTCTTTCTGTACGTTCTTCTGCACGAGGGCTACGACGTGGCCTTCGCTGTCGAGGAGCGGACAACCGATGAAGCGGTCCTCGTTGGGAGTGTTGATCTCGTAGTAGTAATGCTCGTTGTAGCTGTCGGCAGCGGTCACTTCTGCGTTTTCGGGAAGCGATTTCTTGACGGTGCTGTAGTAGGCGAGCTGGAGTTGCTGGCCTTTGCTGGCGTGGGTAGCAGCGGGCTCGAGGCCGATGAGCTTCTTTGTGGGTATGTCGGTCGTGAGGCGTACGAGGTCGTACTCGCTGGAGGCGCCGATGATGCGGAGAGCGTGAGCCGTCTGACCTTGCCAGTTGATGATGTCGGCGCTAGCCGCACCCTTGAATGCCTGATAGGGAGCCACCACTTCGCCCTCGGTGCCGAGGAGAAAGGCATAGGCGTTATGGAGCACGTTGCCGCTGGCGTCGTAAGTGATGACGTTGACCACGGCCTTGTTGAGGTCCGTGGGCTTTTGGGCGTAAGCAGCGAGGGTGAGCACTGCGGTAAGGAGAAGTATGATGGTTCTTTTCATAATCGGAGTAATTGTTTGGCGTTGGCAAGCGCCTCGGGAGTAATCTTTGCGCCCGAGAGCATATTGGCAATTTCCTGAATGCGCTCTTCGGTGCTGAGGGGAATGATGTGGGAGAGGGTGCCCTCCTCGTTCTCCTCTTTATATACGCGATAGTGATGGTCGCCGAGGGCGGCAATCTGGGGCAGATGGGTGATGCACAGCACCTGAGCGTGGCTGCAGATGGCGCCCATAACCTGGCCCATGCGTTCGGCCATGGTGCCGCTGACGCCGGTGTCGATCTCGTCGAAGATGATTGTGGGCATGTTCTTCTTCTGGGCAATGAGGGCCTTGAGCGCCAGCATGAGGCGGGCAATCTCGCCGCCCGATGCCGTTTGTGCTACGTCCTGCGGCGCCACGGACTTATTGGCGGAGAAGAGGAAACGCACAGCGTCGAGCCCCGAGCGGTCGGGATGGGCGCGGCGCGTGAATTCGAGGCAGATGCTCACGTGCGGCATGCCGAGGCCGTGCATACTCTCGGTGAGGCCGGCTTCGATCTCGTGAGCAGCCTTTTGGCGCACCTCGGTGAGGCGGCTTGCTGCGGCGATGAGCGCTTTGCGGGCAGCCTTGACGATGGTTTCTTGTTCGGCGATGCGTTCCTCGGCATTGTCGACAGCGTCAAGACTGGTGCGCAGCGATTCTGTCTTTTCGATGAGTTCGTCGACCGTCTCGACGTGGTGCTTGCGCAGCAGCGTCATGATGGTGCCGATGCGGTCGTCGACAAATTCGAGACGGCGGGGATCGAACTCAATGCGTTCGGCTTCGTTCTCCACCTCGTTGCTCACGTCGTCGATCTCGATGAGTGCGCTTTCGAGGCGTTCGGCCAGATCGGCGGCGTTGGCCAGATATTCTGAAGCGTCGTTGAGAGCTTCGATGGCCTGGCGGAGCGATGCGCTGACATCGGTTTCGTCGTTGCTGAGGGCACCTGTAGCTCTGTAAAGTGCCGCCTTGATGTCTTCGGCGTGGGCCAGTGTCTGCTGCTCTTCCTCGAGTTCTTCGAGTTCGCCGCTTTTGAGATCGGCCTCTTCGAGCTGCTGCAGCTGGAAACGCATGAATTCCTGATCGCCCTGCGAGCGGGCGGCTTCTTCGCGCAGCGCCTTCAGTCGCTGTTCGCTCTTCTGCCAATCGGCGTAGGCTTTCTCGTAAGCCTCGAGCACTTTGGGCTGACCGGCTACGCAGTCGATGGTGTCGATGATGAACGTCTCGTGGCCGAGGAGGAGGTTCTGGTGCTGCGAGTGGATGTCGATGAGGCGCATGCTGACCTCGCGGAGCGTGGCAAGCGTGGCGGGCGTGTCGTTGATGAAGGTGCGGCTCTTGCCCGTGGCGGCAATCTCGCGGCGGATGATGACGGTGCTGTCTTCGCAGTCGATATCGGCATCGCGCAGAATCTGCTGCACGCCAAGACCGTCGGCCACAAATTCGCCTTCGACGACGCACTTCTTGGCTCCCGCCTTGATGGCTTTGACGTCGGCGCGATTGCCTTGCAGCAGCCCCAGCGCACCGAGGATGATGCTCTTGCCGGCACCTGTCTCACCGGTAATCACGCTAAAGCCTTCGTCGAGCGTCAGTTCGAGGTGCTCGATGAGGGCGTAGTTGCTGATATGTAGGGAAGTAAGCACTTTTTAAGGTAAGAGGTAAGAGGTTGGAG
>JAUNIC010000003.1 GCA_030523615.1 Bacteroidales bacterium
GTAATTTTTTCTACTTCAAAGATATATTGAACTACTTCAAAGATATTTTGGAATAACTCCAACATCCGGAATTCATCATTTTTGATGAAATTTCGCGCGAGTCGCCAGAAATTTCAAAACGATCGCAATGCAATACCGCAGTATAGAACAATATGTGTTGGAAATGCTCCAAATTTTAACGCCTCGAGAATGCCCTCAGGATGAACTGGGATACGATTGCTGACTTTTGACGCATTCTCAGCACGCAAAAACGCGAAAATGATTGACACGTTGCTGCAAGGCCAATTGCTGCTGACTTGAGAAACTCTAAATCCGTATGCAAAGGCGCAAATTGTCGCAAAAATTAGTCAAAATGCACCTCAAATTCGCTCGAGATAAAGGCCGTTGATTTTTCGATTTTTAAAAAATCTGCAGTAGATATTGAAAAAATTGCAAAAAAATATGGTTATTTCACAAAAAAGTGTTACCTTTGCCCCCAAATTGTGTACATGTTGTACGTACGTGTGTGCGAAACGCATGTGTTTTGAAGATTATCACGCACGTAAGGAAGCACACAATTTTCTATCCAATGCTTTGAAAACAAACAAATTATAATAACTAAATCATCACGTATGAAAAACCGTTTTTCCCTTATGGGTCAGACAGCCTTTGGTATGTTCCTGGCGCTTTCGGCATTCGGCATGTTCTACTCCTGCTCAGATGATTATGTTCTCGACGACACAACGCCGAGCTTCTTGGGTGGTAGTATTTATGACGAACTGGTAGCACGTGGTAACTTCCAAAACACTGTCCGTCTCATCGAAGACCTTGACTACAAGGATGTGCTTGCCAAGACGGGTAGTAAGACGCTCTTCGTTGCCAACGACGACGCTTACAAGACGTTCTTCGCAAACCAGACAGTTTTCAAGACCAGTACCGGCGATTACGTCCGTAGTTACGAACAGCTCAGCCTGGCACAGAAGAAGCGCTTGCTCAACAACGCAATGCTCAACAATGCCTACGTGCTCGAGATGATGGCCAACTGTGCCGATGGCGATAAGAACCTGTGTCTGCGCCAGACGGGTGCAGCCAGTGCTGTCGACTCTGTAGCATGGTGGGGTCGTGGCAGCCTGCCCCAGATCCAGTCAGAGACACTTCCCTTCGGCGACTTCTGGTCACCCCGCATCGCAAGCGATAAGGCCGGCCTCTTCATCCCCGAGGATGCAGCAGCGCCCCTCGTCACTCACTTCCTCGAAGGTCAGATGCGCGAGAAGAGCATCACGCACGATGACATCAGTTTCCTCTTCAACCTCAAGCAGGGTGATGCTGGCTACTGGGCAAACGCCGACAGCGAAAACCGCTCTTATGTATACGACGCACAGATCGTGGATCAGGATGTCGTTTGTATGAACGGCTACTTCCACGTGCTCGACAAGGTGCTCGTGGCTCCCAGCAACATGGCAGAGGAAATCCGCAACAACGGCGAGACCAACCTCTTCAGCCGCATCCTCGACCGCTTCAGCGCACCCTACTACAACGCACAGCTCACCGAGAACTACAACGCTCTTGCTGCAACTCCCGCCGACTCCGTCTTCGAGCGCCGCTACATCGCTCAGCGTGGTCCCTACGGACAGATTGCAAACATCCCCGGCAAGAACGTCATCAACGTGAACACCAGCTTCCCCTTCCTCACTTTCGACCCCGCTTGGACCGAGTTCAAGAGCGCCGATAGCGAAGCCAAGGAGAAGAATATGGGTGCCATGTTCGTGCCCAACGACAAGGTGCTCGCCGACTACTTCCTCAGTGGTGCAGGTCGTGTGCTCATGGATCGTTACGCTACGAAGCCCAATACCCGCGAGAATCTGGAGTACAACATGGACCAGATTCCTCTCGACATCATCCAGGCCCTCGTGAACAACCTCATGAAGCCCTCGTTCAATGAAACCGTACCTTCGAAGTACCTCACAATCATGAACGACGCCCGCGACCAGATGTTCCCCACCAGCGACGGATATACCAGCGTCGAGGCTTACAAGGCTGCGTTCGACAAGACCATCCTCGCCAACAACGGTGTGGTTTACGTCATGAACCGCGTGCTCTCACCTGCCGACTACGCTTCCGTCATCGCTCCCGCACTCTACTGCGCCAACACTCAGGTGATGCGTTCCGTAGTACGTGCCGATGACAACTACATTCAGGGTTCCACTTGGAGCAACGCTCCTCTGCAGAAGTACTTCAGTACCTATCTGAAGGCTATGCAGAGCCGCTTCTCCTTCTTTGTTCCTACCGATGAAGGCCTCGGAACCTACGGCTACATCGACCCCGCAACTTTCGTCAACAAGACAGGTCAGCTCTATTGGCGCTGGACCTACAACTCTGGTAAGGCACCCGCAGGTAAGCGCGTGCCTGTGGACGCTGTGGCTTATCCCTTCAACGTGGCCAACGGCCAGGACATCGTGAACGACAAGCGTAAGGGTAACGACTACCGTTCGCTCTACAATGACGTGCTCACCTCTACCTATGGTGAAGTGAAGAAGAACCTCCTCGTCGAGATGGTAAACCAGCACATCGTCGTACACGCCAACAACGACAATGAAGGCGTGCGTGGCAGCCAGCGCATCTATCTCTCTCGCGAAGGTGCCCCCGTCATCGTTAAGAATAATATTAAAGGTGTAGGCATGCAGGTCAGCGGTGGTCTTCAGGAACAGCTCACCAAGGCAGGCTACACCTACGTAGCAGCAACGCCCTGTACCGTCACCGAAGTGTACGACCAGAGCGCTGAGACCAACGGTTACGGTAACGGTATGACCTACCTCCTCGACCGTCCTATGCAGCCCACCACCGTGACGACCTACAAGGCCATCGACCAGGTGGAAGGTACCCTCTTCAAGAGCCTCTGCGAAGGCGCTACGAAGGAACTCCTCCAGCAGGCTGGTTTCCGCGATGCCCTCATCGCTGCCAACAAGGGCGAAAGCGACTGGAACCTCGTGGCACAGCTCTACATGGTATTCCTCCAGGGTAATGCCATGGGTACTGCGTTCAACGTGCCCAGCGGCGACAAGCTCGTACGTTTCTTCAACAACTACAAGTACACCGTTTACGTTCCTACCAACGCCGCCATCGAGGCTGAAATCGCAAATGGCCTGCCCACTTGGGAAAGCATCCAGGACTTCCTCGACGCTAACCTCATCGCTCCCGACCAGATGCCCGCTAAGCCCGAAGAGGAAACCGGTCCCGATTGGGAGACATACAGACTTGCTGTGGAGCACAACGATGGCGTGAAGGCTCAGGCTCAGGCCATGGTCAACACCCTCGTCAACTTCCTCAAGTATCACTTCCAGGATGAAAGTGTCTTCGTGGACAACGTGACCGCCAACAGCGAAGTGATGACGGCTGCCATCGCCAACGATAACTACGTGAACCTCCGCATCGCTCAGACTCCCGGCAAGATGACGCTCACCGACGCCACCGGCCGCACGCTGACTGTCGACGCTGGCAAGTGCAACGTATTCGCTCGCGAAACCCACTTCAACAATGCAACCACGCCCCGCCTCATCGAGAGCAGCTCTTACGTAGCAGTTCACCAGCTCGCTGGCAACCAGGCTCTCCACTACAAGAAGGTAGGCAAGTGGAGCGACGACTGGGCAACCCCCAAGAAAGCAAAGGCATTCCTTGCCAAGTACGGAACCCAGAAATAACCTAATGCCATGAATTACAGATATCTTCTAACCCCCGCAATTGTGATGTGCGCCACAGCGGCGTTCGCACAACAGCAGCAGCGTATCTCGGGTCATGTGTTCAACAAGGTCGACGGACCCGTTGCTATGGCAAACGTCGTGGAGAAGGACAAGTCGAATCGTATCGTTTCGGCTACCCAGACCGATAACAACGGTAACTTCTCGCTGCAAATCAGAAATACAGCAAATACTCTTGAGATTTCGTACATCGGTTATACGACGGAGAAAATCAGCCCCATCGGCGACCGAACCACTTTCGGAGTTGAACTGCAGGACCGCAACGCCTTCAACGAAGCTACCGTCGTGGCTACCCGTAAGGTGAAGAGCAACGGTCTTACCATCAACGAGCGCGAAATCTCGACCGCTACCCAGACCCTCAACATGGACGCCCTCGAAGGTCTCGCCTTCGAAACCGCTGGCGACGCTCTCCAGGGCCAGATCGCAGGTCTCGACATCGTGGCCAACTCTGGTAACCTCGGTGCCGGTACCTCCATGCGTCTGCGTGGTGTAAGCTCCATCAATGGTGACTGCGAACCTCTGATCGTTGTCGATGGCTACATCCTCGAAAGCTACGACAAGGAAGAACTCGATATGAACGACCTCGAAAACGAGGAGAAGTTCGCTAACCTCCTTCAGGTGGCTCCCGAAGACATCCAGAGCATCAAGGTGCTCAAGGATGCTGCCGCAGCTGCTATCTGGGGTGCACGTGGTTCTAATGGTGTCATCGAAATCACCACCCGCCGCGGTAAGCGCGGTAAGACCAAGGTCAACTTCAGCTATCGCTTCAACGGTAACTGGCAGCCCGAAGGCATGAAGATGCTCGACGGTGACGGCTACTCAATGATGTTGAAGGAAGCCTACTTCAACCCCAAGCAGAGCGACGTGGCATCAGGCATCGTGGAGCTCATGTACCTCCAGGATCACCCTGCTTACTACGCAAACTACAACAAGAACACCGACTGGATTAAGGCTGTACAGCAGTTTGGTCAGAGCCATAACTACAGCGTCAACCTCACCGGTGGTGGTGAAAAGGCTACCTTCCGTGTCAGTGGTAGCTACGACCACGAAATCGGCTCTATCATCAAGCAGAGCCTCGACCGTTTCTCTACCCGTCTTGCTCTTGACTACTGGGTGAGCGACCGCATCAAGTTCAGCTCGAACTTCTCCCTCGTCTACACCAAGAACAACAAGAACTACGACGGTCAGTACGTTAACACCCTCCTCGGCAAGGCTTACCAGGCCATGCCTAACATGAGCGTCACCCGTTGGGAGTACGACCAGGCTACTGGCCAGTACTACGACACGGGCGAATACTACGTCATGCCTCCTACCGCAGGTGCTGCTGGTCTCGTGGCCAACAACTCTAACCAGACGTCTTACTATCTCGGCGATATGGTAGGCAATGGTAACCCTGTGGCAATTGCAAACGAAGCTTTTGCTCAGACGCAGACCTACACCATTAGCCCGCAGCTCGCACTCGAGTACAAGCTTCTCGGTAAGGACGACGACGAACATCAGCTCAACTACACCGGCGAAGTACAGATGAACGCCTTCACCGAGAGCGACAACAACTTCTTCCCCCACAGCCTTACCTCCAACTCATGGAATCAAGGCGTGGACCTCACCAGCGACTACCAGAACAAGACCTTCTCTTTCAACACCCGTCACTCGGTTGTTTACATTCCCCACTTCGAGAATGAGAACCTTGCTCTCCAGATTATGGGTCGCTTCGAGGTGAACAGCAGCAACGGTACCACTCAGGACCTCTCAAGTACCGGTATCAACGGTGGCATCACTGATCCCACCGTGCCTGGTTACCTCACTGGCGCTGGTACCAGCACCTGGAGCGGTCACTCCGCAGCAGCCCTCGGTACGTTCCACTTCTCTTACGGCTCTAAGTACTCTCTCGACGGTACTCTCCGTGCCGACGGTATGACGAAGTTCGGTGCCGGTAACAAGTGGCGCCTCTATCCCGCTGTCTCTGGTCGTTGGAACATCTCCGACGAGAAGTTCTTCAAGCCCCTCCGTTCAGTGGTTAACATGCTCTCTGTTCGTCCGGGTTGGGCTATCAACGGTAACGCCAACGCTATTGCCGACGGCGTCATCTATAATAAATATAGCGCGTACGGATACTACGCAGGCCTGCAGGGTATCGCTCCCGAGAACCTCCGCCTCACCGAGATCAAGCCTGAGAAGACCGTAGGTTGGAACCTCGGTGCCGACCTCGCCATCTTCGACGACCTCATCCGCTTCGACTTCAACTACTACCACAAGTTCACGAGCGACCTCCTCATGAAGGGTGTACGCGTACCCTCAAGCACCGGTTTCGCCGCTCTCGCTGTTAGCAACGTAGGTTCAATGGAGAACGAAGGTTGGGAACTTAATGCCAGCACGAAGCCTATCCTCAAGTTTGGCAAGTTCCATGTGAACCTCCGCGCCAACATCGCGCAGAACATCAATACCCTCACCGCAATGGATGCCAACGTGCTTGAAGCCATGAACGAGCGCTTCAACTACGACAACGAGAATCCCCTCAACCGAGTTCAAATCGGCCACAGCCTCGGTGCCATCTATGGTTTCCGCCACAAGGGTATCTACGCTTACGACTACGACCACAACGGTTACTTCACCAACGACGAGAAGAACCAGTACTACAATGCCGACGGCTCGCAGAACACTGCAGCTGCCGCTCTCGGTCGTGACCATGATCCCGCTCTTACCGTAGCAAATGCGGCTCCTGTAGCTCGCGATGCTGAGGGCAACGTCATCTACGACAAGGCTGGTAATCCTCTCCAGATGTTCTTCAACTACGGTGGTACGAACTACGCCTTCGGTGGTGGTGACGTCTGCTACGAAGATATCAACCACGATGGTCAGATCAACGAACTCGATATCGTTTACCTCGGTACTTCCAACCCCCTCTTCAATGGTGGTTTCGGTATTGACTTCACCTATGGTCGTTGGACCTTGAAGACCAGCTTCAACTTCCGTGTCGGCAACAAGATCATCAACATGGCCAAGATGCAGGCTGAAGACATGCGCACCAACCGCAACCAGATGGCCTCTGTGGCTTGGCGTTGGCGCAAGAACGGCGACGTGACCGATATCCCCCGTGCCAAGAATAAGGCAGCTGGTGAAAGCTACAACGCTCTCATCAACGACCGCTACGTTGAGCCCGGTGACTTCCTCCGTTTCCAGTACTTCCAGCTCCGCTATTCTGTTGATCCCAAGAAGCTCAAGAAGGTGGGTCTCTCCTCACTCGCTATCAGTGCTTCAGGTAACTACCTCTTCACCTTCACCAAGTACAGCGGTGTGGATCCCGAGCGTAACCAGAGCGGCTACAGCCCCTGTGTTGACAACTCGCAGACTCCCCGCTCGAAGAGTTTCACTTTCAGCTTGAACTTCGGATTCTAAAACAGCGACACATTTATGAAAAAGATCAATATAAAGACAATGCTTCTTGGTGCCAGCATCGTGGCCATGGCCGGACTGACCTCTTGCGAGGACTACCTGACCATCTATCCCACCGGCTCCATCACCAAGGAGGACTACTGGAATACCAGTAATGACGTCAACAACGTCCGCGCTGCAGCATATAGCCAGTTGACCACACAGGTTGACAAAGTGCTCATCTGGGGTGAGTTCCGTTCTGACAACGTGACGCTCAACAAGATGGACCAGACGAAGTATCTCCGTCTGCAGGAGGCTGTGCTCCAGCCCAACGAGAATATGTATGACTGGGCCGGTCTTTACAAGGGCATCAACTATTGCAACGAGGTGCTCGACAATGGTCAGTACATGGTGGACAACGATGTCGACCCCTCTTTCCAGACCGGCGACTGGATGCCCATCAAGGCTGAGATGACTGCCCTTCGTGCCCTCTACTACTTCTACCTCGTACGTGCTTACCGTGACGTGCCTTACGTAAAGTCTTCCGTCAGCACCGATACCGAGGCAAAGGCCAGCCGCATCGCAGCCACCCCCGGCTACGAGATCCTCGAAGACCTCATCAAGGACGTAGAGGAAATGCGACAGGTGGCTGCCAAGAACTATGGTAACGCGACCGACAACAAGGGTCGCTGGACTACCTACAGCATGTCAGCGCTCCTTGCTGATATGTACCTCTGGCGTGCCTGCCTGCTCAAGGGCATTGCAACCAAGAGTGATGCTTCCGGCCATCTCTACGCTTACAGCGGCAATGAAAAGGCAGAAATCACCAAGTGCCTCGAAAAGTGCATCGAGCACTGCGACGCCATCATCAAGTACCAAACCGACGAGCGAAACAAGCGTATGGACCGCATGAACACGCCCGCCGACAGCCCCCTTCGTCAGTATCCCTTCCCCCTCACCCAGAACGATAAGGACCTTCTTAATGACCTCGCTTACGACGCTGTGTTCGGCAGCAAGAATGGCGACGAGAGCGTCTTCGAACTCCAGTACGATGGCGTTAACAACAAGAACGGTAGCCTCAATACCTTCTTCTATGGCAACGGTAGCGGTAGCTACGGTGCTGGTGTGATGGTGGCCAATCAGAATCTCTGCAGTGGTATGACCAAGGTCTACAACGACAAGGGTTATGGCAAACTCGACTACCGCTTCCTCAGCTATCTCCTGTTTGAGAAGCCCGGTCAGTCGGCTTATCCCATCATCAAGAACGTGGCCAGCCATGTCTCTGTCATGAAGCCGGAAGATATGACCGCAGGATATAGTAATGCTCCCTCCTTCCGCAACAACAGCAACATGAGCGCCAACTGGCCCGTTTACCGCTTGACCGATGTGATGCTCATGAAGTCGGAAGCCATAGCACGTATGCTCGACAGCTATATTGCTGGCGACGCAAGCAAGTCGCTTGGTTTCCACATGGTCAACGCCATCTTCCGCCGCAACAATCCTGCTGCTGACTCCCTCAACACCGGTGCTGCGAACTACGTTGAGCGCTTGAACCCCAACATCGCCGACAACAAGAGTTGGGCTGATCAGGACGCTCGCACTGCCACCGAACTCCTCAACTACACCATGAACGAACGTCAGCGTGAGTTCCTCGGTGAGGGTAAGCGTTGGTTCGACATCGTGCGTGAGTGCGAATGGCGTGGTGCTACTGAAGACGTGCTCGCCGATTGGATGTCAGCTCCCAACAACGTGAAGAACCGCTGCCGCAGCCTCTGGTCGCTCTACAACCCCATCTACACTGAAGAAATGAAGGTGAACGGTGTGGGCTATGGCGACGGAAACGGTATGCTCTATCAGAACCCCATTTGGGTTAAGTACATGACCGACTAAATCACATCAGACAGCTATGAAAAGAAACATCACCACAATCAAGTCTATCATGACCTTCTGCCTCGCAGTAGGTATGACTTCTGGCATGCTCCTCACTACGCAGAGCTGTTCTGAAAACCTCGACGAGGGCGAATTCGCCATTGCCAAGGAACAGACCATCTCCGACTTCCTCTCTGAAAACGAGGAGTACAGTCAGATACTCGCCATCTTCGACCGCGTGAGCCTCGGCCACAAGGAGGGAGCTTCTTCTCTCCGCGCTGTGCTCTCAGCACGTGGTAACTACACCATCTTCGCTCCCACCAACGCAGCAATCAACGATTACGTAGCCAATCTCCTTGGCTCAGGCAAGAGCATCAGCGACCTCAGCGACGAGGAGGCTGAACTTATCGCCTACTCCTGCGTGATTGACAACGGCACCGAGAGTGCTTACGAAAGCCCCGACTTCCCTCAGGAGGGTGGTGCATTCACCAAGAGCGACCTCAACGACCGTACCATCACCTGCGAAGAGCGTACCGAAGAGGGTAGCGACACTCCTTATTATTATATTAATGGCAAATGCAAGGTCGAAAGAACTGACGTGCGCCTCTCCAACGGTTACCTCCACTCGGTAAGCGCCGTCATCGCTCCTTCCAACGAGAACGTGCCCGACCTCATCAAGGCTGCAAGCAACATGAACATCATGGGTGCTCTCCTTCACTACACTGGTTGGGATGCAAAGCTCACCGACTACATGGACGTGGAGTACGAAAATGCCGAACACGAGCAGACCATCAAACTTCCTAACCTTGCTACCTTCGCAGTGGCTCAGCACCGTTACCTTGGCTACACCGGCCTCGTTGAGACCGATGACGTCTTTGCCCGTTACGGTGTGCCCGCTCCCCAGGGCTTCAACGTCGACGCAGGCGGTACCCTCAGCAACTGGGACGCTGTGCTCGCTGCTATCAAGCCCATCGCTGAAGGCGCTTATGGCACCGATACCACTGGCGGCGATATCACCAACGAGGACAACCCCGTTAACCGCTTCGTGGCTTATCACTTCATCGAAGGTAAGATGGCTCACAACAAGTTCGTGCAGCACATGTGCGAGTACGGCTATAAGTATGGCGACATCATGAATCCTCAGCAGAAGGAGTTCAGCGTCGACATCTGGGATTACTTTACCACCGTCGGTAGCCACCGCGGTCTCGTAAAGATCCTCCAGGAAGCCGTCAGCCACGACCTCTTTGCCAACCGTACCTGCAAGTACGACGTTGATGGTAGTTACGAGCAGCTGAGCGTTGTGAACAAGGGTGTGCAGATTCTGCCCACCAATGGCGAAAACGACAACAACGCCCGCAACGGTTTCTACTATCCCGTCACTGACCTCTTCATGATGGACGCTGCCACCGCCGACGCTATGGGTAACGAGCGTATCCGCTTCGACATCACCACCATCCTCCCCGAGCTGATGAACAGTGGTGCCCGCAACGTCACCTACATGTACTTCGACGACAACAACTACTTCGATAACATCACGGGCTGCTCCGACGACACGAAGCTGCTCTACCTCACCTCCGCTCCCGTGAGTGGTGCAGGCTGGTGTGACTACGAAGGCGACGAGTTCATGGTTCTTGGTGTTTACGACTTCACCCTCAAGCTTCCCCCCGTTCCCAAGGACGGTACCTACGAGCTCCGTATGGGTGTGAGTCAGAACAGCCTCCGCGGTATGTGTCAGTTCTACTTCGGCGAGGACGAGAAGAGCCTTCTCCCTGTAGGTCTCCCCTACGATATGCGTAACCAGTACACCGATCAGGACGAAAACGTAGCTTGGTTCAGCGACACCAATCTCGACGAAGGTACCATCATCGAGAAGGACAAGAATATGCGTAACCACGGCTACATGAAGGGTCCCAAGTACTTCAACCGCAACGATGGTTCCGGCAACAACACTGCCCGCGACTACAGCGGTAACGTACGTCGTATCATCACCACTCAGAACCTTAAGGCCGACAAGACCTACTACATCCGCTTCAAGTCCTGTCTCGAAGACAACGCATCGCAGTTCTTCTCTGACTACTTTGAGTGGTGTCCCCGTTCCGTCTACAACGGTCTCGATCCCGAAGACAGGTGGTAAAATCTTAAGTTCTGTTTTAGATGTTCTGAATTGTTCCTGCTGCTCAATGAATCTCCCCGACGCTCATTGACAGCCGACGCAGACAATGGGCAGCGTGAACAATCAGAACCATCAAGACAAACCTCAAAAAGCAACAAACAACATGAAGAATACAATAAATAATTGGCTCAAAGGCGGAACCTTCCTCGCTGCCACTCTGGCTGTATTTGCTGCTTGTTCCGACGACCACTACGACATCGTGGCTCAGGGCAACGCCGACCAGACCCTTTGGCAGAACGTCAAGGCCGACGCCAATCTTTCAGAATTTGCCGACCTCATGTCGCGCATCACACTGATGAAGAGCGAAAATGACCGCAGTGCCATTCTGAAGTACAACGAACTCCTCGACCAGAACCAGAGCTTCACTGTCGTGGCACCCGTCAATGGCAGCTTTCAGTATCAGGCATGGAGCGACACCATCAACAAGGCAAACCTTCTCCGTCAGGATGAAATGACTGAGCGCCTCGGCCGCAACCTCATGTATCTCGCCAGCAACCAGTTCGCCATGAACCACGTAGCTCGCTTCTCTCACAACCTTGAAGAGGCCCGCACCGTGCACATGCTCAACGGCAAGAATGCCATCTCAAAGCCCGGCATCTTCAACGAAGTGCCCATGACCGGCGAGCGCATCGTGGGTTGCAACGGCGTGCTCTACAAGCTCTCCGGCATCAACCCCTTCGCCTACAATCTCTACGACTATCTGGCTTTCGATCCTGATCTCTCCGACATCAACGGCTACATCAAGGATCCCGCTGTCGACACCGAAACCTTCTCTGAAGCTCTCTCCGTTCCCGGTTCGATGAACGAAGAAGGCGAAATGGTCTACATCGACTCCGTTTACAGCCATCGCAACGTCCTCCTCGACAACCTCGGCGTGAATATCGAGGACGAGGACTCCTGCTACATCGCCATCATCCCCTCCAACGAGGCATGGGCAGAAGCAAAGGCAAAGCTCGAGGCTGTTTATCACTACGGCACTACCTACGACTTCAACTGGGATCAGGAGAACAATCGCTTCAACAACAGTGCTGAGCGCGGTAGCGCCCTCAAGATCAATGCCGACTCCATCACCACGGCAAAGGCCAATGACGCTATCATCACCAACATGTTCTTCGAGCCCTACCGCATGGGTTTCGACAGCAAGAAGGACCGCGCCATCATCGAGTATATGCAGACGGCTGACTCCATCATCTCTACCCGTCGCACCATCTTCTACAACCCCGCTGCTGTAGAAGGCGAGCGCAACATGCACGCTAATCCCGTCTTTGCAGGTGCCGAAATCATCGACGCCTCCAACGGTTACGTGATCAAGCTTCCTCACTACACCTTCGATCCCGCATACGTTTGGGTGGAAAACCTCACCTTCCAGCCTGCTCGTCGTTCTTCTTACTACACGACGAACACCTACAACATGACCAGTACCGAAGGTTACACCATCAACCTCAACAGCACCAACTACAACCAGCGCACTCCCGTCCTCGACGAGAAGGGCAACGTAGTGACTGATGAGAGCGGTAACGTAGTGTACAAGGGCGTGGGTGGTACCGTTGACGACAACATGTACCAGCGCTACGAAGTGGCCAGCGCCAACACCAAGGCCAGCGTAGACTTCCGTCTCCCCGATGTGCTTTGCGCTGACTATACCATCCAGCTCGTTCTGGCTCCCTCCAACATCAACTTCAACTATTTCGATGGCGAGGATGCCAACTTCTACGAGAACCTCTGCTTCACGGCTGAAGTTGTCAACGACCAGAACAAGACCATCGGTACCCCTGTGCTCATTGCCTATGCTCCCCACGACTATGCAAACGACCCCGCATATGCCGACAACAAGGATGCAGCGCGTATGACTACCGACGATGCCGACAACAAGAAGGATGCAGTCATCATCCCCGAGATGAAGGACGTGACCACCGTCACCCTCTTCGAGAAGATGCATTTCGACAAGTGCTACAAGGATGTGCCCACTACGACTGGCGAGACCTTCCCCCGTCTCCGTCTCACCGTCACCAGCGGTGGTCGTCGTAAGGTGGCTTATGCACCCCTCAACATCGTTAAGGTCATCTGCAAGCCCTACCGCGGTGGCGCAGCAGAATAATACCCTCATTTACCAGTAAATCAAAATCAAGATTATGGCTATTAATAATCGATACAATATGATGCAGCAGGCTGCGCTCCGCACCGGCCTCAGCCTCTTTATGCTCTTCGGCGTCACCACGGCTTTCGCACAGACCGACGCTACCGCTGACCAGTCCGAGGCAGAGGCTACTGCCAAGAAGCCCAAGAAGCAGGCTGCACTCCCCCAATATCAGATGAAGGAAGTGACGGGTACTGTCTATGATGCAGGTTCTCGTCAGCCTCTTGCTGGTGTACGTGTTCAGGCCCTTGCCAACAAGTACTACACCGCAATGACCGACGCTCAGGGCCACTACACCATCAAGGTGCCCGAGCACGTCACTGCCCTCTACGTGTCGACCGAAGGCTACAATGCCGTGCAGGTAGGCCTTCATGGCAACACCGCCCCCGACGCTTACGTCTACAGCACCAATCTCAAGGCGCTCTACACCGATGGCACCAACATTCTCAACTATGCAAACTACGCACCTGAGACCTCCAGCGCCATTTCTGTAGAAAGCGAAATTGAGAACTCCCTCAATGCTGCTGTCCGCACCGTTAACCGCGGCGGCATGCCCGCACAGGGCGCTGCAATGTTCGTCAACGGCATCAACTCCCTCAACACCAACGCCCAGCCCCTCGTGGTCATCGATGGTGTCGTCTGGGATATGCAGTACGACCGTGGCACTATCCACGATGGCTTCTTCAACAACATCTTCAACCTCATTGATCCCGAAGACGTAGAAAACATCGAAGTGCTCCGCAACGGTACCGCACTCTACGGCGCTCAGGGCGGCAATGGTGTAATCCGCATCACCACCAAGCGCGGCCACTCTATGGCTACCCGCATCAACATCCGCGCATGGGGCGGTTACGAACTCACCCCCGATCAGATTCCCGTGATGAACGCCGGTCAGTACCGCAACTATCTGGCAGAGTTCCTTGGCACCACCAAGTACGCCATCAGCAACGACCTCGGCAGCAACACCAAGATTCCCTTCTTCAACGAAGACCCCAACTACCTTTACTACAAGCAGTATCACAACGAGACCGACTGGCAGAAGGACCTCTACAACAACGCCTTCACCCAGAACTACCGTGTTAGCGTGCAGGGTGGTGACGACGTAGCTATGTACAACCTCTCTCTCGGTTTCGCACAGGCCGATGCAACGGCGAAGAACAACGACTTCAACCGCCTCAACATCCGCTTCAATACCGACGTGAACCTCTGGCGTGGCTTCACCGCAGGACTCGATATGGCTTACGTGCGCAACGCTTACAACCTCCGCGACAACGGTTGGGCTGAAAGCTATGCCATGAAGAACATCTCTTCTCCCAACGTGCTCGGCCTCATCCAGAGCCCCTTCATCGATCCCTACGCTTACTTCGTACGCTATTTGGGCAACAACCAGTTGACTCTCGAACACACCGACAAGACCCTTGCCGGTATGAACTACACCGAGAGCACCAACCCCTTCCTCTTTGCACAAGCATTCGGCTACGAAGGTCTTGCCAACCCCTACTGGATCCTTAAGAACGGCCAGGGCGACAACAAGAACTACCAGGAGCAGACCCAGTTCCTCCTCAACGTAGCTCCCAAGTACAAGCCCAACCGCTACATCACCATCACCGACCGCTTCAGCTACATCCTGAACCGTGCCAACGAGAAGTACTTCATGCCCCAGAACGGTACCCCCGTCAAGGCTGTGGAGAACCTCGGTGATGTGCAGAGCGTCATCGCTTCTCAGTTTGCTAAGGAAAGCATGATTGCCAACGACTTCAGCGTCGACTGGCATCGCAACTTCGGCAAGCACGATATCGACATCTTCGGCGGTTTCCGTTACAACCGTTTCGGTTACAGCAACTCCAACGTCCGCGGTTACAACAACTCGAACGATAAGATGCCTAACCTCGCTTACTCCCTCCAGTACCTCTCCTACGGCGGTACCAACGACACCTGGACCAACCTCAGCTACTACCTCAACGCCGACTACAACTTCAAGAACCGCTACTTTGCCAAGTTCATCATGAGCGCCGACGCAAGCAGCCGTTTCGGTAAGGAAGCCAAGAGCGGTGTGCAGCTCGCCGGTGTAGCTTGGGGCCTCTTCCCCAGCCTTCAGGCAGGTTGGGTGCTGAGCAACGAAGAGTGGTTCAAGTGCAGCTGGGTTGACCATCTCCAACTCACCGCAGGCTACGAAATGAGTGGTAACGACAACATCGACTACTACGCAGCACGTACCTACTTCGAGAACATCAAGTTCCTCGACCGTGCCACCTCACTCGAGCTCTCCAACATCCAGAACCCCGCCATCCAGTGGGAGACCAACCACCGCATGAACGTGGCCCTCAACGCCAACCTGTTCCACAACCGTCTCTCTCTCGGTGTCGAGTACTTCAACGCCAAGACCACCGACCTCCTCGTCCGCAAGACCGTGAGCGACATCACCGGTCTCTCGCAGATGTGGAGCAACGACGGTGAGCTCACCAACACCGGCTTCAACGCCAACATCAATGCCGTTCTCGTCAACACCAAGAACTGGCAGTGGCAGCTCGGCGCCACCCTCGGCCGCTACGTGAACGAAATCACCAAGCTCCCCGAGACCGAGAACAACACCCTCAAGATGTACTCCCTCGACGCCAACGGCCAGCGCGACCAGCTCAGCACCATCCACGGCTACACCTCCAGCATCTACGGTCAGGACAACATCCTCACCGCTGTAGGCCACTCCGCAGGCGTGTTCTACGGCTACGAGACCGACGGCGTTTACGCCACCACCGCCGATGCTCAGGCAGCAGGTTTGAAGTATCCCACCGGACTCTCCAGCAAGCCCAGCCGCGACTTCAAGGCCGGCGACGTGAAGTTCGTCGACCAGAACGGTGACGGTTGGATCAACGAGGCCGACAAGGTTGTCATCGGTAATCCCAACCCCGACTTCTACGGCAACATCTACACCTCGCTCAGCTGGAAGAACCTTACCCTCAACGTCAACCTCAAGTACAGCGTTGGCGGCGACATCTACAACTATCAGCGCTCACAGCTCGAGTCTGCCAACAACATCTGGAACCAGACCACCGCTGTCGTAAACCGTTGGAAGACCGAAGGCGACATCACCTCCGTGCCCCGCACCATCTCTCCCGATTCAGAAGAGTGGGTCAACAACGAGCGCTTCTCTGATCGTTGGATTGAAGACGGCTCTTACCTCAAGCTCAAGAACGTGCGCCTCACTTACAAGGTGCCTGTCAACCTCTCTTGGCTCCTTGGTCTCTCCGTATGGGGTGAAGCCAACAACGTCGTTACCCTCACCAAGTATCTCGGTCAGGATCCTGAGGTCAGCTGCAGCAACTCCGTCCTCTACCAGGGCATCGACACAGGCTTCCTGCCTAGCGGTCGCTGCTTCAACCTCGGTGTAACCATCAACCTCTAATCTCCCTGCTATCATGAAAAAGTCAATATTATCTCTGAGTTTGGCCTTCCTCGGCCTCGGTGCCCTCACCACTTCCTGCGAGGACATGCTCACCCCCGATATGGACCGATATGCTACCGAGTTCTCTGGAACTGACTCCATCAACTTCTATCTCGGTATCGTACGCAACATGCAGGGTATGATTGAGCAGAACGTCCTCCTCGGTGACCTCCGCTCCGACCTCGTCACCCCTACTGAGTATGTGGCAGATTCGGTCAGCTCTATCGTCAATTTCAGCAACCTCGAGGACGGTGAAAGCGCCATCCTCAACCGTTCTGCCTACTACAAGGTCATCAACCAGTGCAACTTCTACCTTGCCAAGGTCGACTCCATGGCCATGAAGAACAACTCCTACTTCATGCGTCGCGAGCTCGCTCAGGTTGAGCTGATGCGTGCCTGGACCTACATGCAGCTCGTGCAGAACTACGGTAAGGTGCCTTTCATCACCACCCCCGTTGACAATGCTGCCACCGGTTGGGAGCAGAATCCCCCCGAAGGCTGGGCTACCGCCGACAACCTCATCGACCTCCTCAACGGCGTAGAAGGCCAGAGCCTCAACCAGGCCTACGGCTATGCCCAGGCTTACGGCTATACTAAGTATGGCACGTTCAACAATGGTGCCGGCAACTTCTCTCACGAGTTCCTCATCTTCAATGCCGACCTCGTGATGGGCGATCTCTACCTGCTCCGCGGCGCCAACCAGAGCGACTACGAACAGGCAGCCTACCACTACCATCGCTATCTCGACAATGACTGCCAGAAGGCCGTTGTCGACTTTGCTACTGTCAACAAGTTCCAGCGTGGCGATGAAGAAGCCCGTTACGATATAAGGGCGAACTGGGGCTCGTTCTTCGAAACGAACGACTGGGCCAGCCCCGTCGAGATTCGCACCGCCATCCCCTTTGCCGCCAACAACTTCTTCGGCAAGGTGCTCACCTCCGTTCCTCAGATTTACGGCTTCGACCCCAGCTCTGGTGCGCAGTCGACTACCGGTACCAACTCCGACGGTCAGGAAGTCACCACCACCAGCGGTCAGATCAGTGTGACTGCTAATTACAAGAGCCGTCAGCTCGAGCCCTCAGCAGCTTACGAAGCCCTTTGTCGCGCTCAGGCTGTTGTATACAACGAATACAGTCGCCTCGACCTCTCTACCCAGGTCGGCGTCGAGTATCCCGCTTCGCTCTACGATGCACGTCTCGATCGCTCCGCTCCCAAGGTGGCTACCGACATCGGCCGTATCCGCTTCATCGACAAGTACTGCGGTGCCAGCATGGCCGGTTTTTCCGACTATGTTTCTCCCTACGGTTTCGACTTCCGCTATGCCATTCCCATCTACCGCCATCGTCAGATCTTCCTGAAGTACGCCGAGGCCATCAACCGTGCAGGCTTCCCCCGCTATGCCTTTGCCATCCTTCGCGATGGCCTGGAGCCCAAGAAGATTCCTACTATCGGTCAGCTCACCGTCAAGGCCGATACCGTATGGACCACGGCTCCCGACCTCGAACTCGATCCCGATGATCAGGGCGACCTCGCTTCTATCACCATCACCTACGATGTGGTAGCCGACAGCGCAGCCTACCTCAACGGTGGTGCCAACTGCATCGACCTCAACGAGCTCTATCGTGCTCAGGCCTACGAGTGGCTCAACTTCGAGAAGTTCGAGAACAAGACCAACATTGGTATCCATCAGGCAGGTTGCGGTAAGTTCACCAACTGGGACACCGAGTTCACCTATGAGAACATGGTTACCCGCCGTATCCAGCAGGAGCGCGAGCGTAGCGGTCAGGTTCTTTCTTCCGACCACGCTGTTGTCGCCAATGTCGACGCAGTTCCCGGCACGACCAAGAACATCAACCGCGACCTCAACGGTCTGAAGGACTACTACGAGTACACCGAGAATACCAACGGCTTCACTGCTTACGGTCCTTCTGAAGATGAGATTGCCGCCGTTGAGACCCTCATCGCCGACGAAATGGCCCTCGAACTCGCATTCGAAGGCAGCCGCTACTACGACCTCATGCGTATTGCCCGCCACCGCAACAATGCCGGTCAGGATGGTAGCGCATGGATGGCTTGGCTCATCAGCCGCCGCGACCTCGGTCTTGCTCCCTACGAGCAGCCCACCACCACCGGTCGCCTCTACGACTACCTCTGCAATCCTGAGAACTGGTACCTCCCCGCTCCCAAGAATCGCTAATCCCTACGACAGGATGCGTGCTCCCATCCTGAGCCCGTCCTGATGCATCACATAGCCGCCCATCGTGGATATATCTCCGCGATGGGCGGCTTTTTGCGTTTGCGTCACCACTATCGGTCATTCTTCCTTCACGACAGTTTTACTTCAGTGTACACTGACGCAAAACTATCTGTGTGACGGGGACGACGAGGTTGGGAAGAGACGACACATTAGCCGTGCTCAAGTGCGTAATAATGATAGTTTCATGCAGTATAACGGCAAATAAGACTCCACTGAGCCATTTTTTTTGCTTTCTTTATGATTTTTCATCGCATTTTATTCGTCTATGTGCCCGCTATTGTTTATCTTTGCAGTCAAATTACAACGATAATGGAATTTTTAGCACAACAAATAGCAGAATTTCTTGGCGGTAGTGTCGAGGGCAATCCCCAGGCCAAGGTCAGCACCTTCGCAAAAATCGAAGAAGGACAGCCCGGAGCACTATCATTCCTTGCCAATCCCAAATACGCTCACTACATCTACGACACGCAGTCGAGCATTGTGCTCGTCAATCGTGACTTCACCCCCGAGCGCCCCGTCGCCGCCACCCTCGTTCGCGTCGACAACGCCTACGAATCCATCGCCCGTCTGCTCACCCTCTACGAGTCCATGACGCAGAAGCGCACCGGCATCCATCCCCTCGCATTTGTCAGCGAAACTGCCGAAGTGGCCGACGACGTCTACGTCGGAGCATTTGCCTACATCGGCGACGGTGCAAAAATCGCCGCTGGCACGCAGATTTACCCCCACACCGTCGTTGAGGAACGCGCCACCATCGGCGAAGGCTGCATCCTCTATCCCAATGTCAGCATCTACCACGACTGCAAGGTGGGCAACCATTGCATCCTCCACAGCGGAGTAGTCATCGGCGCCGACGGTTTCGGTTTTGCCCCCTCGGCCGAAGGCTACGAAAAGATCCCGCAGATCGGCATCGTCACCATTGAGGACAATGTAGAGATTGGTGCCAACGCTTGCGTGGACCGCAGCACGATGGGCAGCACCTACATCCGCCGCGGCGTGAAGCTCGACAATCTTGTCCAGATCGGTCACAACTGCGACATCCACAGCCACACCGTCATGAGCGCCCAGACAGGTGTTGCCGGTAGCACGAAAGTCGGCGAGTGGTGCATGTTTGGCGGCCAGGTCGGCATCGCAGGCCACATCGAGGTAGCCGATCGCACACAGCTTGGTGCACAGTCGGGCCTCATCAGCAACAAAAAGGCCGGCGCCGTCCTCATGGGTTCGCCCGCCATCGACGCCAAGCAGTGGATGAAGGCGCAAGCTCTCCTCAAGCGTCTCCCCCAGATGGCCGACGAGATACGAGAGCTCCGCAAGGAACTCGCCGAACTCAAGGACAAGAACTGAAAGACAAAGCCGTTTCGGACGTCCGAAACATCAGAAATAGAAACCTTCATTATTCAATCCGATAAACCTATCTAAAAGTGCAACATACACTCTTAGCTCCGTTTTCCCTCAGTAGCAAAGGCCTCCACACCGGCCTCGAACTTACTGTCACTTTCCTTGCCGCACCAGCCGGCTCAGGACTGCAGGTTCAGCGAGTAGACTTGCCCGGCGAACCCATCATCGCAGCCCTTGCCGAAAATGTCGTAGACACTTCGCGCGGCACCGTAATCGCTCATCCCGACGACAAGAATATCCGCGTCTCCACGATAGAACACGCTATGGCCGCCCTCTTTGCTTGCGGCGTCGACAACTGCCTCATTCAAGTCGATGGCCCCGAGTTCCCTATCCTCGACGGCAGCAGCCGCTTCTACGTGCAGCAGATCCACAGAGTTGGCCTCCTCGAGCAAGACGAGCCTCGCAATTACCTCACCATCGAGGAAGCCGTCGAATTTCACGATGAGAAGTCTGGCAGCTGGCTCCGCATCGAACCTCCTACCGCGACTGCTCCCACTCCCGGTCCCACGCCTGCAGGATTCTCCGTCGAGGCCACCATCTACTTCGACAACAGCGAACTCATCACCACGCAGACGGCCACGCTCGACAATCTCGGATGCTTCGCTACCGATTTCGCTACGGCCCGCACCTTCGTCTTTGTTCGCGAGATTGCACCCCTCCTGCAGATGAACCTCATCCGTGGCGGTGACCTCACCAACGCTCTCGTCATCTACGACCGCATCATGGCGCAGGCCGACCTCGACAAACTGGCTGACCAGCTCGGTGTAGAGCACCGCGACGCTTCGCACCTCGGCTTCCTTCAGCTGCGTCCCCTCCAGTGGGAGAATGAGCCCGCCCGCCACAAACTCCTCGATATCCTCGGCGATATGGCTCTCGTAGGCCGTCCCATCCGTGGCCACCTCACCGCCTACAAGCCCGGCCACACGGTCAACAATAAGTTCGCGCGACTCCTGCGCAAACTTTAAGGGGCCTCCTCCCACTTTCCTCTTCCCTCTTCCCTCTTACCTCCTCCCTCTTACCTCTTACCTCTTCCCTTAAAAAATGATTTCTCCTTTAGCATACATCCATCCCGAAGCCAAGATCGGCGAGAACTGCCAGATCGGTCCCTTCTGCTACATCGACGCCAACGTTGTCATTGGCGACAACAACACCCTCATGAACTCCGTGACCGTGCTCTCCGGCAGCCGCATCGGCAACGGTAACCGCATTTTCCCCGGAGCCGTCATCGGTGCCATTCCCCAGGATCTCAAGTTCCGCGGCGAAGAGACCACCGCTGAAGTAGGCGACAACAACACCATCCGCGAAAATGTAACCATCAACCGCGGCACTGCAGCCAAGGGCCGCACCATCGTGGGCAGCAACAACCTCCTGATGGAAGGCTGCCACATTGCCCACGACGTCCTCATGGGCAACGGCTGTATCATCGGCAACACGACGAAGCTCGCCGGCGAGGTTATCGTCGACGATTTCGCCATCCTCAGCGCCTGCGTCCTCGTTCATCAGTTCTGCCGCATCGGTAGCTACGTCATGGTCAGCGGCGGCACCGGCTGTTCGCAGGACGTGCCTCCTTTCAGCATGATTGGCCGTCATCCCGCAGCCTACTGTGGTCTCAACCTCGTCGGTCTCAAGCGCCGCGGCTTCAGCACCGAAATCATCAACAACCTCCATTCCGCTTACAACATCCTGTTCAATACCTCCAGCCTCTTCGCCGAACGCATCCAGATGATTCGCGAACAGGTGCCCGCCAGCAAGGAAATCGATTATCTCATTGAATTCCTCACCACTTCAAAGCGAGGTTTCATTGGACGCTAAACCAAAACTATGCAATACCTTATTCGTGTTAAGTGCGACGAAGTCGAAGGCTTCCGTCGCGATATCCTCATCGACGAGGATGCCAATTTCCTTGATCTCTCCAAGGCCATTCTTAAGTCCGTCAACTTCCCCGACGACCAGATGACGAGCTTCTTCATCTGCAACGACAGTTGGGAACGCCGCGAGCAGATCACTCGCGAAGACTGCCACGAGGCTTCTGCTGCCGACATGGACGTGCTCACCATGGCTGATGTGCCCCTCGCCGAGTTCCTCGACGACGAAGGCATCACCCGCATGGAGTACATCTTCGACCCCTTCTGCGAGCGCGCTTTCAACCTTCGCGTCATCAGCGAAGAACCTGGCTTCGGCGAGGCCGAAATCGTGAAGAGCGTAGGCGAAGCCCCCAAGCAGCTGGCCGATATGGACGAAGCCACAGCTGCCATCCTCGGTGGTGCAACGCTTGACATTGACTCCGAATTTGCCGACGACCTCTTCTCCGACGACGAACTTGATCTCGACGGCTTCGAAATCTCCGAAAACTTCTAATGCCTTCCCCTGCAAACATCCTCTTCGTCGTTCTCGGTCCCACGGCTGTTGGTAAGACAGAGGTCAGCCTGCAGCTTGCCGAGCATCTCGGCTGTCCCATCGTTTCGGCCGACAGCCGCCAGATGTTTCGCGACATCCCCATCGGCACAGCCGCGCCGACGGCCGAGGAGCAGAGTAGAGTGGAGCACCATTTCGTAGGCAATCTCGGCCTTGAAGATTACTACAGCGCCTCCCGCTACGAAAGCGAAGCCCTCGCCGTCATCGAAGAAGGCTTCAAGCGCCACAACGGGCGCATGCTTCTCTCCGGCGGTTCTATGATGTACATCGACGCCGTTTGCGACGGAATAGATCAGATGCCCGACATCCGCGACGACATCCGCCAAGGCCTCAAGGATGAATATGCCGCCCACGGCCTGCAGCCCCTCGTCGCCGAACTCCAGCAGCGCGACCCAGAGTACGCCGCACAGTGCGATCTGCAAAACCACGTCCGCGTCATCCACGCCCTCGAGATTTGCCGCCAGACGGGCCAGAGCTATACCTCCTTGCGCAAGCGCGAAAATATTAAATGTACGCGTGCACACGCGACGGACCATCCCAGCCCTCGCCCCTTCCGTATCGTGAAGATAGGCCTTGACCGCGACCGCGACGAGCTCTTCAACCGCATCAATTGCCGTGTAGGCGCTATGGTTCAGCAGGGCTTTGTCGAAGAGGCACGCAAGGTAATGCCGTGGCGTCAGTACAATAGTTTGAACACCGTCGGCTTCAAGGAACTCTTCCGCTATCTTGACGGCGAATGGCCTTTGGAAATGACGCTCGACCGCATACGCAAGAACACCCGAGTCTATGCCAAAAAGCAGCTCACCTGGTTCCGTCGCGACGACTCCATTCACTGGTTTCACCCCGACCGCCTCGACGACATTCTCTCCTTCGTCGACCACACCTTGGCGCAGTAGCCGCCAGATATTATTCCCTCTCGCAGAAACTCACTTATGTTTTTATTAAAACTGATCACATGGCCTTTTAAACTGATAGGCAGCTTTTGGCGTTGGTACAAGAGCTGCTATAAAGGCAAGTCATGGTTCTCGAAGATCATCATTGCGCTGTTCAGTTTTGTCGTCTTCTGCCTTTTCTACGCAGTGGCTGTACAGACCAATTTCCTTTGGCTTTTCGGCGATAGCCCTTCGCCCATGCAGATCATGAAGCCGAAGAGCAGCACCACGTCCGAGGTATACAGCGCCGACGGAAAACTCCTCCACAAATTCTACAACGAGAATCGTACTCCCGTTGCATACAACGAGATTTCGCAGAACTTCATCGACGCCCTCATCGCTACTGAAGACGAGCGCTTCTACAAGCATCGCGGTATCGACTTCATCGGTCTTTTTGCTGCTGCTAAAGACGCAGCCCAGGGCCATCCCCGCGGCGCCTCCACCATCACACAGCAGTTGGTGAAGAACATGCACAAGATGCGTTCGAAGAGTGCCGGCCTTCTGGGCCATATCCCCGGTGTGCGCATGCTCATCATGAAGTCCAAGGAGATGATTATCGCCTCAGAAATCGAGATGTTCAACAGCAAGGAGGAAATCCTGACGATGTATGCCAACACCGTCGATTTCGGCTCCAACGCCTACGGCATCAAGACCGCTGCACGCACTTACTTCAACACCACGCCCGCTGAGCTGAAGACCGAAGAAGCTGCTGTGCTTGTCGGCCTTCTCAAAGCCACCTACGCCTACAACCCCAAGACCAATCCTGTCAAGTCGAAGCAGCGTCGTAACGTCGTGCTCGACAACATGGCCAAGCAAGGCTTTATCAGCGAGGCAAAGGCCGAACGCCTGAAGCAAACCGAAATCGTGCTGAAGTATCAGCCCGAAACGGTCAACGACGGCATGGCGCTCTACTTCCGTTCTGCCGTGCTCAACGAACTCGACAATCTTGGCCTCGGCCTCGATCCTTATACCGACGGCCTGAAGATCCACACCACCATTGACAGCCGCATGCAGCAGTATGCCGAAGAAGAAGTCCGCAGCCACATGCGTCGCCTTCAGGCCGACTTCAACTCCAACTGGGGCAGCGACAATCCTTGGGTCGACGATAACAATCGTCCCATCCGCGGCTTCCTCGAGGAAAAGATCAAGCAGACCGACACCTACAAGGTGCTCGCAGCACGTTACCCTGACAATCCTGAAATCATCCGTCAGAAACTTAACGAGAAGCACACCGTGCGCCTCTTCTCTTACGATGGTAAGGGGTATCGTGAAGCCGAAATGTCGTCGATGGACTCCCTTCGCTACATGCTGCGCTTCATGCATACCGGCTTCCTTGCCATTGAGCCTACGACGGGTGACGTGAAGGCCTACGTCGGCGACGTTGACTTCCGCACCTGGCAGCACGACAAAGTGCTCTCCAGCCATCAGCCCGGCTCTACGTTCAAGCTCTTCGTCTACTCCACCGCCATCAAGAATGGCCTGACGCCCAACGACCGCCGAAAGGACGAGGCCATCGAGATTCGCGGAGCAGGAAAAGGCGGAGGCGTATGGCGTCCGCAGAATGCCAACGGCAAATTCTCCGGCGAACAGATGCCTCTCCGAACTGCCTTTGCCCGTAGTGTCAACAGCATTGCTGTGAAGCTCGGTCAGGAGTACGGCATTCCCGCTGTCATCGCCACGGCCCACGACATGGGTATCAAGAGCGAGTTGCAGCAGATTCCCTCGCTGCCCCTCGGCGCCAGCGACGTCACTCCCTTCGAACTCGTTTCGGCCTACACCACCGTGGCCAACTACGGCACGCACGTAGAACCCCGTTGCATCACCCGCATCGAAAACCACGAGGGCCAGATCGTATACGAAGCCAAGACCAATAGCCACATCGCACTCTCCGAGAAGGAAGCCTTCTACATGCAGGCACTCCTCGCAGCAGGCGTGAAGGAAGGCACCAGCAAGTCTCTGCAGACCTACTTCGGCGACCTCTATAGCGACAACCACGTCTCCGTCGGCGGCAAGACTGGTACGACGAACAACCACACCGACGCTTGGTTCGTAGGTGTGACGCCCAACCTCGTGGCTGGCGCTTGGGTCGGTGGCGAATACCGCCAAATCCACTTCCGTAGCGGTTCCCTCGGCCAGGGCAGCCGTGCCGCGCTCCCCATGGTCGGCAGCTTCTTCAAGCGCGTCTTTGCCAATCGTGCACTCGCCCAGCGTTATTCCGTCGTCTACCACACTCCTTCTGGTGTTGACGCCAGCCTGCTCCGTGGCGAACAGGCAGAACAGGTCGATACCATCGACTCGATTGCTGTCGATACGCTCGGCTACGTCTCTGAGATTCCGCCTGCTGTACCTGCCGAAGATCACTTCGACGACGGCGGCCGCAGTGAGCACAACCAGCACGGCGAAAAACACAAGACAGAGGCTCGTCCGCGCAACGACGAAGACCTCTTCAACTAATTCTTTGTGCCGTATTGGCATGGTAGTTGCAAAGGTCGCTCGCAGCATACGAAACAATAAAATCATCAATAACACAAATCTTTAAACCTACCCACATAAAAAATGGGACTTTTTGACATCTTTAAGAAAAAGAAAAAGGACGAGGTAAAGCCTGCGTCCGGAGTAATTGACACAATGAGCCAGGCCGACGCCATCACCGAAGCTGCCTCCAAGGCTGCCGAGGCCAAGGCCGAAGAAGAAATGGATGAACTCACCCGCATCGCTCTCGAAGCCGGTGGCCACGACGGCCAGGAAGAGAAGAGCGAGAAGGACATGACCCCCGAAGAACTCATCGCCAAGGCTCACGTGGCCATCCAGAGTGATGACAACGCTACTGCAATCCGCTGCTTCAAGGCTGCTATGAACATGGGCAGCATGGAGGGTAAGGTTCATGTGGCTCGTTGCTATGAGACCGGTCGTGGTGTAAGCAAGGACGAGCCCCACGCTTTCAAACTTTATCGCGATGCGGCCCTTGCAGGATACAATCCCGTGCTCAGCAACCTCGGCAACTGCTACATCAATGGTATCGGTACTCCCGCTGATCCTGCAGAAGGCTTTAACTGCTTCAAGAAAGGTGCCGAAGCTGGCGACCCCATCTGTATGGCCAACGTCGCCACTTGCCTCATGCAGGGCGTCGGCGTAGAGAAGAATCCCGAAGAGGGTCTTGAGTGGTTCGCAAAGGCTTCTGAGGCCGGCAACACAGAGGCTGAGTTCCAGCTCGGCATGATCTATCTTCAGGTGCCCGACTACCGCGAGAAGGCTAACGAAGGTCTTGAGCGTGTTCGCAAGGCTGCCGAAGCCGGTGTGCTCGACGCTATTATGGTCATGGCTCAGATTCACGATGAAGGCGGCCCCGCACACAACATGGAAGAGTGCATCAAGTGGCTCACCATCGGTGCAGAAAGAGGTCACAAGCATGCACAGTGCCGCCTTGGCCAGATTTACGTTCACGGCCGTGGCGTAGAGCGTGATATGCAGAAGGGTTACAACTACCTCGTGTTCTCCGCTCAGCAGAACTATACTCCCGCCATCTATCTCCTTGCCGAGCTCAACCTCCTCTATACCAACAATAATCCTCAGGCTCTGCAGCAGGGTATGGCCCAGCTCAGCCAGTGTGTGAAGGAGAGCTATCCCCCCGCATTCATGCTCATGGGCCAGTGCTGCCTCGAAGGTCGTGCAGTGCCCAAGGACCAGGCTCAGGCTGTGAAGTTCTTCACCCTTGCTGCCAACAACGGTGTGGACAATGCAGCCATCCTCCTCGCCAAGCTTTATAGCGGCGATATTGAGCAGGTTGAATTCGACACTGATCCTGAGCAGGCCAAGCATTGGTATGAAGTAGCTTGCGAGAATGGCCATCCCGTGGCGCTCACCGACTTTGCTGTGAGCATCCTCAAGAATAAAGAAGCCACCGAAGAAGACAAGGCTAAGGCTGCTGACTACCTCCGTCGCGCTGCGCAGATGGGCTACACTGCCGCTCTGCAGGTGATGACCGAAAACGGCATTAGCTTCGCATAACCCATTCGCCCTGACTTATTGGCGCGCTTGAAACAGCGCGTTGAGCAGCGTTAACGCAATACACAGCACATACGAGCAACTTGGCTCGTGTGTGCTGTGTTTCTTTTGTAAAAGTGCTGTTTTTATCATATGCTTTTGGCAATATGGTGCAAACGGCGGATAAAGTGTTTGTTTTTGCAATTTTATGAAGTCCACGTGAAAGATTTTTTGTAACTTTGTCAGCAAATTTACTAATTTATACATAAAGTTTTTTATTATGAAGAAATCTTTACTCTTCGCTTCGTTCATCTGCGCAGCTCTCTCGGCATCTGCACAGCTTGTAACCGATCAGCCCGCAATGCGTTTCGCTTGGGGCAATCAGACTCAGAATGCTGCTACTACCGCCAAGAAGGCCGCTCAGAAGGCTGACCTCAAGGACAACCAGGTTATTGTTGGTCTCTATACCTCTGATGACTGGAGCGACAATGGTCTTGGCCTCGGTGAAGCCATCACCATCGAAGTTGGTAGCGAAATCCCCGCTTCCTTCTACGCTGGCATGAACAACCTCAAGGTTGACGCCGTCCGTTTTGCTCTCGCTCAGACCGCTACTGTTAACTGCGTGAAGCTTTACGGTGTAAATCAGGAAGGCTACATCACCGAGCCTCTCGCTGTGAAGGCACTTGACAACACCACCTGCAACGCAGGTTGGACGACTGTTGAGTTTGATGAGCCCGTCGTTGTAGACGGCGACCTTGCCGAGCTTCTTCCCTCTTACGAAATTGCTCTCACAAAAGAAGGTTATCCCATCTCCACCTCTATGGAGAGCGAGTACGTTAGCTTCCTTTGCTATGGCGCCCTCGGCCAGAATGGCCAGACAGGTTGGTTCTCAATGACCGACCAGTACGGTACCGTTTCTATTCAGCTCATTTGCTCTTGCGATCCCGCAGAAGGCTTCGACGTGAAGGCAAGCAAGTACACCAGCTCTACCGTAGCAATGGGTGAGAAGTTTACCCCCACCTTCACTGTAATGAGCACCAGCGAGGCTGAGGTTAGCAGCATCGACTACACTGTAGAACTCGGCGGTGCTACTGTTAGCAATACTGCTACCTTCAAGACTCCCATCCCCGCAGGTTTCGGTAAGACTGCTGACGTGAAGTGTGAACTTACTGCTCCCCAGCAGGCAGGTGCAATCCCCGTAGTTTTCACCGTCAACAAGATCAATGGTGTTGAACTCGAGAAGCCTATCGTAAGCAAGTTCACTCAGGACGTTTTTACCCGCATTGTTCCCCGTATGAGCATTGTTGAAGAGTTCACCGGTACTGGTTGTGGTTGGTGTCCTCGTGGTTGGGTAGGTATGGAAAAGGTGAAGCATGAACTTTCCGATCAGGCTGCCGTTATCGCCATCCACCAGTACAACAACACTGATCCCATGTACGTCACCACCTACCACACGCCTTCCTTCGCTGGCGCTCCTGGTGCTATGGTAGATCGTAAGGGTAACGTTGAACCCTACTATGGTGACGACGATAAGGGCATCATCGGTACTGTAAAGCGTTATGCCGCTGTCACTCCCGAGGCTGCTGTCACCGTTGAGGCTGCTTGGACTGACGACGCCAAGACCAAGATTGATGCTTCTGCCACCACCGAATTCCTCACCGACCTCGAAGGTTCTGAACTCGTATTCGTCCTCACCGCTGATGGCCTCACCGGTACTACCAGCGCTTGGAAGCAGGGCAACTACTATGCAAGTTACACCGCTTCACAGGTAGGTCTCACCAAATCTGGCGACCCTGAACTCTATGAGTTCTGCAAGGGTGGCTCTAAGGGCCAGAGCTCCGTTACTCTCGTCTTCAACGATGTACTGATCGGCTCCAGCTGGACTTCTGCAACTACAGCCAACAAGGTTGCTCCCTTCAGCACCACTGCAGTAGGTGAGACCGCTTCTTCTGCATACACCCTCAGCCTCCCCACCAAGACCACGCTCAAGAACGCTCTTGTAAAGGACCAGATCTACGTGACCGCTATGGTCATCAAGGCTGATGGTACCATCGCTAACGCAGCCCGCTGCAAGGTTCAGGATCCCGCCGGTCTCAACACCGTGCTTGCTCCTGTAGCAGACGACGCAATGTTCGACCTCTCTGGCCGCGTGAACAACTCCGGCAACGGTGTTCGCATCCAGAATGGTAAGAAGGTTCTTCGATAAGCCTCGGCTTAATCAAGCTCCTGCGATAAGGTGATTCACAAATCATCTGCATGAATTTCAAGGCTCTCTAGCCACATTAATCTATCAGCGACAGAGAAAACGTGAGTTTCGCGTTTTTTCTGTCGCTTTTCTTGTGTCGTTTCCGCATTTTTTTCGTAACTTTGCCCCAAATTGACACATTATATATTTATAAGAGTGTCGTTTGTCCTATTTCTTCCTTTGCAAAATAAAGAATTCACACACACATCACAATGAAAAAGTTCTTCCTTTCAGCATTACTTGCTTTTGGATGTATCGCTGCCAGCGCTCAGCTTGCTGACAACCAGCGTCCCGTCGGCACCTACTATACCGACGCGCTCCCCGCTGCTGGCGTGGGCAATCCTTCTGAACCTGGCCACTTCACAGTTTACACCGCTGTGCCGATGAGCCAGTTCAAGAAGATTGGTGACGCCAAGATTGTCGGTGTACGTTTTGGCCTTGACAACCCCATCGGCGAAACCGTTGTGCACATTCGTCCTGTAGTCTACAAAGAAGAGACGGCTGACATTTACGATGACTTCCTCACCATTCCCGTTGAGACGACCAAGCGCGGATGGAACTACGTATCGCTTCCCACTCCCCTCGTCGCAAGCGGCTTTGACGATGCCAGCGCACTCCTCTTGGGCTTCGAATATGATCAGACGAAGGACGAAAACACGGCTTATCCCCTTATGGTCAACAACACGGAGACAGACTTCGGTCTTCTCTTCGAAGGCTCCCTGGACGGTAAAGAAGGCATCTATGACTTTTCGCCCACCGGTTCGCTTTGTATGCAGTTTGTCTGCGAGGGCGACATCCCCGAGTACGACGTTGTGGCCGACGACATTATCCTCGACAAGCACGCCATGGACATTGACGCCAAGAGCGCCATCATGGTCAACCTCTACAACTATGGCACAAAGGAGGTGCGCGGCTTGAACCTCGATGTTATGATCGACGGCGAGAAGGTGCAGACCCTTACACAGAAGAGTGCCATCGGCACCCTCATTCCCAAGAATTACCTCTACAACGTTCTTGTGCCCGAAAACGTGACTCCTGGTGTGCACAAACTCACTGTGAAGGCTGTATCCGTTGGCAATGATCCCCTTGTCGCCAACCTCGATGACGACGCCATTAGCATTAACTTCACCGCTATCAGCGATGGCGAACTTGTTGAGCGCGATCGGCATCTTGTAGAGCACTTTACCTCCGTTGATTGCGTGTGGTGTCCTCGCGGCTCCCAGTTCCTTCAGGCTCTCTGCGCTGCCGATCCCAAGGTTACCATCGTTTCCATCCATGGCAACATGGGCAAGCAGGATCCCTACTGCACCGAAGAGAGCGTCGAGGTTATCAGAAAGCTTGGCATCAACTCCTTCCCCGGTGCCGCCGTCAATCGCATCGCTTTCGACGATGGCAGCTACAGCTTCAACCTCAGCTACGAGCCTGAAGAGTTTGACACCTACGTCAGCAAGTTCCGCCAGTACATCAAGGACTATAGCGAAGTCTGCATCGCTCCCGTCGTTGCTAATGCAATGCTGTCTGAGAAGGGCGACTATATCAGCATCGATGTGAAGGGCGAAGGCAGCACCTATCTCCGCAACGTTCTTTCCGATTGCGTCCTCAATGTGTATGTTATCGAGAACGAACTCATCAACCGACAGATTGACAACCACGGCAACTACGATACGAAGTACGTGCACAACAATGTGATGCGCAAGCGTGTGACCCGCGTCGACGGCACAAAACTTGAGTTCCTTAGCTCCAGCAGCTACAAGAACCACTTCGCTGTGCCCCTCAACATCGCTTGGCGTCCGAAGAACCTTGAGGTTGTCGCCTTCATCACCCGCGTGACCGACAATCCTTGGGGCCGTGGCGTAATCAACGCTACCCGCGTTCCCGTGCAGAACTACGTAGAAGGTATCGTTGCTGTCGAAACCGACACAGAGGATACTCCCGTCTTCGACCTCTCTGGCCGTGTAGCTCAGCCCGCTGCTCACGGCGTATTTATTCAGAACGGAAAGAAAATCATCCGCTAATCCTATGCCTTTAATTCTTCCTGCAGGGCTTCCCGCCATCGAAGCCCTGCGCGACGAAGGCACTCCCGTGCTCCTTACCGATGCTGCCAAGGCTGCCTCGGTAGGGAGCCGTGTGCTTCGTGTCGCCATCCTCAACCTCATGCCTATCAAGGAAACCACGGAGCTCGACTTCGTGCGCGTCCTTAAAGATACGCCCCACACGCTGCAGCTGGAGTTTATGAAGCTCCGCAGCCATACCTCCAAGCACACCGCGCCCGAACACATGGAGCGCTTCTATCGCTTTGCCGACGAGATGATGCAAGAGCCGTGGGACGGCTTCATCATCACCGGCGCTCCTCTTGACTTTGTCGACTACAAAGACGTGAGGTATTGGGACGAAATCACGCAGATCTTCGAGTGGGCCCATGCCAATGTGCGGTCCACACTCTACGTCTGCTGGGCTGCCTTCGCGGGCATGTATTATTATTATGGAGTCGACAAGAGCGTTTTGCCCGCCAAGATGTTCGGCGTCTTCCCCCACGTTCCTTCCGATCGCACACTCCCCATCTTCAACGGCATGGACGACGAGTATCTTGTGCCGCATAGCCGTCATATCGAGTTGCGCCGCGACGACGTGATTGCCGCTTGCAAATCTGAACGTGGCATAGCCGATGGCCTGCAGCTTGTGAGCGAGAGTCCCGACAGCGGCGTCCACATGCTTATGGCGCGTAACGGTCGCGAGTTCTTTATCACGGGCCACAGCGAATACGCTCCTATGACGCTCGACGGCGAGTACAAGCGCGACGTCGCCAAGCAGCTCCCCATCAACGTCCCCATGCACTATTACCGCAACGACGACCCTGAGCAAGGCGTACTCGAGCGCTGGCGCGCCAATGGCGTCCTGCTCTACAGCAACTGGCTCAATCATTACGTTGCCAACATTTAAGTTTCTACTAACAGCTATGAAACGAACACTCCTCACGGCCTTTGCCTGTCTTGCTTTTGGGGTTGGTGCAATGGCCCACCACGTTGAACCTTCGCCTTTTATCCCTCAGCCGCAGGCTTACAAGATGATTGAAGGCCAGTCGTTCCTGCTGACGCCCCAGACCGTCATCGTCTATACGGAGGACAACGAAGCTGCTGCGCAGTATCTGGCCGAAGAGCTCAAGTCTTACGTGAGCTGCGGGCTGAAGTTGCTGCGTGTGAAAAACGCTAAGCAAGTCCGCAAAATCAAACAGAATGCAATCGTGCTCTCAAACGCAACTGACTGTGTGCCCGAGAGCTATGAACTATATACCAACGAGCGCAGCATCGTCATCACCGGCGACCTGCGCGGCTTGATTCACGGCATCAACACCATGCTGCAGATGATGCCGCTGCCCGTTGCTGGCGCGACCAGTGTGCAAGTGCCTGCTTTTTTCGTCAAGGACCATCCGCACAGCTCTTGGCGCGGCATCATGCTCGACTGCTCCCGCCACTTCTTCTCCGTCAGCGAGGTGAAGGAGGTGCTCGACCTCATGGCCCGCTACAAACTCAACAAGTTCCACTGGCATCTCACCGACGACCAAGGCTGGCGCGTGCAGATTGACCGCTACCCGATGCTCACCGAAAAAGGAGCTTGGCGCACATTCAACAATCAGGACCAGCGTTGCCTTCAACGTGCTGCGGAGGAGGACAATCCCCGTTTGCTCATCCCCGAAGACAAGTGCCGCACCAACGCGCAGGGCGAGACGGAGTACGGCGGCTTCTACACGAAGGACGACATCCGCGAGATTGTGGCTTACGCTGCCCAGCGTGGCATCGACGTCATTCCCGAAATCGACATGCCCGGCCACATGCTTGCCGGCGTGAGCAACTATGATGGCGTGAGCTGTTTCCCCGAGACGGGATGGGGCTCCGCTTTCTCCTCACCCGTTTGCCCCGGCAAGGACAGCGCGCTCGAGTTCTGCAAGAATGTCTACGAAGAAATCCTGCCCCTCTTCCCCTACGAGTACGTTCATATCGGTGGTGACGAGGTAGAGAAGACCAACTGGAAGAAGTGTCCCGACTGTCAGGCGCGCATCAAGAGCGAAGGCCTTGCCGACGAGGAGCAACTTCAGGCGTGGTTCATCCACCAGATGGAAGACTTCTTCCGCGCCCATGGCAAGAAGATGATTGGTTGGGACGAAACCTCCATCTCGCTCTATCACGCCCAGATGAACGGCACGACGGCCGAGCTTAAGCCTACGGCGGCGCTCTCAAACGACGAGACCGTCATGTGGTGGCGTGGTTGGAACGAAGAGGTACCGCCCCTCGTCACCCGCCACGGCAACGACATTATCTACTCCCCCAACTCCATCCTCTACCTCGATAACGATCAGGACCAGTTCTCCATCGACAATATCCTCCGCTTCAATCCCCTGATCTCCCACGGCGAAACGGGTACGATGACGGCCACTGAAGAAGACCACATACTGGGTTACCAAGGCAACATCTGGTGCGAGCAGATTCCTTCTCGTGAACATCTATTCTATCAGATGATGCCGCGCACCATTGCCCTTGCAGAGAAAGCCTGGGGAGGCGAAGGTCGAGTGTTGGCTCGACAGGATTGTACATTGGAGGGTTTAAAAGAACCCTTTGAGGCTCCTGTATGGGACGATGCTCATCTTCGCGATTTCCATCGTCGTCTCGACCGCCACTACAGCTACCTCAAAGCCGAAGGCATTCCTTACCATCTGCCCGAACTCAAGGGTATGTACAACGTCAATGCCTTCCTCGAGGAGACCGACCTCAGTGTGACGTGCGCCGATGCTTCTTCCCGCATCTACTACAGCACCGACGGCTCCTACACCCTCGACAAGATGCAGCCGCTGCCTTCGGAGATTCGCCTTAACCTCGACGGTTCGACCGAACTCATCGGTACGCTCCACGTCAAAGAATCGATGGATGTGACCTTCCGCCAAGTGACGAGCGACGGCACGCCGACCGAGATCGTCCAGACGCGTTTCCAGAAGGATAGTTTTACCGATGCGCTCGGATGGGTGGGCACGTTTGACGCTGACGGCACGTTCAAGCAAACCGAGAGCGCCACTCTTTTGCCTCCTCCCAATCCTTTCAAGCCTGGTTTGAAGACCGTTTGGCACGAATTTTCCGGTGGCGACTGCCGTCTCATCAAGGACGCACCCGTCAATGCCGAATACGAATGTGAAAACGTCTGCATCCCCGTCGGCGTGAAGGGCAACATAGGCCTTATCACCACGGGCTACATCAGCCTGCCCGAGGACGGCATTTACACCTTCGCGCTCTTTTGCGACGACGGCTCTGACCTCGTTATAGACAACATCATGGTGGTCGACAATAACCGCGAGCAATACCCTCGTGAACTTATCTGCCAGAAGGCACTCTGCGAAGGCCTCCACCCCATGACACTCCGCTACTTCGACCACAATGGTGGCCTTCTTCGGCTCCGCGTCTTTGATCCGCAGGGCCGCGAGATGACGCCTGCCGAACTATACGTGCATTAATCTGTAACTCCCCTAACGACAATCAGCCCCCGTTGCGAGCAGTTTTCGCAGCAGGGGCTGATTTCTGTTTTATGCGAGCGTGCAGCATCTTAGTGCTGACCTTCGCTCACGTTCTTATTGTACTTTTCAAAGAGCTTGCGTGTGGCGCTGACAAACCTGTCGCGTAGCGTGCGCTCGGCCTTGTTCAGTACGCTGTCAGGCGTGTGCACATCGTAGACGCGGTGCTGCTTGTGCCCAGAGCTGACGGGACGAGTCACGAAGTAGAGGCTGTAGTCGCATGCTGAAAGGCGCGTCGTACTGTCCTTCTCCAACGACATGTGGACAAGCATGCCGCCCACGGTGTGGTCCTTATACTGGTTCGACACGAAGTTGCCGAGCGAGTAAGCCAAGGCGTGCTGCTGACCCAACGAATCCGTGCGGATTTCCATGGGTTGCACTACGTGCGGATGGCCGCCGATGATGTGATCCACGCCCTGCGCAAAGAGCCAATCGGCCAGTTCGCGCTGCGAGTTGTTGGGCGTGAGCTGGTATTCCTCGCCCCAATGCATGAAGGCGATGATGGCGTCGGGCTCCATCTCCTTGGCACGTCGGATGTCCTGCGCCATCAGCTCCTTGTCTATCTTGTTGACAATCTGTCCCTGCGGCACAGGAATGCCGTTGGTGCCGTAAGTATAGTTGAGGAAGACGAGGCGGAATCCGTTCTTCTCCACAAGCAGGGGGTAACGCTTCGCACGGTCGGCCGAGTCGACGTAGGAACCCAACTGCGGGATGGCGAGCGAGTCCATCATGAGGATCGTGCGCTCGATGCCGCGACGGCCTTGGTCGCAAACGTGATTGTTGGCCGTGAGCAGGACATCGAATCCTGTGGCTTTGACGTCGCGAAGGAATTCGTCGGGCGCGCTGAAGCAGGGAAAACCGCTGTAGGGAGGGCCTGCCAGAGTGGTCTCAAAGTTGCCAACCGCAATGTCGGCATACTCTATCTGCGGACGAATGTACTGGAAGCACTCCGTATAGTCATAGCCGCCCTTTGTGCGTGCGGCGTTGATTTGCGGCATGTGCTGCATGAGGTCGCCGGCAAAGACGAGCGTGATGTGGCGTGTGGTGTCCTGGACTTCCACCGGCTCTTCGTAGGCTGCTGCATGCGACTTCTGCCCCTCGGAGCATGAGGAGATGCCGTTGGTAAATGCAGAGAGCAGGGCAGCAAGAGCGATGAGGTGTTTCATGAAAATCGGTTTTAAGAAATACGCCGCTGGCGCTTATTTCTTGATGAGGAAGACGCAGGCTGCACCGGCGAAGAAGAGGAAACCTGCGAGGACGAGCATACCCACCTGGCTGCCAACGAGGGCGAGGAGGCTGCCGCCGAGGACTGCAGCAAGAATCTGCGGGAGGCAGATAGTGCAGTTGAAGAGGCCGAGGTAGGTGCCCATCTTGGGATTGCCAATGAGGGCGTTCGTAAAGAAGATGAAGGGGAAGGCCAGCATGGCGGCCCAGGCGCAACCGACGAGGAAGTAGGAGACGCAAATCATGTTCTGGTCAGTAATGAACTGCGTGCTGACGAAACCTATGCCGCCGAGAACGAGGCTCAGCGCATAGCAGGCTTTCTCGCTGCGGAGCGCCTTGCTGATGGAGGGAATAAGGGCAGACCAAATGACGGCGCCGACGGCCTGCACGGCGAAGGCGACGCCCACCCAGTTGCCGGCTTCCTGATAGCCTGCGCTATGCACGTCGGTGGTTCCCCAGCACTGAGAGGCGATGGCGCCGTTGGAATACGTCCACATGTACATGCACGCTGCCCAGCAGAAGAACTGGACAAGGCCGATGCTGATGAAGGTGTAGAGGATGCTGGGCTTCTTGTCGGTTGAAGAAACGGCAGCAACTTCTGTTTCTGTGGCGGGAGTTTCGTCAGCTACGGTGAAGGAGGCAATCTGCTCGGGGCTGTACTCCTTGACGTTGATCGTGGTGTAGATGACGCAAAGAATGAGGATGGCGGCGCCGACGTAGAATGAGTAGATGACGGAGTTGGGGATGACGCCTTCGGGAGCTACGTTCTGCACGCCGAGGAAGGTGAAGATGTAGGGGAAGAGATAACCCACAACACTACCGGCGTTGCAGAGGAACGACTGAATCGAGTAAGCCGTGGCCTTTTGTTCTTCGTTCACCATATCGCCGACCATCATCTTAAAAGGTTGCATGGCGATGTTGATGCTCGTGTCGAGCAACATGAGGCTGAAAAGTCCGAAGAGCATGGCGCCCGTGAGACCCCAGCAAACCACCTGCGCCGTGAGGCCGAGGCTACCGGCGTTGGGGAGCATGACCATAACGGCCACGGCGATGATGGCTCCGACGAAGAGATAAGGGATGCGGCGGCCGAAACGGCACCACGTCTTGTCGGAAAGCAGACCGATGATGGGCTGCACGATCATACCCATCAGCGGGGGCAGGATCCAGAAGAAGGAAAGCTGGTGAGGGTCGGCGCCGAGGGTGGCGAAGATGCGCGAGATGTTGGCGCTCTGGAGGGCGTAGGCAATCTGTACGCCGAAGAAGCCGAAGGAAAGGTTGAAGAGCTGTGTCTTCGAAAGGTTGGGAAGTTTAAGCATAGTATAGAGAAAAGATTATCGCGGAGATATTTTTGCGTCAGTGTACACTGATTTCGCATTCAGTGTACACTGACGAGCAAATCAGTGTACACTGACGAAAAACTGTGCCAAAGGTAGTTTTAGATGCGGTTGGAGGCGTTGATCATGTTGTGCACCTTTTCGTTGAAGGCATCCTGACGGAGGAGGCTCTCAAGACTGATGTGCATACGGTAACGCCAGTAGTGGCGGGGATTGGCGGGCACGTTGATGCGCTCGGCGTCGGCATCGGGCAGACGGAGCTTCTCGTCCATACCGATCCAATCCTGAAGAGCGAGGATGGCGAGGAGAGAAGGACTCTCGAGATGACGCTTTACGACGTCTTCGCAGACCCATCCGGGAGCTTCGGCAGGCACATCGCCACCGCGCCACATCACGTTGTGGTAGTAGCGAGAGGTGAGCGCAGAATCTTCCTTCCACCAGCCGCGGAAGGTGCTCATGTCGTGGGTGCCGATGGTGCAGACGCTGCGGAGGGGATACTCCCACACGTGGCCAATCTCATGCTCGGGGTTCTTGGGCATACGCTCAATCTCAAGCGAGATGATCTGCAGTTCATTCATCACCCAAGGCACACAGTCGGGCACCATGCCGAGGTCTTCGCCGCAGGCGAGCATGGGAGCGGCTTCGAGGAGCTGAGGGAGCTTCTCCATCGCCTTCTCATACCAGAAGTGGTTGTGGCGCTCGAAATAGTAGTGGTTGTAGAGGCGCATGAAGGCTTCACGCTCCTCATGGCTGAGACGCTCGAAGATGAGGCTCTCGTAGGCTGTGATGCGGGGATGATAGACGCCGCTCTCCTTGTTGTCCTGGATGAAGAGCACGTTGTTGATGAGCGTATACATACCGTCGCGCACCTTCTCGGCGTCGTGCATACGGCCGCCTTCGCGTTCGAACCAGCCGAGGACGGCGCGCTGGGTGCGGTATTCGGGACGCAGCGACCAAATGTCGTAGTGGCTGTGGGTGAGGAAGGTGTTGCGCACGTAGTCGGCCTGTTCACCGAAGATGCGTACGAGGATTTCGTCGCTGATGAAGGGCTTCGTCATAAAGTCCTTCTGGAAGTTGAGGCCGAAGCTGTTGATTTCCTCGGGAGTCATGGGGAGTGAGGGCGAGAACTGTCCGAGCATGCCCTGCACGCTGTCGCCCTGAATCTCCCAAATGCGGAAGAAGCCGAGAATGTGGTCGATGCGGTAGCAGGTGAAGTATTCGGCCATCTTTGAGAAGCGGCGCTTCCACCAGCGGTAACCGTCTTCCTTCATCACGTCCCAGTTGTAGGTGGGGAAGCCCCAGTTCTGACCCGTGGTGGAGAAGGCATCGGGCGGCGCACCGGCCTGGCCGTTCATGTTGAAGTAGTAGGGTTCGACCCATGCTTCGACGCTCGTACGGCTTACGCCGATGGGGATGTCGCCCTTGAAGATGACGCTGTGCTTGCGAGCGTATTCGCTGGCTTCGAGCAACTGCACGTGGAGCAGGTACTGGATGTACATGTAGTAGCACACGTTCTGATAGAACGGACCTTCGGGACGGCAGAGCATCTTGATCTCCTGCTCGTTGTAGGTGGAGTATTCGGGCCAATCCTTGAAGGCGGAGGTGTTGTATTTGTCGCGCAGCACGGAGTAGGCGGCGTAGGGGAGGAGCCACTCTTCGTTCTTCTTGTAGAATTCCTTGTAGCCCTTGCTCTTCAGCACCTTTTCGCCCTTTTCGCGGAAGATGAGGAGGAGATAGTCGCGCTTGGCCTTGTTGACGGCTTCGTAGTCAATCTGAGGCAGAGCGTTGAGCTGGCGGAACTTCTTCTGGTATTTTTCTTCCTTCTCCTTGTCGGTGAGGGGACCTACGGCGCGGAGGTCGACAAACATGGGGTGGAAGGCGTAGATCGAGATGGAATTGTAGGGGTAGCTGTCCTGCCAGGTGCCCGTCATCGTGGTATCGTTGATGGGCAGAATCTGGATGGCGCGCTGACCGGTCTTGACGGCCCAGTCGATGAGGGTCTTGAGGTCGCCAAAGTCGCCCACACCCTGGCTGCCCTCGCTGCGGAGGGAGAATACGGGCACAGCCGTGCCGGCGATCTTGCCGGTGCTGGAGGGCATATAGAGTTCTGTCTCGGGCATGGCATAGTGTACGCCGAGGTCAAGCTGGGGAACGTAGAGCTGGCGGTTTTCACCGTTTTCCCATTCTTCGATGGTGCCGTTGGCGGGATCGACGGCTACGAACTTGTATTGGCAGTTGCCCGTGAGCTGGTAAACGTCGAGGTCTAGCTGCCAGTGGTTGGGCAGGATCTCGGTGAAGAGGATGGGACGCTGCCACTCGCCGAGGGCTTCGGTCTCGCCGACGAGGCCAAGCACCTGGCCTTTCTGATGGAGGCAAGGGCATACAACGCGAAGGACGATGCTGCAACGGGGGCTGGAAGCGGGTTCGCTGGCTTCGACATCAAATTCTCCGCTAAAGGCAGAGGAGAAGAGGTAGTTGGCGATGGGCAGATCACGCCAAGCATCGCTGGCGATGACTACGACCTGCATCTTGTCGCTGCCGGCAGCCTTTTCCTTTAAACTCTTGTATTGTTTTTCGGTTTTTGAAGGGATGCGGATGGAGTGGGGAAGTGTGCCGCGCTCTTGGCGAATGCACTCTTCGTCGCGGAACACGCGGTAGCGATAGCGGAGAGTCTCACCAGGAGTGGCTTCGAGGAGATTGTAGGAGCCTTCCCAAAGTTCGCCGTCGGCGGTCGAAAGCATGATGGTCTCGTCGCGGTCGAGCAGTTGGACGGCAATGGTTTCGCCCCACTGTGTGCGGTAGGAGATACGGAATGTAAGAATCATATTGTAGTGTGTTTAATAGTTTTAGTTGTGAATGCACAAATTGCGCGCCAAAGTTACAACTTTCTGCTGAAACGCGAAAGCAAATCGCAATTTTTTTGCTTCTTACTGTGCTTTTTAAAGTTCTGCATAGAAAAAGACACAAAAAAAGGAATCACCGAAGCGATTCCTTAATTACTATGAGCGGAAAACGAGACTCGAACTCGCGACCCTAATATCTTTTGGGGCAAGGTTGTGCTCTACCAACTGAGCTATTTCCGCAATCAATGTTGCAAAAAAATAGCCTCTCGAAGAGGCTTAGAGCGGAAAACGAGACTCGAACTCGCGACCCCAACCTTGGCAAGGTTGTGCTCTACCAACTGAGCTATTTCCGCAAAAAGAGTGAAGAGGAGGAGACTCGAACTCCCACGTCGCAATTGACACTACCCCCTCAAAGTAGCGCGTCTACCAATTCCGCCACCTCTCCATTCTATAACTCCTCAAAGCGTTTCGTCAACTACCAGGGGGCTGTCGTTGCATTCACTTTTTAGAGTGCTCGGGGTTTGTTTCCCGATTGCGAGTGCAAATTTACGGCGACTTTCTGAATTGACCAAATGTTTTCAAGAAAAAAACGTAGATTTTTTGAAAATAGGCCGTTTTTTGCTGTTTTAGGATTGTTATTGCAAACTCCGTTGCTCAATATCTATTATGCTTCCGGATTCTCGCCTCCAATGTACTTGTAAGTGAAATTGCCGCGTTTTTCAGAAGGGAATTGGCTACGGGAGTCGATGTCCTGACGGTTTTTGAGATGATCAATGACCTTGTTGTAGCTATCGAGGGCGGATGTGGCATACACATAAGCCGAAAAACGAGTGTCGCGATACTGGCATTTCTGTGTGCCGGGGATGAGAAGCATGCGTTTGAAGTCTACAGTCACTTCGTACCAACCGATTTTCTCTTCGCGGAGCTGGTCCATGCGTTCTTCTTTGCGGCTGCTCTCGCTCTGCGTGGCTGCTGCTTCGGGATTTTTGCGGTTGGCTTTGAACTCGGGGAGGTCTTCTGCCGTTGTCTTGATCAGAATGAAGTAGACGTTGTTACGGACTTTGATGCGCTTGGGGTAGGGCATATTGCTCGATCCGTAGTTTAGCACTTCGTTCTCAAGCATGGAGGTCATCTTGAAATCGTTGATGTTGACAAGGAAGTTGACTACTTCTTCTGCGGTCTTGAAAACGTTCTCGTGGTCGAAGTATCGTACGTATATGTTCATAAGGCGTGTGTCTGTGTTAGATGTTCGTCAAGCAACGGTGTCTTGAGCTTGGTTCTGTAATAAAAGTTATAAATTACCGAAAAAAGGAATCACCGAAGCGATTCCTTAATTACTGTGAGCGGAAAACGAGACTCGAACTCGCGACCCCAACCTTGGCAAGGTTGTGCTCTACCAACTGAGCTATTT
>JAUNIC010000156.1 GCA_030523615.1 Bacteroidales bacterium
GTCATTGTCAAGATTGTCAAATTCAAAATCGGATTTCCGCTCGGCTCGAAGATATGACTATAAGAGCAACAACCCTGGCGACAACAACTCGCAACCCTGGCGACAACCCTTGCCTACATGTGAAAATCGTCGTACCTTTGCACTCGCAATTCAGAGCTCGCCCAAGGCCACGGACGCGCCTCCGAACGCTCTCCGAGATATTTCGAAATAAGTCCGGAATATTTCAAATTACCTCGGAGATATTCTCTGCATTGACAGCGTGGGGAAGTGCAGAACGCAAAATTCGTCAATACGCCTTCTCGTGCACACCGGCCACGGCACGTCCCGAAGGATCGTTCATTGACTTCCATGCCTCGTCCCACTCAAGTGCCTTGGCCGTAGAGCACGCCACACTGGCCTCCTGGTTGACGGCACGGGCAGCACTCTCGCTGGGGAACCACTCTTCGTAGATGGAGCGATAGTAGTATTCCTCCTTGTTGAGGGGCGGATTGATGGGGAATCGCTCGGCAGCATGGGCCATCTGCTCGTCGGTCACGCGCTCCGAGGTGATCTTCTTCAGGGTGTCAATCCATGAGTAGCCCACACCGTCGGAGAACTGCTCCTTCTGACGCCACGCCACACTCTCGGGCAGGAGGTCGGCGAAGGCTTCGCGCACGATGCGCTTCTCAATGTCGTTGCCAGGACACATTTTCAGGGCAGGGTCAATGTTCATGGCCACATCGAGGAACTCCTTGTCGAGGAAGGGCACGCGACCCTCCACACCCCACGCACTCAGCGACTTATTAGCGCGCAGACAGTCGTAATAGTGCAACTTGCCAAGTTTGCGCACAGTCTCTTCGTGGAACTCGCGAGCATTGGGCGCCTTGTGGAAGTAGAGATAACCGCCGAAGACCTCGTCGGCACCCTCGCCTGAGAGCACCATCTTGATGCCCATGGACTTGATGACGCGGGCAAGGAGGTACATCGGAGTCGATGCACGCACGGTAGTAACGTCGTAAGTTTCAATATAGTAGATAACGTCACGAATGGCGTCGAGACCTTCTTCGATGGTGTAGTTTATCTCGTGGTGCACGGTGCCGATGTGTTTGGCCACCTCAGCAGCCTTGATAAGGTCGGGGGCACCCTTGAGGCCCACAGCAAAGGAGTGGAGCTGCGGCCACCAAGCTTCGTTCTGTCCGTCGCTTTCAACACGACGTCCGGCATACTTCTTTGCGATGGCCGAGATGACGCTCGAGTCGAGACCGCCACTAAGGAGCACGCCGTAGGGAACGTCGCACATGAGCTGGCGCTTCACAGCATCTTCGAGGCTCTTCTTCACGGCGGCAACAGCTTGGAACTCAGCACTCGCCTTAGTACGCTGAATCTTGCTTCCATCAGGTACGCTGGTCATCCAGTCACGGTTGTACCATTTTACCATACGGCCTTCGCTACCGAGATAGTAGTAGCCGGGGAGGAACGGTTCGTAACGGTCGCAGAATCCCTCGAGGGCTTTGAGTTCAGAGGCAACGTAGGTGGTACCATCATCATCGAAACCGATGTAGAGAGGAATGACGCCGATGGGGTCGCGCGCAATGAGGAAGTCATCTTTCTCTTCGTCGTAGAGCGCGAAGGCGTAGATGCCGTTAAGATCCTCAAGAAAGTTGACACCCTTTTCGCGATAAAGAGCCAGCACAACCTCGCAGTCGCTTCCCGTCTGGAAGTCATAAGAGCCAGCGTATTGCTCGCGGATCTGGCGATGGTTATAGATTTCACCGTTGACGGCAAGCACCTGCTTGCGATCGGGCGAGAAAAGGGGTTGGCTACCGCTTTCAGGATCGACGATGGAGAGGCGTTCGTGGCACACGATGGCGCTGCCGCCCTGCCAGATGCCGCTCCAGTCGGGGCCGCGGTGACGAAGTTTTCGACTCATGGCGAGTGCCTTCTGACGCATTTCAGCATTCTGCTGCTTTACTTTGAAGATGGCTGTTATTCCACACATTTTTGTATCGTTTGGTTTTTATGTTGTTATTCGTATTCCGGAGCCCACGATTCGGTTTACACGTGTAAAGCGAAGAGGACTTTTTCGATTCATTACGCAAAGTTAAGCAAATATTTGAATGCCGCAAGCGAAGAAGCTAGGAAAATGCATATTGTTGCTTCATTTTATTGAAATCTGCCATTTCTGCAAAAAAAACTCGCGATATTCTTGTGCATTTCGGTTTTATTGCGTACCTTTGCTCTCGCAAACAGCGATTTTTGGCATAAACAAACAGACTTCAGAACTTGGCTTACACTTGCTTCAAGGGCTGAACTCTACATAAGAACTTAGAAATAAGGCTGTGCTGGTCAGATTGGGATACTCATCAATTTTCACACTTCACCGAGAATGCCTCTTATCCAATGGCGGGCCGTGACTGCGCTTTAAATGCAGCGTGGAAATATCGGATTACAAAGGAATGTGGGCGCTCAAATCTTACTTTTACTCGGAGTTGTCATCATCTTTTCACCGGCACAGCCACTTTTTTACCTTTTCCAAATGCACTCCTCTAATATAAATAATATTACACTCACGCCGATGCAGGAGACGGCCGGACAGGCCATCCGCGAAGGTGAAAACGTCGTGCTGCTTTCACCCACCGGAAGCGGAAAGACGCTTGCATTCATTCTGCCTCTTATCGACGCCGTGGAGCAGGGCAGGGGAGTGCAGGCTGTCGTCGTGGTGCCCAGCCGTGAATTGGCGCTGCAGATTGAGGCAGTCTTCCGCGACGTCGTACGGCAGCAGCAATTGCCGCTACGAGGCATGGCCCTTTACGGCGGACGTCCCACAATGGACGAACATCGCGTGCTGCGAGAAGTGCATCCCGAGGTCATTTTTGCCACGCCTGGACGTTTGCTCGACCACATCGGCAAGGAAAACGTAGACATCACCCCGACGCGCCTTCTCGTGATTGACGAGTACGACAAGTGCCTTGAACTGGGTTTTCGCGACGAAATGGACAGCATCGCCCGTGAGTTTGCACGTTGCCCCCAGGTGGCCCTCACTTCGGCAACAACAACCGACGAGACGGCACTCATCCTTGAGCATCGGACTTGGACAACGCTCGACTTCATCGATTCCGACGCGCTTCGCAACCGACTCTCCATCAGTATTGTACCTTCACCGGAGAAGGACAAACTCGAAACACTCGCGCGTCTCCTCTCCCACATCGGCACAGAGCAGTGCATCGTCTTTGTGGCGCATCGTGAGAGTGCAGAACGAATCGGCAACTATCTGGCAAAGGAAAAGTTTGCTGCAGTTGTCTACCACGGAGGCATGGAGCAGGATCGTCGCGAACGTGCCCTTTATCGCTACCGTGCTGGAGCTGCTTCGGTGCTCGTCAGCACAGATCTCGCGGCTCGCGGATTGGACATTCCTACCGTTCGCCACATCATCCACTACCATCTGCCGTTGGACGAAGCCACCTTCACCCATCGCACAGGACGCACGGCAAGATGGGACGATACGGGTGCAGCTTACCTTATCGTAGGCCCCGAGGAGCAGGTTGCCGAATTTGTGCCTGAAGACGTTGAGACGCTCAGTGTGGACGAAGTTCGCATTCATGCGCGACAACCCGAATGGACTCTTTTCTACATCGGCCGTGGCAAGAAGGACAAGCTTTCGCGTGCCGACATTTTGGGTTTTCTCTGCAAGAAGGGAGGACTGACGGCACGACAAATCGGACGCATCGACCTCGCGGCTCACGCATCATACGTGGCCATCGAACGCACAGCCGTAAAGGCTCTGCAACAACGCATTGCAGGCGAAAAAATCAAAGGAATGCGTACTATTATTGAACCTATAAGACACTAATCCCTACATGAAAATACAAGTAAAAGACACTGATTTACAGAGAGCTGCCGCTGAAGGTATGGACGCTTTCATCCAAGTGGTAGTCGACGCTGCTAAGGCCTACGTAGGTGGCGAACTCAACGAGGACGCATTCAAGGCGCTTCCTGCTGACCACATCACGCTTTGGGGATACGTCATCCTCCGCGACGAACTCTGCGACGGCGGATTCATTCAGCTTATTCACAACGGCTACGGCCCCTTCTTCTTCCTCAACCCCTTCGCCAAAGCTATGCGTCTATGGGGCCTGAAGGACTTCTCCAAGTTCCTCTATCGTGCACGTGAGCTCTACGAAGAGCACCACGAGGCGCTGGAGAAGGAAATGTCCGACGAGGAGTTTATGGCTCTCTACGAGCAATTCCCGCAATTCGATGACCTTGACGACGAGTTCATTGCCAACGAAGAAGAAATTACCGGCATGATAGCCCACTACCTCGACGACCATCTCCTCGATTTCGTCGACATCGTAAAATGACAGAACTATTATGGCAAAGAAAAAAGTAATCAAAAACGCACGCATCAACATCAAGAACAAGCGCGCTGAGCACGATTATCTCATCATCGATAAATGGATGGCGGGCATCGTGCTGACCGGCACAGAAATCAAGAGTATTCGCGCTGGAAAAGCGTCGCTCGTCGACACTTTCTGTTTCGTCCTAGACGGAGAAATGTGGGTAAAAAATATGTACATCGCTCCCTACGATTTCGGAAGCTACAACAATCACGCTACACGCCGCGACCGCAAGCTGCTTCTCAACAAGAAGGAAATTCGCAACATTCAGCAGGATAGCCAATCACCGGGTTTTACTATAGTTCCGCTCCGACTCTTCATTGACGACAACGGACGCGCCAAATTGGATATTGCCCTCTGCCGTGGTAAACACGAATACGACAAGCGTGCTTCCATGCGTGAACGTGACGACAAACGCGAATTGGACCGCTTTCTTAAGCGATTCTAAAGAATTTCAGCACTAACGACTTAACTCCTACATGCTTAAAGACATTCTTAGTCAGCGCATCATGATTCTCGATGGAGCTATGGGTTCTTCTATACAAACCTACGGCCTCACCGAGAATGATTTTTGCGGCTCATATCAACTCCAAGGACAACAGCAGGGCAACAATGAGCTGCTCAACCTCACGCGACCTGACGTCATTACCGACATCCACCGCCACTACCTCGAGGCTGGAGCAGATATTATCAGCACCAACACCTTTAATGCGCAGCGCATCTCTTTGGCTGACTACGGCTGCGAACACCTTGTGCGCGATGTGAATTTGGCCGCAGTACGTTTGGCACGTGCCGAAGCTGACCGATTCACGGCGCTCGATCCCTCCAAACCGCGTTTTGTTGCCGCTAGCATCGGCCCGACAAACAAGACGGCTTCCATGTCTCCAGACGTCAACGATCCGGCTTTTCGCGCCATTACCTTCACTCAAATGGCAGAAGCTTATCGCGAACAGATTGAGGCACTTATAGAGGGTGGGGCAGATGTTTTACTCTTCGAGACTATCTTCGACACGCTGAACACCAAAGCGGGCCTCTACGCTGCCCAAGAGGCTTTTGAGCGCACCGGACACACGCTGCCCATCATGGTGAGCGTGACCATCAGCGACAAGGCGGGACGCACACTTTCTGGGCAGACTCTCAAAGCTTTCGTGACGAGCGTGGCTCAAGCAGGAGTGATGAGCATTGGTCTCAACTGCTCATTCGGAGCTGCTGACCTGCTGCCGTTCCTTCGCGAATTGGCAGCCGACGTGCCTTGCTTCGTAAGCTGCCACCCCAATGCTGGTCTTCCCAACAGCCTCGGGCAGTATGACCAAACGCCGGAAGAAATGGCCGATCAGGTACAGGCTTTCATCGACGAAGGACTCGTCAACATTCTCGGCGGATGCTGCGGTACGAACCATGAACACATTGCAGCGCTGGCAAAAGCAGCAGAAGGACACGCTCCGCATAAGATCATCGAAACTACTGAAGTTCAGCATCTCCAACTTTCAGGACTTGAGCGTCTTACGTTAACTCCCGAAGTTCGTTTTGTCAACGTCGGCGAGCGTTGCAACGTGGCTGGTTCTCGCAAATTTCTACGCTTGATTAAGGAGAAGAGTTACGACGAAGCGTGCTCCATTGCCAGAAAACAAGTGGAGGATGGAGCGCTTGTAGTCGACATCAATCTCGACGATGGACTTCTGGACGCTGAAGCAGAGATGCGCCACTTTGTAAATCTGCTTTCGAGCGAACCTGATGTGGCTCGCGTGCCGTTTATGATTGACTCGTCCAAATGGGAAGTCATCCGCGCCGCTTTGCAATGCTGCCAAGGCAAATGCATCGTCAACAGCATTTCGCTCAAAGCTGGCGAAGAGGAATTCCTCAGCCATGCTCGCGAAATTCGTCGCTATGGTGCCGCCGTCGTTGTTATGGCTTTCGACGAAGAAGGCCAGGCCGATACATTTGAACGTCGCATAAGTATCTGTGAGCGAGCTTACAAACTGCTTACGGAAAAAGTAAATTTTCCGCCAGAGGACATTATATTCGATCCCAACGTGTTGGCTATATGCACGGGAATGGCAGAACATCGCAACTATGCTCTCGACTTTATTCGTGCAACAGAGTGGATACGAACTCATTTGCCTGAAAGCCACATCAGCGGTGGTGTGAGCAACCTCTCATTCTCCTTCCGTGGCAACAATTATCTGCGCGAAGCTATGCACGCAGTATTCCTTTATCACGCTATGCAGCACGGAATGGATATGGGCATCGTAAATCCTTCAACCTCTGTGCAATATAGCGAAATTCCCGCAGACTTACTTCAACTCCTTGAGGACGTCATTTTGCGCCCAACAGAAGAAGCAGAAGAAGCACTAATCGCACGTGCCGAGGTGATAAAGGCCGAACAGATTGCAGCTAAGGAGGCTGCAGCGAATGGCGTGGTTGTTGAAGCAAAGCGCGAAGAATGGCGTGAAACCTCGGTTGAGAAGCGATTGGCTCATGCACTCATCAAAGGCATTCCCGATTTCCTCGAAACTGACATAAACGAAGCTCTCAACGTTTATCCGCGAGCCGTAGAAATCATTGAAGGTCCGCTCATGGACGCGATGAACGAAGTCGGTGAACTTTTCGGAGAAGGCAAGATGTTCCTTCCCCAGGTGGTGAAGACGGCACGTACGATGAAGGCTGCCGTCGCAATCTTGCAACCCATCATCGAACAGCAGCGTGACGAAGAACCGAATCTTCTTGACAGCACGGCCACACACAGCGAAGGCACATTTGTGATGGCTACAGTAAAGGGCGACGTCCACGATATTGGCAAAAACATCGTCAGTGTCATCCTCGGGTGCAACAATTATGAAGTGCATGATCTTGGCGTGATGGTTCCTGCTGAACAAATCGTGGAAACCGCCAAACTCATCAACGCCGATTTCGTAGGTCTTTCAGGTCTCATCACCCCGAGTCTTGACGAAATGGTCAATACGGCACGCGCCATGAAGAACGCAGGACTGACGATCCCTATCCTCCTCGGAGGCGCCACAACCTCGAAATTGCACACGGCGCTCAAGATTGCCCCAGAATACGATGGTCCCATCGTATGGGTAAAGGATGCTTCGCAAATGGTCATTGTGGCCAACAATCTGAAGAATCCCACGACTCGAGACGCCTACATTGCTTCAATCCGCGAAGAGTATGCCGCCCTACGCGAACACGAAGCGCAGAAGGCTGCGACCCCGACGCGCAGCATTGAAGAAGCACGCGAGAATCGCTTGAAACTCTTCTAATCAAAGCAGAATTCCACAAAATAAGATAGCAAAATTCAATAAAAAAAGATAATTCCGTGCAAAATTATCGTCGTTTCTTTGGTAATTCCGTTTTAAACCCGTACTTTTGCACAGCATTACGTTATGGAATGCAATTATACACAACCCGGGCCTGACTGGAATTGACAGCGGAGGAGGTGGTGTGTAAGCACGCAGTGAGCCTGCAGGTGGTCACTCAAATCACGGCCTGTAACAATTTATCTGGCGAAAATGCTTACGCTCTCGCTGCTTAATCGAAGTATAGTAGATTAGCTTCATCTCAGCGCAAGGCGCAGAGACGAGACGTCGCCCAAGAGCCGTTTTCCCCGAGGCTTCTTGATTCGGCGGCGCAGTGTATCGGAGATAGTTGTGGGTAGCCTCGTGCCCACAGCGAAATGTTAGAGGATACGGGTTGTGCCAAGGCTGCTTCCGCCCCAGCACATCCCCGACAATCCAATAGGAAGCTAAGCGTGTAGAAAGCTCATTAACTATCCGTTTGGACGAGGGTTCAATCCCCTCCAGGTCCACA
>JAUNIC010000157.1:0-2724 GCA_030523615.1 Bacteroidales bacterium
GTTTCCTGGGAGGGTTCGACGGCAGCAGGGGAGCGCAAGGGGCTCATGGGTGTGCGTCGTCATTCGTCTTCGCCCGGGAAGCCGACTAGGTAATAACGTACTTCGCTGGCGCCGTGTATCCAATAGCCGAGCAGCTTGAAAAACTCCGGGGCTTTCAGGCTCACTAAGCTGTACTTGTAATACGACTTCATCTTCGATTACCTTTCTTTTCTATTTGTGGTTACCTTGTTATCCTGTATTGGATGTTTCCGTAATCGTCTTCGTATGCGGCCAGCCCTTCGGGTACATCCCACGGCGGCACAAACTTTGTCGTTTCCGGCTCCTTTGCTTGTCCGAAACAGGCTTCGGCACTGGCCACAAGGGCGGCAAGGTGCTCCTTGTCGTTGCTGTCTAGCCAGTGGCAGCTGCTCACAGCCTCGATGAACCCCTCTGGCGGTAGTCTTCGCCCATTCTCGACGGCGCTGAGCTCCGAGGGCGACATGCCAAGATTGTTGGCCATGTCGTAGAGCAGTTCGTCGCGCCCGCGCCTGAGCTGCCAAAGGAATTCACCTAGTTCTGTCATAGCGTCACCTTGCTTCCACATTCCGGGCAGTAATGCCACCAGCTAGGCGGGAAATCAACATTCGGTTTCCACCCGCGCCCGCACTCGGAGCAGAAGTAGCCCATCGGAACCTCTTGCGTATAGAAATATCCTTGGCTGGCTTCCCCTGCGCGCTTGCCGATTTCCTCTCGGTCTTGCCTGAATTCGTAGCTGCACGTCCGCTCATAGCGGGTGTTCCAGTTCTTCACAGCAGCCCATGCTTCCGGGTAATAGGCCGTGTGGCATCCGCAGTCGGTGCAACGCACGCACACGCTCCCATAGTCGTAATCGACTATGCTTTTGCCACCGCATAACGGACAGGATTCCAATTCGATTCCCATATTTAGCTCCTTTTCCAGCATGCCCTTAGCGGTAGCCTTCCCCTTGCGCAACGGCAGGCATGTATGCCCCCTCCTTCGGGGACATCACCTGGTAGTTGAAGCCAGTGCCTGCGGCGTTCGCGGTTGCCCTGAAGGGGATAGCCCTCTCGCGCACCGCCTGCACCAGGAACATCCGGATGGCGCCGGACAGATCGGTGCCCAGCTCCTCGAACAGCTCCGAGGCCTGCTCATGCAGGCGCGCATCTACCCGGACGGTGATGTTGCGCATTTCTTTTGCGGCTTTGGCCATCTTCGGCCTCCTTTCTTTGTATTACGGTATTATAGCTTGTAATACTGTAATACAGGATAAGAAAAAATGCAAGAGATTTCCTTAAAAATTTAATTGACATAGCTTTAAAATTAGGTAATGGGCGCATTTACGGCGCAGGCGAAGGCCTTAAACGGGACCCTAATGTATACCTCGACATAATGAGCGTTCTCAGGTTTGAAGACAGGGGTCTGCTCACCTTCGAGCGCAGCGTGGACAAGGTTGTCGCGTTCGACAAGGGCGAGCCATTCAAAGTGATTTGCTGCAGCGAGCTGACCGAGAAGGCAGCCGTACTCTATGATGCAATCATGCGCATAAGCGCCAATAAGGCAAGCATTAGCAACATGCAGGCCTATTTGGAGACCCTGCGATTCTCTTCGCCTAAAGCCCCTAAGCTTCCCGAGGAAGCCGCTGCTGCGTATGGTGCTAAATCAGACATTATCATCTCTACGGAAGACCCCATTGACCGCGCTCGCGCAACAGAAGGATATTCGATAAAGTCGCACCTTGGAAGTCCTTCGACGCTGTTCAACATGTCTGCGAATTCGGGTCTAATCTTCGAGGTTGCTGGCTGCGACGTTGAAAGGATGCACAGAGTTAACGCTGTTAAATCGGAGTTAGGGCTTTACGCAACGATTAAAGACTGCGGGATGCGTTTGGAGCTTGTCGGAAGCAAGTCCCCTGCTTTCCAAGACAACGTGAGCTACATCGACTTGCAAATGATAAATCTTATCAGCACCATGCTTTTGGTGCGAATTGGATATCTGGCCCCCGCGTCTTCGCAGGCCACAAAGTCCATAATCAAACGCGTCGCCGAAGAGGCCCCTATCCCCAGAGTACGGGAAAGCTGGTATGAGGCCAACATGAAGGAATTCCTGTTCGATTCCTTCGCAGGCATGACCGCAACAACGCCTTGGGATGGAAGGCGGCGGATGACTGGCGGGTATATAGACGTCGGCAGAGATGGCGAGATTCTTTTCTACCGCGCAAGGTCCGACGACGTGTTCTCGGAGTACCTTTATGAGAATACGTACATAGATCTGCCATCGCGAGGGGTCAATAAAGACATCGCACACGCCAAGGCGCTTGCGTATCTTGAAGGTCGGAATTTGACCGCATCTGAACTGAATTCGGTCTTATACAATAAGAGCGGAAAGAAAAAAGCAGTAAAGTCTGATTCTGGATATGTCTTCGAGCAAGACGGAAGGTATTTCATAGCCGTGAACTTTACGGTTCGTTTCAGGTAGCTATATAACACTTGCTAGATAGCTTTCTTCTCGGTTAAACAAGATTCCACCCCGGCCAACTCGCGCGCCTCGGCCCAGTATTTGGCTACAGTTGCATCGGTGGCTCCAATACGCCGAGCCGCATCTTTCTTGTTTGCTAGGGGATAATCACACAGGTAGCTTACTAACTGATACAACGTATGGTTTCGTTTGCCTTTTTTTGATCTTATATCCTCCACCCCGGCCAACTCGCATGCCTCGGCCCAGTAT
>JAUNIC010000157.1:2824-8138 GCA_030523615.1 Bacteroidales bacterium
TTATCCCACACTCCGCGGCCGCCTCCTTCATGGTCGCGAAGGGATTTTCGTGCAAGAATTCGGCCAGCTGGGCAATCGTTGCGTCCTTGAAACCTTTTTTTGATCTTATATCCTCCACCCCGGCCAACTCGCACGCCTCGGCCCAGCTTCTGCTGACTTGGCTAAGAGTAATCATGCATGCTTCCGCTGCGTCGGTCATTGATGCCATAGGATGCTCTCGAAGGACATTGGCTAACCTAAATGAAGGCTTCGCACGCTCTTCCAATCTTGAACCGAGGACTGCGAAGACCTCTGCGGTGTTCAACGCGCTCCCCGTTATTTCAAACACTGGGCCTTCGTAACCCTCCCCGCGTTCTTTGCGTTGCCGTTCGATTGCTTCTGTCAATTTGTTGCGAAGACCCGCGGCACCCACAGCTGCGAAATTAAGTGAATCAATATTGTTCACCAAGTCAATTACGACCTTAGTTTTTTTAGACCCTACCTCCATCGCACGGCCCAGCTGCTGCATGAAGACGGTTGAGGACCCGGTTGGTCGGGCCATGATCACGCCATCGCAATCGCAGTGAAGGCCTTCGTTGAGCATGTCGACGGCAAACATGGCTTTTAGCGCGTTGCTCTCATCGTTAGAGAACGCATCAAGCGTGGTCAAACTGCCTTCATCTTTGTATGTGACTCGATATGTATGAACGCACGGATTCACCATGCGCAGCCAGTCTTCTACTGTTTCGGTCATCTTTTCGAGATGGTTAAGGTCGCGGCAGAAAACTAGGTAGTGACCTTGGGGGTCGGGAAGGTTCTTGGACAGGAGGGTTTCAATGCCTTCGGCTTCCTCGACAGCCCGCCGCATGTTCTCGTAAGCCTTCTTGGCTTCTGGGTCGTCAAGCAAGTCTGGGTTGTTGGCAAGTTTGCGCTCTATGACTGCCACCTCGTCATCCCATGAATACATCCCGCATACGTATTTGGGGGGCAGAATGTCAATTTCTGGGTCTGCCCAGGCGTCCCAAATGTACATTCGCTCCGCATAGCAGCCATCGAAGAACTCTTCTCCTATGTCACGGTTTCCGTCGGAAGGACGATACGGGGTAGCAGACAACCCAACCACCGGAACGCCTTGATACTTCTCGCATAGTTGCTCCACCCCATTGCCCCAGACTGGCGCGCCGATGTGATGGAATTCGTCTAGCACGATGCAGCCAGCGTCAACGTCGGGAAAAGCTTGTGCAAGGGCCGGATACGTAACAGGCATGACGTCTTCCAGTTCGTACGGGCCGATCAGTCGTTGTATGGAGCGTTTCTGCCGCTCAAAGATGAAATCTCGTGTTGTTACCCATAGGATTTTGCGGCCTTGAGCGAGGTTGCGGGCGATTGTGAGCCCAGTGAGCGTCTTTCCGCTGCCCGTGGGCGCCACCACGGCCACCCGCTGATTTCCCGCCTCAATCAGGCTCATTGCATTGCTTATTGCGTTTTGCTGATGGGTGTATAGTTTCATTGTTTTTCTGATTTCCTTTTGTACCTATGCCTTTACGTTTGTTTGAAAATTTGTGGCGGTATTAGGCCTTCCTGCTTTCAACCAGAAATTCACGCCAGCACCGTTGTGGCGCCCCGGACCAGCAAATCTCAGAACAGCCTCCTTCCGGTTCCCAGTCGTAACCAGGAGATCGGGGGCAGTTCTGTAGGTCAGCCAGCACAGCGCATGCCCTGTCCAAAGCCAAGCTTATCTTGGCAAGGTTGTTTCGGGTTTCGGTTTCTTTGACGGTTTGTAACCGCACCTCGCTTAGATCTCTCAGGGTGTCGATCTGATAAAAAATCGCTTCATCCAACCCGCCGTGGTATGGCTCGGTCGGACAGCCGCTGATTAAGACTTTGGGCATGTCCGGATACACGCTCAAGCAGCTTTCTGCGTAGGCAAACCAACCCCTTGGCGCCCTCACGCCACCATCAAGGGTCAGCTCGCCCACGAAAAGCTTACCGTTCAAGGTCTTCGGGGATATTGCGTCTTTTGCCGCCATGACTCCTACTGCAATAGCAAAATCGAACTCGTTACCACTTGCAGCTTTTCCCAGGTGTTCTGGGCTAATTTCGACTGTTACCTTTCCCTCTTGCCCTCGTAGTCCAGCGGCGGCAAGGGCGGTTCTGACCCGCAGCGATGTTTCCCAGGCGGCTGCTTCCCTCATTCCGATAATTTTGAATTCTGGCAAACCACGTGCTTCGAAAGTCACTCGGATTTCAACTGGCATGACATCTGTGCCTTGCAATACGGCACTGTGAACTAATTGAGTCTGCACCTCATATCACCTATCTATCCTTGTTCTGGGTCTGGGTGGGGGAGAGGGACGCACTCTTCAAGGCAACGGAAGCCTCGCGGGCGCTCTTGGCACTGGTAGTAAGGTCTTGAGCGATGTCACCGGTTATTTCAGAGGATGTCGTGACCTTGTATTTTTCGAGTTCTTCAAGAATATCCTCGAGCGGCTGATGGTTACGTTCGTCAAGACTGGCAACATATCCATAGTTCGTGAAGCAGCCATCCAAGGAAGATGCGATTTCCTCCCCAAGGCTTTTGTAGTTGATGTGGTTCCATAGGTAGCCGCACTTATCGAACTCGTCATTGTCCCGAAGCTCGCGAAGAGCCGCTACGTGTTGGTAACCAAGGTCATACTCATTCTTCACGCCTGGGTCGAGCGAATACAGATGAAGATTGCCTGCCAGATGAACCAAATCATCGACGGAGCTGCAGTCTACCAGCGACTGCGCCGCTACGAACTTGTGGTAATCGGGCTCGTTGAGCGATTCGAGCTGAACCGCCAGCATGTTGAGACTGTCCAGGCTTGTGTACTCACCAGCCACGTCCATAAGTCCGTCAACGTAGCAATCGTAATCGCCGATATAGTGTTCTTCGTAATAACCGAAGAGTGGGTCATCGGGGTCCACTGGCTGGCCAATCCCGATCCGCTCCATCACACCCCGCATCTCCTGGTAGGTGGTGGGGAACTTCACCCATTCGCCGACCAAATCGCCTTCGTTGTATTTACCAAGATTGCCAATCCAAACTGCGAAAGGATAGTCTTTGTCAAATTTGTATTTCATTGCATGCTCCTAACTTCGTTGCTCTTTTTGTCTCCGGGCTGATACCTAGCTGATATGCTCGTCTGGGATGTTGGCGCCAGCAGCGCTATATCCTTCCTTTCGTCCTTTTCGCTGCGGTCGCCGCCGCACCGCGCTTGCCGTAGGCCCTTTTTTGCGCTGCGGTCAAGGCACGGCGGCTACGCTTCGTCTTGTCTCTTTTCACCGTGGGTTCTACATGGGTTACCCTCACAGGCCGTTCTCGCTCCTTGTTGCGCTTCTCGCATTGGGAACAGACCATGCCATCGCGAACTAAAGCGTTGCATTCGGGGCAACGATGATGACTTGGGGGTGTCCACTTCGACCTCGGTTGCGGTAATCCGCCGCCGCTTGACATGCTAGTTTTGCCGTCGGATCGGGTGTATTTGCTTCCAACCATGTTTCTTCCTTCCTTTCCAACAGCGAGCATTTAAGCCGAGAATGCCTTTCTCGACCCGATGTTTCCGATGTGGTTCGGCACTGCCTGCGCGTGGATGTGAACCAAGGCTTCGTACACATCTGATTTCTTTTCGCCGTATACCCAGGCAACGACATTCACGTAATCGTCTAGCTTCCTCTGGGCTTGGGTGTAAGCTAAGGAGATAGGTTGGTTGGTAGGATGGGCCCCGCACCCTACACCTTCGCTTTCCAAAACCATACCCAGGTTGACAGTCTCTGCGAAGATTGCGCTGAGCTCTTGGTAGGCCTCACGGCGGGGCCTCGCCCCGCCGTGCTCGGCCCCCTCGACTAACACGTCCAATGACACATCTAAAGCCTCCGCCATGGCAGACAGGTTCTCCAGCTTCGGTTCGCGTGTGCCGTTGATATACCGGCTTAGCGAAGCCGCCGTGATCCCGGTCGCCTCGGCAAATTCTTTCTGGGTCATTCCTTTGGTCTCCAGAAACCCGCTGATACGTTTGCCGATTTCATTCCGATTGCCCGAAAATGTCTTCTCTTTTTCCATAGCCTCACTCTTTCGGTTGGACTAGAACAGCTGGTCCTCATCGTAGAGGCTTCCACCTGGGGCATTGTTATTGGCACCAGCCTGATTCCGCGCAGACATGAATTCCAGTTCGTCAACGACCACTTCGAGTTTGCTGCGCTTCTGGCCATCTCGCTCCCATTGGCTGTAACGAAGCTTGCCTTCAACGGCGAGCTTAGTGCCTTTGGATAGGTGCTTTTCCAGCGCCTCGGCGCGGGGCCCGAACATCGTGCAGTCAACGAAATTCGCGTAATCCTCCCATTCGTTGGTCTGTGGATTCCGCTTACGATCGTTCACGGCCATGCCGAAACTCAGCACCGGCATGCCAGATGCCGTGCTGCGTAGATCTGGATCCCGAGTGATGTTTCCGCTGATGAATACCTTGTTGATGCTCATAATTGTTCCTTTCTAGCTCTGAATTCCTTTCTTGGCCGCTGGGACAATTTGTCCCAGCGGTGTTACCTGTCTTTGTTGATGGCTTCGCCGTCGGGCGTAACTTGAATCAATCTTGCTTCAAGTACTTCGGAAATCAGGTCCTCCGGTACCCCCATCTCTGCGGCAAGCCTTGCCTGGTCTGCGTACAGGGAGGGGTCTTCACGGCAAAGCAGGTCTGCCAGCTGGTTGATCTGGCCGTCGAGGGAAATGGACTTGGCCTCCAAGGTGGCGACGTTCACCAGGCGCCCCCGGCAACGTGCCAGGACCAGCCTTCCCTCCACGGTCATTGAAAGGATGTGGCCAATCTGATCCCTGCTGGCCAGAAGCATCTGCCAGCCGCTGGATATTTTCGCCACCGGCCAGCTGCCCGCACAGGTGGTGGCTTCCACCGTCCGCTTCAGGTCGAAGCAGTGGCAACTCAGCCAGATGCCCTGCGTGGCTATCTCCTCGTAATGGAGCTCGTAGAGGGTGAGTACGTCGATTCCCGAAAAGGGCGACTCCTCCACAAACTGGTCAGTATCGAAATATTTGGTATGGTCGTCGTAGCGGATTTCAATTTTCATCTGTTTTTCTCCGTTCTATGTGTCTGTTGGGATTTCTTCCTATGAAATTCCCTTGATACTTGACTTCCAGTCAACCGCTTATCTCGGTTGTATGCATCCCTGCGGTCCCCGGATGTCACGGAAGGACGGGCTGGTTCCATCTTCATCGTGGCTTCCGCCGGCAAGACGCCCTTGCTTGCTGCGAAATCGCGGGCCTGCACCAGCGCGGCAAGCCTTTTCTCTTGGGCAACCTGAG
>JAUNIC010000158.1 GCA_030523615.1 Bacteroidales bacterium
TTAGAACTCTAGAAAACCAAACAACAAACCCAATACATCATGTCTAACATCCAAACCAAACTTTCCGACAGCGCAGCAATGCGCTGGACAGCCCTTGTGCTCCTCGCCGGAGCCATGTTCTTCGGCTACATCTTCGTCGACATTCTGTCGCCGCTGCAGGAACTCCTCCAGACCCAGCGCGGCTGGGATCCCGCCAGCTACGGCCGCTTCGCTGGCTCTGAGACCTTCCTCAACGTCTTCGTCTTCTTCCTCATCTTCGCTGGTATCATCCTCGACAAGATGGGCGTGCGCTTCACCGCCATCCTCTCCGGCGCCGTGATGCTCGCCGGTGGTGCCATCAAGCTCTACGCCGTCAGCGAAGCCTTCATCGGCAGCGGCTGCGAAGCCTTCATGAACGACTTCTGCAACCTCCCCGACACCGCATGGAACATCACTCCATTCACCGCCGACATGCCCGGTAGCGCCAAGCTCGCCGCCATCGGTTTCATGCTCTTCGGTTGCGGCTGCGAAATGGCCGGTATTACCGTGAGCCGCGGTATCGTCAAGTGGTTCCAGGGCAAGGAAATGGCCCTCGCCATGGGTGTCGAGATGGCCATCGCACGTTGCGGTGTTGCAGCCGTTATGCTCGGCAGCCCCGTCATCGCCGCCATCGAACCCATCAGCGTAAGCCGTCCCGTTTGCGTCAGCGTCATCCTCCTCTGCATCGGCCTCATCAGTTTCATCGCCTACGCCTTCATGGACAAGAAGCTCGACGCTCAGGGCGTTGAGGAAGAGAAGGACGAACCCTTCAAGATCTCCGACATCGGCCTTATCCTCAGCAGCAAGGCTTTCTGGATTGTCAGCCTTCTCTGCGTGACCTACTACAGCGCCATCTTCCCCTTCCAGAAGTACGCCATCAACATGCTCCAGTGCAACCTCGGCTTCACTGCCGAAGAGGCCGGCCGCGTGTTCTTCGTCTTCCCCCTCGGTGCTGCCGCCATCACTCCGTTCCTCGGCAACTTCCTCGACCGTAAGGGCAAGGGCGCCACAATGCTTATGCTCGGTGCAGTTCTCATGATCTGCTGCCACCTCGTGTTTGCCTTCGTGCTTCCCGCCACCGGTAGCGTCGTCATCGCCTTCGCCGCCATCATCCTCCTCGGCATCAGTTTCTCGCTCGTTCCCGCCGCCCTTTGGCCCAGCGTGCCCAAGCTCATCGACGAGAAGATCCTCGGCTCTGCTTACGCCCTCATCTTCTGGATCCAGAACATCGGTCTCTACGCCTTCCCTATGATTATCGGCAACGTGCTCCGCTCCAGCAACCCCGGCGTCGAAGATCCCCTCAAGTACAACTACACTGTACCTATGTGCGTATTCGCTGCCCTTGGCGTTGTTGCCTTAGTCCTCGGCCTCTGGCTGAAGATTGACGACTCACGCAACCACTACGGTCTCGAAGAACCCAATATCAAGGCATAACCGTCTAAACATATAGTTCTATGTCCATCGGACCATCGCACCATCCTGTCGTGCGATGGTCCGTTAGTTTGCATTTGTGGTCAATTTGCGTCGAATAAAATCAGCATTTTTAAAGATAAATATTGCAAAAGTAGCAGTTTGCGAAAAAAAAACGAAAAAAACAGAAGAAATATACAAATTTTCCATGAAATTTCTTTGCGGATAACTCAAAAGGCCGTAAATTTGCAGATGTAAACAAAAACAACACAAAAACTAACAAAATGACACTTTTCAATAGTGTCATTCAACTAGACAACACAAAGAATAAGGTAAAAGAAAAAAGTGTTGGCACGCCCAACGCTATTTCTTCACTTTTGGTTAGTAGTGAGGGCCGCTGCACTGTCTGCGTGAGTAGATTGCAGCGGCATTTTTTGTCTCCACATGGCAAAAATACACATATATAATATATACGCACGCATATGCGCGCGTAAAAACTTTCATTTGTCAGTTTTTTTTTGTAATTTTGCGCGCGATTTTTAGATTCTTGTTTCTCAATATCAGCAAGTAATGACGCATTTGTCAATCAACGAAGCATTCACACCCTCTACCAAGCGTATCGCATCGCGCATCGCCATACTCCTCGTATGCGCGATGACCTATGCCAATGCCATCGCTCAGACCACGCTTCTTGCTGGCAAAGCCGACGAATTGCCCGCCCCCTCGGTCGTCAACGAAGCTGTAGAGGATGTGCCCAATCCTTGGGACAGAGTCAAAATCATCAAGAAGAAAAAGGCTGCTGCCAAGAAAAAGAAGCGCAAAAAGGCCACAACACTCGTCATGCCCGAAGACTTCGAACTGAAGTTCATCGACAGCCTCTCCATCGTGAATGCCGACACAGCCCGCCTCATCTTCCCCGCTGGCCATAAGCGCATCATGCCACTTTACGCCAAACTCAGCCGTCTGTTCCAGGGCCAGAACGAGCGCATCAGCTTCCTTCATCTCGGCGACAGCCACATTCAAGCCGACGTCGTATCAGGCCGTATGCGCCAGAACCTCTCGTCTATGGCGGGCAGCAGCTACGCCGATCGCGGTCTCCTCTTCCCCTTCGGCGCCATCGGCACCAATGCCCCTTGGGACTACAAGATCACTTCAACCGGCCGCTGGGACAAGACGCGCAACATCGAGCGCTCGCCCTCGCGCCCCATGGGCATCGCTGGCGCAGTGGCCGCCACATCCGACCCCTCAGCCTCGCTGACCATCAACGTCAAGGACGAACGCTGGGCCTTCGACACCCTGCACATTCTCGGTGAAACCACTGCGGGCGCCAAAACCCCACTCGTCGTCCTCGACGGCCAAGCGTACAGCCCCATCGCCGTCCCCGCATCAGTCGCTTCAGCATCAGCCGACTCCATCGATGCCGAGATCTCACACACAGGCTTCGTCTTCCAACTGCCGCGCGAAACCACCACTTGCCAAGTTGTCTTTGAAGGCAGCGGCACCTTCGACCTTCGCGGCCTCGTCCCCACAAGCCCACACCCAGGCATCATCTATTCCGCTACCGGCATCAACGGCGCCACCTGCACCTCGTGGAACCGCTGTCAGAAGTTTGCCGAAGAGTTGCCCACCATCTGTCCAGACGTCCTCGTTGCCGCTCTCGGCACCAACGACGCCAACGGCAGAGCGGACAGTTTCAATCCCGAGGTTTTCAAAGCCAACTACCGCAAGTTGCTCGACAAGATTCTCGAAGTCAATCCCGACTGCTTCATCATCTTCGTGACGAACAACGACTGCTACATCGGTGGCTCACGCACCTGGTGCCCCACCACTCCCGCATCGGCCCAAGCCATCCGCGAACTTGCCGCCGAATACCACGGATGCTACTTCGACGTATTCGAAATCATGGGCGGTTCGCACGGCACAGACCGATGGGTTTCTGCCGGCCTGCAGAACACCGACCACGTCCACTTCACAGCCAAAGGCTACAATCTCCTCGGCGATCTTCTCTTCAATGCTTTGATGATTGATTACGAAGAAACAGCCCAATAACACCAACAGAAAATAAGTCAAACAACAATATAACAAACACTACAGAAGAATGATCAATCTCGAACTCAGTGAACAAGAAATAGCCCGCCGCGCGAGCCTCGAAGCGCTCCGCCAAATGGGCATCGAGCCCTACCCCGCTGCCGAATTCCCCGTCAGCGCATGGAGCGACGACATCCGCGCACAGTTTGTTGACCTCCCCTACGAGAAAGACGAGGCAGGCAACGATGTCCTCGACGAAGAAGGCAACCCCGTACGCGTAAAGGCAACCGCCGAAAACAGCCGCTGCGTCACCATCGCCGGCCGTATGATGGGCCGCCGCATCATGGGTAAGGCAGGTTTTGCCGAGCTCCAGGACTCCAAGGGCCGCATCCAGGTTTACGTACAGCGCGACGAGATCTGCCCCGGCGAGAACAAGGACCTCTACAACGCCGTCTTTAAGAAGCTCCTCGACCTCGGCGACTTCATCGGCGTCAAGGGCTACGTCTTCCGCACCAAGACTGGCGAAATCTCTGTTCACGCTCAGGAGCTCACCCTCCTCTCCAAGAGCCTCAAGCCTCTCCCCGTCGTGAAGACTGATGCCGACGGCAAGGTATACGACGCCTTCGACGATCCCGAACTCCGTTATCGTCAGCGCTACGTTGACCTCATCGTCAACAATGGCGTTAAGGACACCTTCCTCAAGCGTGCCACCATCATCCGCACCATGCGTAGCATCCTCGACGGCGCTGGCTACACCGAGGTCGACACTCCTATCCTCCAGAACATCGCAGGCGGCGCCTCTGCACGCCCCTTCATGACCCACTTCAACGCGCTCAATCAGGATATGTATATGCGTATCGCCACCGAGCTCTACCTCAAGCGCCTCATCGTCGGCGGCTTCGAGGGCGTCTACGAAATGGGCAAGAACTTCCGCAACGAAGGTATGGATCGCACCCACAACCCCGAGTTCACCTGCATGGAGCTCTACGTCAGCTACAAGGACCTCAATTGGGGTATGGACTTCACCGAGAAGATGCTTGAGCAGATCTGCATCGCCGTCAACGGCAAGCCCGAGGTTGAGATCGACGGCAAGGTCATCAGTTTCCGCGCTCCTTTCCGTCGCCTCCCCATCCTCGACGCCATCAAGGAGAAGACCGGTTACGACCTCTACCCCATGACGGAGGACGAAATCCGCGAAGTGGCCAAGAAGCTCGACATCGAGGTTGACGAAACCATGGGCAAGGGTAAGCTCATCGACGAAATCTTCGGCGAAACCTGCGAGGGCGACTTCATCCAGCCCACCTTCATCATGGACTATCCCGTCGAGATGTCTCCCCTCACCAAGATGCACCGCTCAAAGCCCGGCCTCACCGAGCGCTTCGAACTTATGGTCAATGGTAAGGAACTCGCCAACGCCTACTCCGAGCTCAACGACCCCATCGATCAGGAAGAGCGTTTCAAGGAACAGATGCGTCTCGCCGACAAGGGCGACGACGAAGCCATGATCATCGACCAAGACTTCCTCCGCGCCCTCCAGTACGGCATGCCCCCCACCTTCGGTATCGGCATCGGCATCGACCGTCTCGTCATGCTCCTCACCGGCAAGTTCGCCATCGGCGAAGTCATGCTCTTCCCCCAGATGAAGCCCGAGAAGAAGCCCGCTCGCGACAAGGCCGCAGCCTACGTTGAGATTGGTGTTCCCGAGGAAATCGTCCCCGTACTCCAAAAGGTCGGCTACTACCTCGTCAGCGATCTCAAGGGCGGCAATCCCCAGAAGATCCAGCAGCAGATTGGCGAAGTCCTCAAGAAGTTCAAGATCACCGAAATCCAGCGCCCCAGCGTCAACGACATCGCCGCATGGGTAGCCGCCCTCGGTGAGTAAACCCCACCTCGAAGAATCGTGCGCCTGTAACTCTATAGGTAGGGCGATATTATCAAAGCCCGCACACTGCAAAACAATATGCAGAGTGCGGGCTTATTTCGTCAGTTTTCCAGCAATAATGGCGATGCGCTTTCGCTACATACGGTCCTTCTGGCTTTGGCCGGCGCCGCTGCCGCGGTACTTTTTCTGTGCCTCATTGAAGCGCCAGGTGACGTCGAGGCAGATGGTGCGGCGGGCAGGGTTGTGGGCCTCAATCTGACGGAGGCCGTAGACGATGGTGCCTGTCTTGGCTAGGTTGAAGGGGTCGTAGCAGCGGAGGTCGAAATTGAATTTGCCGCAGCGACGCGTCGCGAGGTCCCTCTGGATGCCGATGGAGGAGTTCCAGGTGTTCTGGAGCATGCGGTAGGTCATGTAGTCACCCTTTCCCACCATGTTCACCTGAGCGTTGATGCGCCAGTCGTGAGGAAGCACAAAGTCGTTGTCCCATCCTGCCCAGACGTACGGACGGTTGAGGGTTGTCATCGAACCGTCGATGGTGATCGTCTTATAGTTTTGGAAGGCGAGTGACGCCGTCCATGCCGGATGCCACACGCCGATGACGGGACGTGCCGAAAGCGTGCAATAAAAACGGTTGTAAGCTTCCGCGCTGTTCTCAGGCAAAATAAGGCTCACCATCGGGTCGGGGTTGCCAGGGAAGGGTTTCGTCTGCAGCACGATATCGTTCTCGATGCGCTGGAAGTTGGCCGAGGCATTCGCCCATTTGTAGGCTACGTTGAGGGAAAGGTTGTGAGTATAGACGGGCTGCAGATAGGGATTGCCGCCTTGATAGCTATACTTGTTGATATACATAATAGAGGAGCCGAGGTTGTCGTAGGCGGGGCGACGAATGTCCTTGCGATAAGAGAGCGAGAGCTGAACCTGATGGGGGGTGCGGTAGGCAAGGGTGGCGGTAGGGAACCAGTCGCCGTAGGAGCGAGAAACCTCGTCGTCGCGCACATCGTAGAGGTAGTAGTCGTTGTCGATGTGTTCGTAACGGAGGCCTGCCTGCACGAAGAGGCTCTTGAAGGCGCGGCCGTACTCTACGAAGCCGCTGGCGGAAGTTTCTCGGATGTCAATATCGCTATTCGATGTCGCCACTTGTGCCTCGGTATTAACGGTATACGTGCTGTTGCGGTCGTTGTGGGAGTATTCCGCACCGGCAGAGAGATTGCCCTTCCACACTGGGTAAGAGAGGACGAGTTTCGAGGCCCAGAAGTTGTTGGAAGTTTCGCTGAAGGTCTTGACGCCGACGCCGCCCGTCACGATACCGCCAACTGGGGGCATAGGGGATAGCGGCGCCGTGTTCGTCGTCATCTCTGTGGTCTCTGACCAACCGTCCTGATTGCTGAAAAGTCCGTCGAGGTTCCAGTCGATGCTAAGGTTATGGACCTTGCCGTTGTAGTAAGCATTGAAGATGTGCTTCTTCTGGCCGTCGTCGCCGTCGAGTTCGCTGAACATCGCCTCTTCGAAGACGTCGTTCTTGTAATTTTCCATGTTGAACCAACCGCTGTGCTCGTTCTTCGTGTTGTGGTCCCACTTGTAGAAGGCGCCGAAAGAATGAAGCCCCCCTCCGTCTCCCCCCGTTATGGGGAGGGTGTAGTTAAGCTGAAGCTGCGGGGAATAACCGTTCCACTTGTACTTGCTGTCCTGCGTGCTGCGACCCACGTAGCGATCGCTGCCGACGAGGTAGGTAATGTCGTTCGACTGATTGCCGCGATTGTGGCCGTAGTGGCCGCCCCAGAAGGAGGCTGTGACGTCGAGGCCGCCTGTGCGGTAGTTCATGTCGAGATTGTTGGCGCCCGATGCACCGTAGCGGTACATTCCGCTGGCGTAATCGACGAACGAGAAACCTTCACCCTGGCGCTTCTTCATCGTGATGCGCACCACGGCCTTTGTCTCTGCCGCATAGCGTGCTCCGGGATTATGGATGACGTCGACGCTCTGGATATCCTCCGAACGGAGGCGATCCAGCTCGTTCATATCTATTACCTTGCGGCCATTGATGTAGACCTCTGCCGCGCCGCGTCCGAAGACTTCGACGCCGCTGCCCTTCTCTGCCTTGAGCGTAGGGATCTTGCTAAGCACATCGGTGAGTGTACCGGCATGTTCAAGCACCGAACCGCTGACGAGAGTGCGCATAGCGTCGCCCTTGACGCGCGTCTTGGGGAGGTTACTCTTGACGACGGCCTCGCCGAGGTCAATGTTCTTTCCGTAGGTAGAATCGCTCACCGCTTGCAGGAGCGAATCCTGCTGCGCTGTCCACACGTTTTGTGCCTTGAGCGTTTGTGCTGCTGCGAGAGCCAGCACGATGGAAATAGTGTATTTGTTCATGGTGATTTACGTGTTGTTTGATGTTGTTTTATTCGAGATTTGCGATTTTTCGAGTGCTTCTTCGCACGATGCTTAAAGCGGTGGTCGGCGGAATTTCTGCCCCTCGATAACGAGGGGACCGAGGGGAGTGGGCTGAAAGTCCGACCCGCCGGGCCGCGGTCGCTTGCGATTAAGCGAGTGCAAAGTTACGTCCTTCACCACGAACAAGGTTGTAAAAAATGGACATCATAGAAAAGATACCAGAAAAAACAGTTTGGCCCCAAAGCTTTTAACGCATCGCCCCCGCATCGACAATCAATATCGATACGGGGGCGATGCTTGAGTCACGTCTCTCTTCTATCAACTGGTAGGGACGGAATACAGCATCCATTTCCAACAAGGGATGACCTCAATCGTGCCGGAATTGTCTTC
>JAUNIC010000159.1:0-6487 GCA_030523615.1 Bacteroidales bacterium
GCTTCGACACGACGCATCAGCGCTTCGACACGTCGCATCGCAGCATCGGTGAGCATCGCCCTCATCGTGGGTGCCAGCTTGGCGTGTGGCGTGTGGTATGCTCGCCATTGGAATGCGTCGCCCACGACACCGGAGGTGCAGACAACGACTGCCAACATGCCTTTCCGTTACCTGCAACCTGCGGGGGATAGCATCATCCTGAAATATGACAACGCGCCGATCGAGGACGTTCTCAGCGAACTTTCTGCATACTACGGCCGCGAGGTGGTGCTGCAGGATGCCTCGGAGAAGGGACGACGCATCGCCGGCGAAATCGAAGCGACATCGCTCGAAGAGGTCGTGGAAATCCTTGAAGCTACGCTTGACATCGAAATAGAGATACAGAACAAATAACCGCAGATCATGAAACAACTACTGACCATTCTCCTTCTCTTCGTCGGCAGCATGCAGCTGTCGGCACAATCTACCTTGCGCCAGCAGATGGAGTGGATGCAGCGGGAATATGGCGTCCACTTTGTCTACGACGCTACGCTGCCCGTCGACGTGCCGTATCGTGGTGAAGCGCTCCGCCATAAGACGGTCGATGAAGCGCTCCGCACACTCTTCGCTGGCCAGAACATCACCTACTCCAAGCGCCGCAACAACATTGTTCTGCGCGCAAAGGCCACCTCTTCCCTTTTACCTCAAACCTCTTCCCTCTCTAAGCCCAAAACCGTGCTCTTCCTGCTCCAAGGCATAGTGACCGACGAGAACGGCGAACCGCTCGTCAACGCGTCCGTCTACGAGGTAAACACCCGCAAGGGATGCACCACCGACGAACACGGCCGCTACCTCCTCTACCTACCGCCCGGCACGCATCAGGTACGCGCTTCGTACGTAGGTCACGACGCTCAAGAGAACACGCTGAAGCTCACCGCCAATGCGCAGCAAAATTTCCGTCTCGTTAATGCCGTAGAACTGGAGGAGGTGGAGGTGACAGCCGATCTGAACTCGGCACTCTTCACCACACAGACGGGCAAGACAACGCTTACGGCCGAGGATCTCGATACGGAGTTCTCCCTCCTCAGCGCCCCTGACCTTGTGAAGACCATCCAGCGCATCTCGGGGGTGGCTCCGGGTACGGAACTGGCCTCCGACCTCTACGTCCACGGCGGCAATGGCGACGAGAATCTCTTCCTCATCGACGGCACGCCGCTCTACCACACGAACCACGCCTTTGGTCTCTTCTCGTCGTTCAACACCGACATCGTGAAGAACGTGGACTTCTACAAAAGCGGTTTCCCGGCTCGCTACAGCGGACGCGTCTCCTCTGTTATAGACGCACGCACACGCGAAGGCGACATGGAGCGCTACCACGGCTCGTTGTCTATCGGCTTGACGGAAGGGCGTCTGCAGGTCGAAGGGCCCATCGTGAAGAACAAGACGTCGTTCAACATCGGTCTCCGCAGCAGTTGGGTGGATCTCGTGCTTGTGCCTATGAGCCGCATTATAAAGACGTATGAACAAGAAGAAAAGCAGTACAGTTACAACCTCCACGACTTCAACGCCAAGGTGACGCATCGCTTCAACGACCGCAATACGCTTTGGGCAAGTTTCTACTCTGGCGGCGACCGTCTGGACTACAATGAAAAGTGGAACAATTGCTGGTATGATAAGACGCAGGGATGGGACGACCACACCAGCATGGCGTGGGGAAAACTCAACGGAACGCTCTGCTGGGACACACAGCTGCGGCCCAATCTGACGGGCAGCGTGGCTCTCGTGGCGACGCGCAGCAATTCGTCCATCGGCATCGACGAGCAGGATTTCCGCATCGATTCCCTCGAAAACTGGAATCCGCTGACGCACTCCGTCAAAGACAACCGCACCTTCATGCGCGACCTCGGTGCCAAAGCTGACTTCCGCTTCACGCCCAACGACCGCCACAACATCCGCTTCGGTGGGCAGCTGATGCACCACACCTTCCGTCCGCAGACGTTCTACAAGGTCGTCTATTATAATGATCCTGTGAACAACATCGACACGGCCTACACCGACGCCCGTTACCGCACCCACAGCACCGAACTCACGCTCTACGGCGAGGACGAGATGCGCCTCACCGACCGCTTCTCGCTGAACCTCGGCGCAAGCTACACGGCGACTTTTGTTCCCGCCTCTCAGTCGGGGGGATTGAGGGGTGTTGGCCGCACTTATCATGAGTTCGATCCGCGTCTGGCCATGAAATATGAAATCCTCCCGTGGCTCACGGCGAAGGCTTCGTGCACGCGAATGTCGCAGAATGTGCACCGCATCGCGAGTTCGCTCATCTCGCTGCCGACCGACTTCTGGGTGCCGACGACGGATCGAGTGCGCCCCACAACGTCCTGGCAATGGGCAGCGGGGCTCTACGCCGAACCGGACAAGCATTGGCGTCTGGGCATCGAAGGTTACTACAAACTGACGGACAATCTCCTCCAGCACCGCTGCTGGGGAGGCATCATGCCCGATGTGACGAATTGGGAGAGCGACATCACGATGGGCCGCGGACGTGCCTACGGCGTGGAACTCGATGCCCGTTACCACACCCCGCGCCTGACGCTGACAGCCGCCTACACCCTCGGCTGGAGCGAGCGCAATTTCCCGGAACTCCATGAGGGATGGTTCTTCGACCAGTTCGACAATCGCCACTGCCTCGACCTCTCGGCGCACTGGAAAATCTCGAAGCACGTCACGGCCATGGCGGCATGGACTTTCCACTCCGGCAACCGCATTACGTTGCCGCGCCACTACGCGTTGGAACCCATCATTCCCGACGGCAGCATGATCATCGAACCGGGTTACGTCTATGAAGAGCCGAACAACTACCGCATTCCGGCCTACCATCGTCTCGATGCGGGCTTCGACTTCCACCGCGAGGGCCGCAAGGGACGTCAGCACATCTGGAACCTCAGCGTCTACAATGCCTACTGCCGCTTCAATGCGATGTACGTCGAGGTTCGCCAGAATTGGTGGGGCGACTCCTCCTTCCAAGCTTACAGCAGGGGCTTCATCCCCATCATCCCCTCGTTCAGTTATACGTTTAAATTTTAGCCCCCTCCCGGCCTCCCCCGTTAGGGGAGGGGTTCGGAGCATACAAAACATTTACCCCTATGAAACATCTTTCTAAAATCATCAAGCGCTTCTTGCTCGTAGCTCTCCCCCTGATGGGGGGAGTTGGAGGGGGGCTTACTTCTTGCGACCATCCCGTCGACATTCTCGAAATCAAGAGCGAGAGCGAACTCGTGATTTATGCCTTCCCCACGACCGCCGACGAATATCTCCTCAACGTCTCCCTCACGCGACCTACGGCGGGTAATGTCGGCACGCTGCAAGGAGTGATGGTGGAGTGCACCACCCATCCTTCGACAGGCTCAGGACAAGCTCGCGCCGACGAGGTCACCTTTGTCCATGCCGAGAAGCACTTCGGCATGCCGATGGCCATCTACCGTGTGAAGGGCGAGCACCACAGCGGCGACAAGATTAGCATCAGCGTCAAGGCGGATGCTCCTTCGTGGGAGGGAAAGAGTCTCACCGCAACGGCCGAGACGACCATCCCCGCCGCCACGCCAATGGAGGTGACGACCGTCGACACCATCTATCCGAAACTCCGCTTTCTGGTGCGCGTTCCCTCTTTGGCTGCTTCCCACCTGTCGGGTGGAAAGGAGGAGAGAGGATATTTCGCCACGCGCCTCACTTCTGTCAAGGACAACCATACGGAAGTGGAGTGGGAAAGTGCTTACGACGACGGGCCCGACGAAGTGTATCACACTTGGAATTGGACAAATTTCGCACCGATCGACTACTCGCATCTCGAAATAGAACCAAGCCTCGAACCGCTCCTGAACCACTACAACGACCTCGATCTCGACCCATGGAACGAGTATTACGGGAAGATGTACTTCTTCTCTTCCGATGATGTGCAGGCTTTCTCTTCCTCCGCCCCCGCAACAGGAGGGAAGGGGGATGGAGTGGTGCTGCATCTGCAGACGGAGTACCCTTCGCAGATGGACTTCATCGATGTGCAGTTCTACACGCTCTCGCCAGAGTATTACCTCATGTTGCGCCACATCAACGAACAGCTCTCCAATGATCTCGGCGGTATTGGTCTGACGCAGACTTATTCGACTTACTCGAACGTTCGTGGCGGCTTCGGTTGTGTCGCTGCTTATGCCTGTACGCACTACAAATATACGCCTCCTACCCCCGACGACGAGATGTATTACTGATTCTGCCGTTTTTTATGCATATCTTCGCGCATATGTGAAAAATAATGAGTACCTTTGCACCCGAAAATTATACGTAACACGCTCACATACAAAAAAACACACGCTGAATTATGAGAAGATGTTTATGGATGATGGCTGCGATGGCTTGCTTCGTGGCTTGTGCGAAAAGACCACAGAATATGCTCGAAGGACTCCTCGGGACTGCGGATGCTGCCGTGGCTGACTCTGTCGCGACGCAGAAGGGGGATACGATTGCTCCGGACGATGTGGCTCTGCGGGCTTCGCACGAGGCGGAGGATGGCGCTGCCGCAGAACGCGCCGACTCGCTGCAGGGTGCTACGCTCAAGCTGGCTTTCGTGGGAGATGTGCTGATGGGTACGAACTTCCCCAGCGAGTCGTACGTTACGGCGGACCGCGGACGTTCGCTCTTCGTCGACTGCAAGGATATTCTCCGTGCGGCTGACTTGGCGATCGCTAACCTTGAGGGCACTTGCTATGATGGCACGGCGGGCGAGACGCGAAAGCAGGCGAACTCGGAGACGTGCTACATCTTCCGTATGCCGGGTGACCACGCGCAGAACCTCGTGGACGCTGGCATCGACATCGTGAACTTCGCAAACAACCACTCCTTCGACTTCGGCATGACGGGCCGCAAACTGACGCTCGCAAAGATGGAGGAGGTAGGCATCAAGGTGTCGGGCATCAAGGGCCTGGCAGAGGGTGCCGTGGTGGAATCGTGTGGCGTGAAGGTGGGTTACGTCAGCTTTGCCGCAAGTTGTACGCAGGTGAATGACTTGAACAATCTGGCGGAGGTGAAGCGCTTGGTGCTGAAGTATCGTGCAATGTGCGATGTGCTCGTGGTGGGTTTCCACGGTGGTGCCGAGGGCGAGAAGTATACGCATGTGCCGAAGGGACCGGAGACGTTTCTCGGCGAGAATCGCGGCGACGTGATGAAGTTTGCGCATCTGTGTGTCGACAATGGTGCGGATATTGTTGTGGGCCATGGTCCTCACGTGCCGCGTGCCATGGAGCTTTACAAGGGTCATCTGGTTGCCTATTCCCTCGGCAATTTCTGCGCTCCTTACCGCATGAGTACGAGCGGCAAGAAGGGGCATGCGCCGTTGCTGGTGGCTGAGGTGAATGTGGGAGATGGTTCTTTTGTGAACGGTCGCATTCATTCGTATCTGCAGGTGCCGGGCAAGGGTCCGCGTCTCGACAAGGCGCAGTCGGCTCTCCACGATATTCGTCAGTTGACGGCTGAGGATTTCCCCGATACGCCTCTCCGCTTTGGCGAGAATGGTGAGGTCGGCATCCGTTAGCCTTTCCGAAGCGGCAATGCTCCGCAACTTAGAATTTTGTCCCCTCTCAAATATACATCCCTCAAACGTAAAGATTCTTTTCCTCGCCCTGACGGCGGCTCTCTTTACGTTTATCAGAAAGAACAGCATCATGCAACAATACTTCAAACAGTTCATCATTGCAGTTTTCGCAGCTGCCTTTGCTTACGACGCGTGCGCCCAAAACGAACTCAGCGCAGAGCGTAAACTCGGCACGCAGGCTATCGGCGTCGAGGTTATGGGCAGCACGGGGCTTGTCGGCGCGTCCTACGATGCGCGCTTTCGACCCGGCGCCAACAGCGGATGGGGTTTTCGCACGGGCTTGAACTACAGCCTTTCGGCTTTCGGCCGCTCGAAAAGCGAGCCCGACACTTGGCAACTCACTTTCACAGGAGGATGCGGTGTACCCGTCGAGGTCAACTACCTCACGGGCAAGGACCACAGCCACTTCGAGGTGGGCCTCGGCTGTACGCTGGGCGTGTATCGCGACGAGTGGGAAGAGGTCATTTGTGCCAATCCGTCTCAGCACGATAGTTGGACGCCTGGGGCGCTGAACGCTCGCTACGGTACGCATTGCATGGCGAACGCCAAAGGCACCGCTTTCCCTTGCGACCGGATTGAAAAGAGCAGTCGTACGGCTTTTGGCTACTATGCCTATCTCAACGTCGGCTATCGCTATCAACGCCCCAACGGTTTCATGTTCCGTGCAGGCATTTCTCCGCAGTTCGGCTTTACCAAGGGTGCCGAACTCCCCTGGCCTTTCACCCCTCTTTACCAGTGGCCCTACGTCGCTGCGGGATGGACGTTCTAAATGCACGGCGCACCAGCTTATGGCGGCGTGTACACGAAGATAAGCGTCACAATTATACGAATCGAAGATAACGAATAATGGCCGTGCATCATCCG
>JAUNIC010000159.1:6497-7401 GCA_030523615.1 Bacteroidales bacterium
TATTCATTGTTCGTTGCTCATTATTACCCCCACTCGGCGAGGATGGCGAAGATGGCTAGCCAATGGCAGACGGTGCCGAGGAGGACGAAGCCGTGCCAGATGGCGTGGAAATAGGGGTGCTTTTCGTCGCGGGAGTAGAACCATGTGCCGCCAGTGTAGGCGATGCCTTCGCCCACGATGAGGAGGAGGGGAAGGAGGGTGAGGCTGTCGTAGACGGGTTTGACGATGAACACTGCTGACCAGCCCATGAGGAGGTAGAGGAAAAGGGAGAGACGGGGATATTTGCCGATGGCGGCGATCTTGTAGAATGCTCCGCCGATGACGACAGCCCAAAGAAGTGCGAATACGGTCCATCCGACCCATCCGCCGATGACGGCGATGCAGAGAGGGGTGTAGCTGGAGGCGATCATAATGTAGATGCCGATGTGGTCAAAGATGCGCATGATGCGTTTGGCCTTGCCGGCGTGGGTCCAGTGGTAGGCGGTGCTGAAGCCGTACATGAGTATGGTGCCTACGCCGAGGATGATGACGCCCATGAGCCATTGCCAGCTGATGGGAGCGGCGAGGACGATGAGGAGCCACATGAGGGAGGCGGCGGCGACGGCGCCAAGGAGGTGGGTCCATGTGTTGTGGACTTCTTCGAGGTTTTGGGGGAGGAATGGTGAATTCATGATTGTCCTGTGTGTATGTGTTTGATGTTGTGTTTTGATTCGATGTTATTGGATGCCGAAGGTCCGCTATTTTCGGGCTTTTTCTCGGGATTCTTCCGTCGGCATAAGGATGGCTTTCAGGCTGGTGCCAGGGCGGAGGAAGTTGACGTCGACGCTGTCGCTTGTCGGGGTGGGGCGGCGACTCCGATGCTTGAGGCGGGCGGTGTCGATGGTTCCGGTATCGATGGCGGTGG
>JAUNIC010000159.1:7411-8071 GCA_030523615.1 Bacteroidales bacterium
CGGCGTAGTCGCCTTGGGGTTCGGGGGTATGGACATTGTTGGCGTTGCGGCAGGCTTCGGCGTTGGCCCACCAGGGACAGCCGCGGAGATCGAGTTTGCCGTAGATGCGTGCCGAACAGTAGACGATGGGTTTGACGTGCCACTCGTCTTGGCAGTAGGTGATCCACTCGTCGACCATGTTCTGCAGCTGGAGGGTGTCCATCGTGTTGAAGGTCCATCCTTCGATGTCGAGCATGGGGAGGCAGTCGCAGCGGCCTGCCACGCACTTGAAGTTGGCAAATTGGTCGGCCACGGTGCTTTTGGCGCTGAGGAAGTGGTAGGCGCCGAACTTGAGGTGGTGCTCTTTGGCGAACTGCCGGTGGTACTCGAACTTGTCGTCTTGGAATGTGGCGCCTTCGGTGGCTTTGGCGTACATGAACTGGAGATGTTCGTAGCGCTGGAGGTTTTTCCACTCGAGGACGTTGTGGTGGCTCACGTCGATGCCGTGTACCACGGGCCGATGGTCGTTGGGGTCGGTCGTGGGGAAGTATTCTTCCGGGGTGCGTCGGCCACAGCCGGCGAGGAGGAAGAGTAGGGTGGCGAGGAGTATCGTGAGATGCTTCATGGCGTTCGGCGAGGAGTGTTCTGTGAAGAGGTTCTTGAGGGAAGAGGGAAGAGGTA
>JAUNIC010000160.1 GCA_030523615.1 Bacteroidales bacterium
TGGCGGTGCGTACGGGACTCGAACCCGTGACCCCATGCGTGACAGGCATGTATTCTAACCAACTGAACTAACGCACCGTTTCTCAAATGCGAGTGCAAAGTTAGCACGTTCTTCGCAAGCAGCCAAATGTCGGCGAGCTTTTTTTGAAAAAATGTTACAAATCCGACAGACTTTGCAAAGTTGACTTTGAAAAGACTATAAAGTTTGTCTTTGTCGTACGGCCTCAAAGAGAAGTATCGCAGCTGAGACAGAGACATTGAGACTGTCCAATTTACCAAGCATAGGAATGCGGATGTGAGCATCGGCAGCTTCACGCCATTGGGGCGTGAGGCCTGTAGCTTCTGTGCCCATGACGATGGCCGTGGGACGCTTCATGTCCGTGTCGTAATAGAGGCTGCTGTCCTGAAGCTGAGCAGTAAGAATGGTAATGTCGTTAGCCTTGAGCCAAGCGATGCACTCTTCCGACGAACATGCCACGGTAGGCACGGTGAAGATGGCGCCTATGGAAGAACGGATGAGATTGGGATTGTACAGGTCGGTGCGGGGATCACAGACAATTACTGCCGTAGCTCCAGCAGCGTCGGCACTACGCAGGATGGCGCCAAGATTGCCAGGTTTCTCAACGCTTTCGAGCACAACGTACAAGCCATGAGGATCGAGATCGTCCAAACAGAGTGTACGCGGACGAACTTCTGCAAGAACACCTTCAGTTCCCCCACGATAAGCTATCTTGTCGTAGACTACAGGGGTGACCTCAATACATTCGGAAGCAGCAGAGAGCAGAGAGGACGCATCAACATCTGCATTGCTGCGGTGAAGATCTTCGCGATCTCCAGCGTTCATGATTTCGGGACAATAGTAAATCGTGTTGACCTGAAGTCCGGCATTTATACAATGCATCAGCTCGCGCTGACCTTCGGCAACAAAGACACCCGCCTTGCGGCGCTCCGACGATTTCTGCTGGAGCGCCACAAGGCGTTTGACTTTAGGATTCTGGAGAGAAGAGATGGGGGCCACTTTATTTGTTATCGTTGTGGGGTTCTTGGGGAGTATTGTTTTTGCAGATTGCAAGTTTTGTACAACCTTCGGGCGCGTCGACGAGGATGTTGTCGTAGTCGATACCATCGAGGAGAAGATCGCAGATGGGGTCCTCTACGTACTCCTGAAGTGTACGACGGAGAGAACGCGCGCCATACTGCGGGTCGTAACCCTTATCGGCAACAAACTCGAGAGCGGCGGGTGTAAGAGTGATGGTGCGTCCCGTTGTCGCCATTCGCTTGGCGAGCGCGTCAACCTCGATCTGCGCAATGGTCTTCACACTTTCGCGCGAGAGGGGATCAAACATGATGATGTCATCGAGACGATTGAGAAATTCCGGAGCAAACTGCTTCTGGAGCGCCTTGCGCACGATGCCTTCAGCCACGTCGGGAGCAATTTCGCCCTGCGATGCGCCAAAGCCGATACCTGCACCGAAGTCCTTCAGCTGTCGAGAGCCGCTGTTTGATGTGAGGATAATGATCGTGTTGCGGAAGTCGACCGTCGTGCCATTGCCATCCGTCATACGACCTTCGTCCATCACTTGAAGAAGAGTGTTGAACACATCGGGATGCGCTTTCTCAATCTCGTCAAGCAAAACGATAGAGTAGGGATGACGGCGCACTTTCTCGGTGAGCTGTCCGCCCTCTTCGTAACCCACATAACCCGGAGGCGCTCCGACGAGACGGCTGACGCTGAATTTCTCACCGTATTCGCTCATGTCGATACGAATGAGACTATCAGCACGGCCAAAGAGATGCGTGGCGAGCGTCTTGACAAGATGCGTCTTACCCACGCCTGTAGGACCAACAAACATAAAAGTGCCGATGGGGCGGTTGGGATCCTTGAGACCAAGACGATTGCGGGTGATGGCGCGGCAAAGGCGCGTAATGGCGCGATCCTGTGCAATGACTTTCGAGGACAGCACATCCTTCATGCCCTTGAGGCGAGCGGATTCATCCTCCTTGATGCGTTCTGTGGGCACACCACTCATCATGCTGACAACGCCAGCAATATCGTCGGCGTCAACCGTGATGCGGTTGGCTTCGAGTTCTGCCTGCCATTCCTCCTTGAGGTGAGTCAATTGTTGTTCGGCAATTGTCAGTTCGTCGCGCAGACGGGCGGCAGTTTCGTAATCCTGGCGCATCGCAGCAGCTTCCTTGAGCGTCGCAAGATTCTTCACGTCGCGCTCCTTGGCTGCCACAGCCTCAGGCACACGTACATTAAGAAGATGTACGCGCGAACCAGCTTCATCGAGCGCATCGATGGCTTTATCGGGCAGAGCGCGGTCGGTGATGTAACGTTCCGAAAGGAATACGCAAGCTTCGAGCGCAGCGTCAGTATAGTTCACGCTGTGATGGTCTTCGTAGCGCGACTTGATGTTGTGGAGAATCGTGAGGGTGTCAGCGGCGGAAGTGGGTTCAAGCAGAATCTTCTGGAAACGTCGGTCAAGAGCGCCATCCTTCTCGATGCTCTTCTTGAACTCGTTGATAGTCGTGGCGCCGATACACTGCACCTCGCCACGCGCCAGTGCGGGCTTGAGGATGTTGGCTGCATCGAGGCTTCCGCTGGCGCCACCGGCACCGATGATGGTGTGGATCTCATCGATGAAAAGCACAATCTCACGATGCGCTTTGAGCTCTTCGATGAGACGTCGCAGACGCTCTTCAAATTGTCCGCGGTACTGCGTTCCAGCAACGATGCTTGCCATGTCGAGAGCAACGATGCGCTTATCGCTGAGCAGATGCGGAACCTGACCAGCCACGATGAGTTGCGCCAAACCTTCCACGAGAGCCGACTTGCCCACACCGGGTTCACCGATCAGAATAGGGTTGTTCTTCTTACGGCGCGAAAGAATCTGCGCCATGCGTTCAATCTCGTCACGACGTCCGACGATAGGGTCGAGCACGCCATCACGAGCCGCCTGCGTCAGGTCTGTACCGTAACTGTCAATAATAGGAGTGTCGCTCTGCCCCGCCTTCTGCGTTGTGGCCGCGTTGTTACGGGTAGGACCAGCATTGACAGGTTCGAGATCGTCATCATCGTCTTCGGTAAAGCCAAAGCCATTGCGGGGTTGGGGCGAAGCGCTGCCGGAAGTCGAAGTTCCACATGACAGATTGCTCTGATTAGAATTCTGCTGCATGGCGCTGTAGTCGAGCCCGTGGTTCTTGAGGATGCGACTACCTTCGTTGATCTTGTCGCGAAGGAGAGCGCGGAGAATATGAAGATCCGTTGCCTCCGCCTGCTTCTGAAGGCGTGCCTCAAGCTGCGACAGACGCAAGATGCGCTCAGCATCGGGGTCGAGGCTGAGTTCTACGGAATTATCGTCATTGATTTCAGCCGACACTGTATCATCGGCCACTACATCGCTACCTTGCGAGTAAGTCTCTTGAAGTTCTGTGCGAAGCGATTCTGTGTTGATGCCAGTGCTACGCAGGTAGCGATTGGCTTCACAATTCTCGTCGGAAAGAATGCCGAGCAGGAGCGAAACCGCCGTGATGGAAGTGGCATGATGTCGTCGTGCCTCTCTCTGTCCAAGATCGAGAATGTGCTTGATTTGTGGAGAATAGTTATTGTTCATTGCAATAGTTCAAAAGTATAGCAAATGCTCGCAGTGCAAAAGATATGCCAACCGGAGCATTGAAGTTTTTGTAGTGCAAAGGTAACAAAAAGAAATGAAATGGTGGCAGAAAGACTGAAAAAACGCACTAACAGAAGAAATATTCGCATAATTTGTTTGCTGCATTGTGAAAAAAGTCGTAATTTTGCAGCCGCTTAAAGTAAATGCCGCCGTTTTTGACGCCAGAAGCTCAAGCACACATTTAATATTATTAATAACAACCCACACACATTCATTCAGAAGTTATGATGAATCAGTATGAAACCGTCTTCATCCTTACTCCCGTTTTGTCTGATGTTCAGATGAAGGAGACGGTAGAAAAGTTCAAGGGCATCCTCGCCGCTCAGGGCGCAGAGATCGTCAATGAAGAGAACTGGGGTCTCAAGAAGCTCGCATATCCCATCGAGAAGAAGAGCACCGGTTTTTACACCCTCCTGGAGTTCAAGGCTGAACCCACTGTAGTAGATAAGCTGGAAATCGGCTTCCGTCGCGACGAGCGCGTGATCCGTTTCCTTACCGTTAAACTTGACAAGTTCGCTGCAGCTTACGCAGAGAAGCGTCGCAACAACAAGAAGGAGGCATAAAGAATGGCACAGAGTGAAATCCGTTATTTGACCGCTCCTGCGATCGATACCAAGAAGAAGAAGTACTGCCGTTTCAAGAAGAGCGGTATCAAGTATATCGACTACAAGGATCCCGAATTCCTCAAGAAGTTCCTCAACGAGCAGGGTAAGATTCTTCCCCGTCGCATCACCGGTACTTCTCTGAAGTTCCAGCGTCGCGTGGCTCAGGCTGTTAAGCGTGCCCGCCACCTCGCACTCCTTCCCTTCGTAACTGATATGATGAAATAATTAAAAGAGGAGGTATACAACATGGAAATTATTCTTAAGGAAAACGTTAAGGGTCTCGGTTACAAGAACGATATCGTGACCGTAAAGGACGGCTACGGCCGTAACTTCCTCATCCCCACCGGCAAGGCTGTCATCGCTTCTCCCTCTGCTCGCAAGATTCTCGCAGAGAACCTTCGTCAGCAGGCTCACAAGCTCGAGAAGATCAAGAACGACGCTATCGCACTTGCTGAGAAGATCAACGCACTCGAAGCATTCACCATCGCAGCCAAGGTTAGCGCTACCGGCGCTCTCTACGGTTCTGTAAACGCTGCTAACATCGCCGACGAACTCGCAAAGGCTGGTGTTGCCGTTGACAGCAAGATGATCGACATGGTTGATGCTAAGGAACTCGGCGAATACACCGCTACCGTAAATCTCCACAAGGAGGTTGCTGCAGAGGTGAAGTACGTCGTTGTTGCTGAAGAGGCTTAATACTCCCCTCGGACAACATCAACACCAAATAGCAAAGCGCTGTGCTCCCATAGGGCGCAGCGCTTTTCGTTGTTTTCAGGGTTTCGGTGCACGAAAGTGGAATAGGGATTCACGAAAGTCACTCAGTCTGATAGTCACACAGTCACATCGCCCCCCCTTACGGCGACATCCATGCGCTTCTTTATCACTCTCTCCTACGACGGCACGAACTACCACGGATGGCAGGTGCAACCCGGTGCCGACTCTGTACAAGCACGCCTCAACGACGCGCTGTCAAAACTCCTGGGCGGCGCAGTGGAGTGCGTCGGAGCCGGACGCACCGACGCTGGAGTGCACGCCTCGATGATGGTGGCACATTTTGACACCGAACGCTCGCTCGACTGCCAGCAGTTTGCCTATCGCATGAACCGCATCGTGCCGCGCGACATCGCCATCGAAAAGGTAGACCCCGTGCCCGACGATCTGCACGCCCGATTCAGCGCAACGTCTCGCACCTACCACTATTACGTTTACACGCGCAAGAATCCCTACCGCCGCCACTACGCTACACAGCTGCACTTCGAACCTGACTACGACGCCATGAACGAAGTTGCAAAAGTGCTGCTCGCGACGGAAGATTTCACGAGTTTCTCAAAGGTGAACAACGACCAGAAAACCAACATCTGCCACGTGACGCACGCCAAATGGGTGCAGATGGACGGCGATCTGTGGCGCTTCGAAATCACCGCGAACCGCTTCCTGCGCAACATGGTACGCGCCGTGGTCGGCACATTGCTCGAGGTAGGACGCGGACGCATGACAAAAGACGAATTCTGCCGAGTCATCAGCCAGAAAGACCGATGCTCGGCAGGCGAGAGTGTGCCAGGAAACGCACTGTTTCTGGTCGATATCAATTACGGCAAACGCACAACCAATCATCTGGCAGCGCAGACGGAATCATAAAATGAGCGCAGACGGTTAAATAAGAGCCGGCAGCGCAGACAGCATCTTAAGCGAAGAGCATACCACTTCTCACTTCTGCCACCTTAGCAGCACTCACGAAGCGCGAAGCAATGGCAAAGCCGAAATCGACAGCAGCAGCGGGGCCCTTGCCGGTAATGACGTTGCCGTCCTCAACCACGTAATCTGTCAAATGTTCAGCATCCGTGAGCATCTGCTCAAAACCGGGATAGCAAGTCGCTTTATGACCAGCGAGGATGCCGTGCTGGCCGAGCACCATGGGAGCCGCACAGATCGCAGCCACGAGTGCGCCACGCTCATTCTGTGCCACAAGAGCCTTGCGGAGTCCTTCGTGATCGAGCAGATTCTTGGCACCGGGCATTCCACCGGGGAGGATGAGCGCATCGCTCTCTGCATAGTCGCCGCCACGGAAGATTTCGTCGGCAAGGACGGGAATATTGTGAGCGCCCATGACAGTACGAGTGCCCATACAAGAGATGGTTTTAACAACAAGTCCGCAACGGCGGAGAACGTCGAGAGTAGCGAGGGCTTCGATTTCTTCAAAGCCGTCGGCGAGAAAAAGATGAATCATTATTAGGTAGATGTATTAAAGTTTGCGACTTGATTATGCACAAAGTTGCGGAAAAACGCCAAAATGTTTGGCCGTCCGCTACAAATTGCTTATATTTGCGCTGCAAAATTACAACTTTTTTTTCAAATGGCTGCTGCCGGTGGCTCAAAATATACAAAAAATCGAACAATGAACGCAACGTCATATTCGGCTGAACAAGCCACGGACACCAGAGAACTGCGCCGCGTCGCACTATTTGGCAAAAGCATGCAGGCATCGAAGTGTCAGTACGTTGAACGCGTGGTTACTACACTCCAGGCTCACGGCATCACCGTGATGCTTGACAAGCATTTTGCCGCGATTCTCAGCGATTACGCTCTCAGTCCCAGCGTGGCCGAGCTGCCACACTACGACGCATCGCACGACGACATCGATATGGCCATTTCGATGGGTGGCGACGGCACGTTTCTGAGCACAGCAGAGCGTCTCGGACAACGTCAGATTCCCATCATCGGCATCAACACCGGACGCCTCGGTTTTCTGGCCGACGTCACCCCCGAAAGCATCGAGACAGCGCTCCAACTGGTGCTGCAAGGCGATTATACGCTCTCATGTCGCAGCGTGATCGAGGTTAGAGTAGAGGACAAAGACTTCGAGCTTTATCCCTTTGCGCTCAACGAGATAGCAGTCCTGAAACACGACAATTCGTCGCTCATAGAAGTCGAGACACACGTCGATGGCCAACTCCTCACGAACTATCTGGCCGACGGTCTCATCGTCAGCACTCCCACGGGCAGTACGGGCTATGCGCTGAGCGTTGGCGGTCCCGTTCTGGCCCCCGAAAGCCCCACCTTCTGCGTGGCTCCCGTAGCACCCCACAGCCTCACGATGCGCCCCGTGATTCTGCCCGACGACGTTGAACTCACACTCCAAGTCACAAGCCGCACAGGACGTTTCCTCATCGCTATCGACGGCCGCAGCAAGAGCATGGCCAACGGCACCACCATCGTGCTCCGCAAGGCCGACTACTGCGTTCCCGTGGTGAAAACCGCCGGCAAGGGATTCTTCCACACGCTACGCGAAAAGATGATGTGGGGTCTCGACCAACGCAACGGATAACCACCTCTGCAACAATCGAATAATACATTTTGGCGACTATATACAAAGTGGCACCTCTGCCAAAATCTCCTGGCTTCGCCGAAAGTTGGGGGAAGAGAGGGAAGGCGTAGTGTATAAAACTTTCCTAACTTTATATTAGAAGTTTAGGAAGTAGAAGGATCGAACGCTCGAGCTCTGCTCGCTTGCTACTGCAAGCGCTCGGCATCTCCGGAGGAGTGACGCTTGCCTTAGCAAGAACTTTCCTCTCTTCCTATACTTTCGCGAAGCAGGAAAATAAGATCAGCTGCCAC
>JAUNIC010000161.1 GCA_030523615.1 Bacteroidales bacterium
TGGCGCCGTTCTTGTAGGGCGAGAGGAGGGTCGTGCCGGAATAAATAGCCGTGTGGCCGTCGCCAGCATCCTTGAAGGTCAGGATGGAGCGCTTCTCGACGTCGTTTGTAGCCTTGACGAAACTACCGCCGACGGGCACACTCATGTAGCAGTCGGTCCAAGAGGTGAAGAGCACGCCCTCGCCAGTGATCTCGTTGATCGTGGTGAGTTCAAAGAGGATAGCTTCGGCACGCGAAGGGCCGTAATCCTGGAGGCAGTAGGTGGCAGGCGTGGGCGACTGATAGTCGGAAAGGAATTGGTTTTGGTTGACACTGTAGATGTAGACGGCTTTCGTCTGCTGCTCGAAGGGATTCTGAGCCTCAGCGGGCAGGGCCGTAACTGCGGCAAGGAGCGCCGCAGCGAGAGTAAAGTGTTTCATAAGCGTTATGGTTTTTTGTTTTTAAAGGCTAAGGGGGGCTAGGTTTTCTAGATTTTCTAGAAGGGCTAGATTTTCTGGATTTACTAGAGGTTCAAGATTATCTAGAAGGGTTAGCGGGCGTCGCGCACTAAGCGGACGCTGTAAGTTGTGGCACGGTAGAGGTTGTCGGTGCGGGTGGTGCCGCGCCAGATGGCGTTGCTGTAAATCGCCATTTGTCGGACAATGCCCAAGCGGTAAATGAACGTCTCGACAGAGGCTTCACCGCTGTCATCCTTCACCTCCTGCTCTTCACTCGTCGTGGTCTCGTAGTCCGTCCAATAATAGGCGCATTGATCCTTACGGATGTACTGGCGCTCGTTGGTACGGAGGTAAGCGTTGCAGCCGGCGTAGACGGTAGAGAATACGTCCTTAAGCACATCGCCAGCACCAGCGCCACGCCAGGCGTTGAGGGTGTGCTGCTCGTCGGGCGTCATGCCAAGTGAAGCCTCGAGCTGCATCCAATCCTCGTCGGTCGGCAGACGCCATCCACCTTCCTCGGGCACAGCGGCGCGGGCACCGTCGAGGCTGTAGAGGTAGCCGTAGCGACGCGAATAACCACCATTGGTCGCCTCTGCTTTGTCGCGATGTGCCGTAACAATCTGCAGGCACTTGGCTTCAAGTTCGGCGAGCTGGCCATCGCGCAGTTCATTGCGACGCTCGTCGAGGGCAGCGGTGAGGATTTCGTGGAAATTGGGATAATACGTCATGACGTTGGTGAAAGCCTCTTGGCCGTAGAGGGCAAGGTAATTGTCGAGGAAGCTGTGGAGCGTAGCCACGCTGACGTTGCTCTCTGCGAGCCAATCGTGTGCGGGGTCGTCAGCCACAGCGTTGTAGACCTCGCGGAAATCGTCGTCGGTGAGTACAATCTGCACGGTGTCAGGATCGAACGTGACGTCCTCCAGCGCGTAGTCGCCCTCCTTTTCGTCCCACGTGAAGCAGCCGCCCGCGGTGCCTGTGGGGAGGTAGTAGGCGAGGTTCTCCGTCATCCATTCCTGATTGCCGACGCGCACCACGCCGTACTCGTGGCCGTCGCGCACGTCGACCCACGTGCCGGCATTCTGCACCGCAGCTACGGGCGCCGTGATGAGGGTTTCCTCCTCGGCGCAAGCGGAGAAGACTGCAGCGCAGGCGAGGGCCATTATGAATTGAAGAATATTTTTCATAGATTTCGGGGCTTTGGTTTTGAGGAAGATGAGGCCTGAAGCTGACGCTTCAGGAACGGTGGCTGAGGATGGGCTACAGTTCAACGCCAAGGTCGCCCTCGATGTATTCAGCGAGAATGTTGAACTTGCGCTTGACGAGAGCACTCTCGCCGTAGCGCTGCATGAAGACGTCGCGGCCAAGCGTAAGCATCTGCTGGACGTAGTACTCGAGGTCTTCGTTGATGCCGTCGGGACTATAGAGGTGAGCGAGCATATCGTTGTACGAACGGCTGCCGCAGATGAAGCCATAGCGACCGATTTCGTGGAAAATGCGGGCACGTTCGGCCTCAAACTCCTCTGTGGTGTAGACGAAGGTCTGGAAGGAATAGAGTACGTAGTGCTCGGCAGCATCTTCGGCCCAAAGCTCCTGCGGACGCCAGAAGACGCCCTTGTGCTCCACGCCCCACGTGCAACCGAGGCCGCCGTTGGCGCCGTCGACCACCCAGGGACGATTGTAGTACTTTTCTTTGTCGCTCACTGCGCCGAAACGCGCCACAAGATCGGTGTTGAGTTTGACGCGATCGAGCACCATATCCTGCAGAATGGCCGTGGCGCAGGAGTCCTTCTGGTAGTCGGTAAGGCCTGCTAGCTGCGTCATGACGAGCGTGCGGAAACCGCTGTAATAGATGGGCGTACTGTTGCCCACGTGGATGCTGTCGGCGAGCATGATGGAGAAAGGACGCATCTTGCTGCTGGCGCGACCGAGGAAGCGACGCGCAAAGTCGAGCGCCGCCATCTGTTCGTCGGCCGTGAGGATATAGTCGAAGGCGTAAGACACCTTGCCGCGGTCGTGGCTCTGGAACTTCCAGTTGAGGTCGAGCGTCTCGTAGCGCGTCAGGGCATTGCCGTAGTAGTCGGTGCCGTTGGGGTAGGACGCGATGGTGTCGTTGAAGAACACCGGCACACCGTACTCCTTGTATATCTCGTAGCAAGCATGCTGCACGGGATCGGACGAATCCGTCAGCGCATAGGGGCTGGTGAAGTCGATGCTCGGCACAATTTCGTCCTCGGTGCATCCCACGCCTACCCCTATGAGGGCAGCAAGACAGGCGACTGCCAACGCTTTACGCATGTAGTAAATAAGTCGTTGCATAGGGCTATTCTTCATTATCTTCTGATTCAATGGGCTCAATGGCGTTGCGGGGATTTGTGTCGAAGGGCTTGTCGGTAAAGAACTTCAGCACGCTCTTCGGGATGGCGAAGGTGTAGTTCATGTCGCCGGCAGGAAGGACAATCGTGCGGCGATACATAATGCCGACGTAGTCGCCGCAAACGCCGAAACTGTGGACAATGTCGCGGCTGTAGGGACACACCGTACAAGCGGCGTAGCGACGCAGATCGAACCAACGATGCCCCTCGAAACAAAGTTCACGACGGCGCTCGTCACGCACCTGCTGCACCAGTTCCGCGCCGCTGTAGTGCGTAGGTTCGTAGGCCGCGATGCGCTGGCTACGAAGTTCGTTGAGCAGCGCGTTGGCTTCGGCCTCAGCCTCTGCCCTACCCTGCTCCATGGCCAGCAGAGCCAGGGCCTCGGCACCGTTGAGGTAAGCCTCGCTGAGGCGAAGCATATAGTAGTCGCTGATGTGGGCACGGAGGCTGTTGCCGCGCTCATATTTGTTCTTGAGAAAGACGCTGTCGCAATCGACGCCCGAACTCTCGCCGTAGACACCGAGGAAGCAGTCACGACGCGCATCGCCCTCGGTGTAGAGGTCGTAAAGTTCGCGTGTGACGCAGTAGTCGCCGTTGCGGGCAGTAAAGACCTCGTTGGGCGCCAGGTTGTTGCTGCCCTGCGAGAAGATGACCTCGGGATTCTCGGCGGTGAGGAAGGGTGTCGAGGGTGTCAGAGCCGAGATGGGCGCCAGATAGAAGTTCTCGCTCTTCATCACACAGCGAGCCTTTTCGGCAGCTAGTTCGTAGCGCTGCTGATGCAGGAGCACGCGGCTCCACAGCAGGTCGACGGCCTCGAGCGAGGCTCGGTGCAGCATGTGGTCGGTCTTCTGCGGCGAACGCGTCAGATACTCCTCAGCCACGGTGAGGTCGGCCGTGATCTGGTCGTACACCTCAGCCACCGTGGCTCGCGTGAACTCGTGCTCGATGCCGGGCTGCAGTTTCAAGGGCACACCGAGCGACGATGCTGCCGTGGCAGGCGTATATTCGTTGCCGTAGAGGTTGACGAGCGTGAAGTAGAACTGCGCACGGAGGAAACAGGCTTCACCCTGCACGCGGTACCAATCGTCGCGGTCCTTGTCGGTCTCGTGCGGGAGGTCGCGGATTTCGTCGAGGATGGTATTGACCACGTTGATGCGAGCGTAGAGTTCGTCCCACGTTGCAGCGTCGTCGCTGGAGAGCGAACCGTCGTAGTTCACACCCACATCCTGCTGCCACGCGAAGTAACCGTAGTTGGAAAGCACGACCTGTCCCCAAGCCTTCGTCACCTCCTTCGAACCCTTTCCGGTCTCGGGATTGATGCGGTCGCCACCCGTGTTGACGTCGTCGTCGAGCACGTTGAAGAAGCCGCCCATGCGTGTGCCGGTGGGGCCGCTGCTGATGGCGGAGGAGCCGATGTAGCCGCTGCCGAGCATCACCTCGTCGAGGTCCGACGGCAGTTTCGCCACAATCATGTCCTGCGAGTACTCCTTGAGGAAGTCGGAGCAGGAGAAAAGCCCCCCTCCAACTCCCCCCATTAGGGGGAGGGCTAGGAGCGCAAGAGCTTTTCGTATTATATTATATATGAGTTTCATAAAAAGTCATGATTAGCAAAACAAACTATTCTAAGCCCCTCCTTCGGAGGGGTTTGGGGAGGTCCTGGGTCTAAAACGAAATGTTCAAACCAAAGGTGTAAGCGGGGCGGTTGCTGAGGTTGATGCCCGAGAAGCCCGCCTGCGTGGGACTCTGTCCGTGCAACTTCTTCGAAGCCAGCGTGAAGACGTTCGTCATGCTGAGGTCAATGCGCAGCGACTTGATGCCGGTGCGACGCAGCTGCGCTGGTTTGAAGTTGTAGCTCAGCGCCAGATTGCTGAGGCGGAGGAACGAGCCGTCGACGACGCGCAAATCGCTCAAGTCGTACATCGTCCACACGTTCTGGGCGAAGGACGGAATCTTGTCGAGATTCGCGCTCAGCGTGTTGCTCCAATGGAGGGAGTACTGCGAATAGAGCGGATCGTCCTTGCTCATCAACACGGGGATGATGGTGTTCTGTTCGTCGCCCGGCTGGCGCCAACGGTCCACAAACTCGTGGCGCACGTTCTTGTCGCTACTCACACCGTTGATGACGGGCGTGTAGAGTTTGAAGAGGCGCACCTTCGAGCCGACGCGGTAATTGAAGTTGCCGCGCACGCTGAACTGCTTGTACGACAGCGTAGCATAGAGCGAACCCGTGAGGTACGGATCGCGGTTGCCGCTCTTCACCATCACCGTCTTCACCACCTCTTCCAGACTCTTGCCGGCCAGGAGGTGCTGGCGGTCCTGATAGTCGTCGAAAAGGGGAACGCCCGTCGAGGGGTCGAGGCCGAGGAATTTGTAGGAATAGAAGGCGCCGATGCTCTCGCCCGAGATGATGGCCGTGCCGTTGAGGAAACTGTCGAGGTTGTAACTCTCTGACGTGTTCGTCTTCACGGTGTTGGCCGCCCAGCTGTATTGGGTGGAGAGGTAGAACGTCCAGTCTTTCGTGCGCACGGGATAACCGGAGAGGGTGAACGAGAAACCTTTGTTCTCGATGTCGCCATTGTTCATCTGGAACGAGCCCATACCGTTGATGGTCGAGACGTTGATGCGCGCAAAGGCGTCGTGCGTCTTCTTGTACCAAATGTCGGTCGAGAAGTTCAGTCGATTCTCGAACAGCCCAATCTGCATACCCGTGTTGAACTGGTCGGTCTGCTCCCAACGCAGGTCGGGATTGGGGAAGGAAGAAACGTGGCTGACGTTCTCGCCGTAGTACGTGTCGAGGACGCCGAGGCGAATGAGCATGTTGGGCGTCTCGCCGTCGAGCATGTTGCCGGTTTTACCGTAGGAGAGGCGCCAGCTCCACTCCGTCACGGGACCTCGGTAGCCGCGGGCCTTGTCGCGCTTCTCGAAGAACGTCTCGCGCAGGTTCCATCGGGCGCTGACGGACCACACGGGGAGGAAACGCTCGTTGGAGCGCGAGCCGAACTTATTGCTCGCATCGAAACGTCCCGACGCACCGAGCGTGGCATAGTTGCCGAAGGAGTACGATGCCGTCAGGTAACCCGAAATCGTATTGCTCTTGCTCTCCGTCAGCGTGCGGTGGCCGGCCGCCATCCAATCGCTGTAGAGAGGGAAAGCCTTCAGGTCCTCGCCCGTCATCGTCATATATTTCATACCGCGGTTCTTGAAGTAGCCGCGCGTCTGGTCGTTGATGGCGCTCACGCGGGAAGTGCTGGCCTCGTAGCCGAGCGTGGCACTGACGTGGTGGAGTTTCTCGCCACGACTGCCAGCAGCGCGTCCGAAGCCCTGGTGATAGTTCGCCTGCAGACGTCCCGTGAGACTCTCGCTGATCGTAGAATTCGTATTGTACACACCACCGTAGGGCAATTCGCAGAGACCCGCCTGACCCTCGATGGGACGGTCGCCCGCCTCACCGTTTTTCAGGATCGCCACATAGTTCGTCATCTCGCCGAACCAAGTGCCCTGCGTCGTGGCGCTGCGGTTGTAGTTGGCCGCCGCGGTGATGGAACCGATGGTGCCGAAGTTGTACGACAGGTCGGCCGACGACGTCATCGTATTGCCGTTGTAGGTGCTCGCCGAATTGTCGATCTCGTTCAGGATGTTGTAGTCATACAGACGGTTCACCTTCTGGCCATTGCCCACGCCGTAGCCGTGACGCTGGTAGGTATAATAGGTGCCGTCGGCCTCGTAAGCGGGCAATGCGCGAGTAGTTTCGTAGGCATAGTTCAGCACACCCACCTCACTCGGCACATGGTTCTTCTTCTGCACGTTGCCGTTGAAACGAATGTTCGCACGGAGCTGCTTCGTGAAACTCGTGGTGAGATTCACACTCGCTGTGTAGCGGTCGACGAACTGCGTACGGATTACATCGTTCTCACGCGTGTAACCGCCCGATGCATAGTAGCGCGTGGCGTCGTTACCACCGCTCACACTGACGGAGTTCTGGAGTTTCACGCTGTTGGTCGTCAGCAGATCAAACCAATCGGTGTTGACCGTCTCGTAGTGCTGCACATCCTGGAGGAAAGTGGCGTAATCACTCTGTCCCGTCTGGTAACGGTAGAAGGCACCTTCGTAACCCACGAGGGGCATGTAGGTGGGGAAGACGTAGTGCATGTCGCAAAGGTCTTTGCCGAACTGCACACGCTCTTGGGAGTTCATCAGACGGACGTCGCGATCGGTGTAGCGGGGACGCTGGTTGATGGTCGTCTGGTTGGTATAGCGGATCGTGGGAGCACCAACGCGGCCCTTCTTTGTCGTAACGACGATGACGCCGTTCGAGGCGCGCGTACCATATAGAGCGGTGGCGGCGGCGTCCTTGAGCACGTCGATTTTCTCGATGTCCTCGGGGTTGATGCCGCTGATGGCGTTGCCCACGTAGTTGATGTAGTCAGGATCGTTCAGCTGGTCGGTCGAGACGTTGACGGGGTCGGTCAGCACAAAGCCGTCGAGCACCCACAGGGGTTCGCGATTGCCGACGAGGGTCGAAGTACCGCGCACACGCAGACGGGCCGTGGCGCCGGCCTCGCCGGAGTTGTTGGTCACCACGAGGTCGGGGATGCGTCCGTCGAGGGCTTGCTCGATGGTGGTCATGCCGGGCATTAGGATGTCCTCCATCCTGACGGTGCTGATGGCGGCGGTATTCTTGCGAGGATCGATGGTCTGGTAACCGTTCGTGACGACGGCTTCACCGAGGCGGTTGGCGAAGGCGAGGCTGACGTCGATCTGCTGATTGCTCCTGCCGGCGGCGATGGTTTTGCGCACGCGCTCCATGCCTACGAAGGAGTATTCGAGGGTGATCTTCACGCCGTCGGGCACGGTGATGGTGTAGCGGCCTTCGGCGTCGGTCGTGGTTCCCACGGCACGCTGCGCACGGAGCACGACGTTGGCGCCTTGCAGAGGTTCGCCCTCGTCGTCGGTCACCACACCCGTGACCACACGTGCCTCAGCCACAGCGGGTAGCAGCAGCATGGCGAGCGTGGGAACTATGTAGTGTCGTAATTTCATTAC
>JAUNIC010000162.1 GCA_030523615.1 Bacteroidales bacterium
TTCGTCGTCAGTGTACACTGAATTATTTTTGTCTCCTTTATATTTCTGAAAATCCATTTATCGAAAAATAATTGGCAGAGCTGTTTCAGCGCAATCGTTCGACCATCAGTCGCCACATCAAACGTATTTACTACGATGGCGAACTCTCCAAAGACACGACGTGTGCAAAATTTGCATGCGTCGTTAACTGTGGCATTCGCAGTATGGTCGAAGACGAGATGGATTTCTACAACCTCGATATCATCATCTCCGGCAGCTATCGTGTCCACTCCCACTGAGGGGGCAGTTCCGCATGTGGACAACAGCCGCCTTGGAAGAATACCTCAAGAAAGGATTCGTGCTGAACGGCGAGCAGAAACAGCAGAAGGGCAGGGGAAAGAAGTAGAACTTTCGGCATTTCGCAATCTGTCGTTAGCGTGTATCAGTTGCCCTCTTGACATACTTAAAGACCTAAATTCACAAGCAACACGTCCCCCACATCGCTGAGCGCGGTGTAGGGGACGTTTGCCATAAAGGAATGTCAATGAAAACTATACGGCAAAAAAACTACAAGAGTTTTGCGAAATGTTCTACATCTTTGCCCTCGTAGATGCGAGGGGGAAAGAGGGGCTGGTAGCTATAGTTGATGAAACGGGAGAGCTGAAGGGCGCAGAACTGATGGTCCTGGCTTAAGCATACGTCCAGACGGTAATTGCCGTTAACTCCCGTCAGGGGTTTGCCGTTTTGTTCGATCTCGGCAGCCATCTGTTCGAGGGGCATGCCTAAAAGTTGCTCTACCTTCTGACCTTCTAATGGTGAATACTCCAGCACCATTGACTTGACCGTACTGGCAGTAGGGGTATAGATGACTTTGGTGGAAAACCACGACTTCTTAATAGAGATATTAGGGGATGTGGAGACAGCAGAGGCCATCTCCAAACTTTTGAAAATTGACATAGTTGTTGAGTTGTGTAAATGAATGATTTGTAAAGGTTTGAATGCTTTTGCGAAAGTCAACAACTATGCTAACGAATAATATGCCTCAGAGCGATCACATAGTAATCGCACGAGGATGGCAGGCAGAAGGGTGCCGACTCCTGACGGCATCTGCTGTCAAAATAAGAATGGAGTGGTTTGACAATGTGTTGCCTGACAAAGTTGAGGGCGGGCGTCAGCGTACGTTCTCCCCTTGAACCCTGCACTGGCAAGATGCGCTGGGGACGAGAGGAGCAGACGTGGTACAGCTGGGAGGCATCGGTCAGTACGGCCTCATGCGGCTGATTCTGCTGGGCGGTCACGACTAATGCGTCTGTGCACTCGGTGAGGTCCTGTTCTGGCGCAACATCCTGGTTCTGCCGATGCGTGAGCACCGTCAGGCATAGAGCACAAAGAAATGCTATGAGCCAAAATGTGTTGCGTTTCTGCTTCAACTTGTCTTATGAATTTGGTTAGTGGTGATTTGTGGGTTGCAAATGTACGGCTTTTGCAGCATCTCAATTGTTTTGGGTCGATAAAAAACGATTTGTTTAGATTCGTTAACTGTATTCGTTACATACAGGTGCCATTCCTTCGTGTACGATTCCTCAGAGGGTCACTGAGGACCGCTGCCAACTCATCGTATTGCGTATTGCCTCGACTGACTGCTGGCCACAAGGACAGAATCTGCCGCAATCTTCCGTCAGGACATTCACCGCATAAGGAGAGGCTCGTCCACACCGACCACCACTTCCACGACCAACTCCTCGCCTCTCAGTAGCGCAGATAGCCAATGCGCTGAACTTCACGACCTCCAACTATTTCACCCGCTATTGCATCAAACACCTGGGAATGTCGCCCACGGAATATAGGGCGACGCATTAGCCGAAGAGGGGGTAGGGGGAGATTTGCGTCCTCCGAAAGGCCCCGAAATCTTCCATTATTCTCTGTTGTAATCTGCAAAAATCATTCTCGCGCGAAACTTTTTATAAGATGTATGCGCGATTCTCGCATATTATTCGTAACTTTGCAGCCACAAACGTTAGCAAGCAGCACTTCATGGACAAAAACAATGCTTATCGGAAGCCCCAAAAGGCTACACTCGCCATTATAAATTATGAGATGGCGAACATTGAACTTGTCACGTTGGATGGCTCCTTGCTCGACGAATATGCTGATGATTACGACCGATTGGTGTTCGGCACTTTGGGCTATAAGCCCGAGAGCGTGTATTACATGATAGCCGACAACATCGAGGTCATCGACAATCGATAACGACAACGTTTCCGCTATTGTCAACAAAACGCCGATTGCTCCAATGGCGTACATAAAAGGGAGCACGACATAAGGAAAAGCGTTTATGGACGCTTGTTTTTGGAACGTCAAAATTTCCACAACCTGATAACCCACAAAAACAAGTCGAAATAGATGCTACGGTTGGATTATGCCCACCCGTAAGCGTGCAGAGGACCAGAAATGGCTCCTCCTAGCACGCTTTATGGGTGTATTATATCCTAACGTAGGTATCTACTTTGTTAGACTCGTTTTGGGAGGCCGTGGAAAGCCTTGACGTTCAAACGAGCAGAAGTAAGATGCCTACGTTTTTTTTGTATGTTGTAATGGATTACAATCTTGTTTGCAGTTGGGCATTCCTGCAGATGACAAAACGTAAAAATATCTGCCGCAAGAAAGCACTACATCTTCGCATAATTTGAGCATCTTCGACGTACTGATCATTCCGAAATTTCCACACTCTCACAAATGATTGTCAGTAAGGTCACGCTGATGATGTTCACGCTTCACTCAAAGGGCGTGGACAAAATCATTGTTGTCTGACAAAGGCTGTGGAAAGCCGCGGAATGAACGATAATCCTTTTGCCACGCCCTCTTTCTTGAAGCGATTCGGGAAGGAGGGTTTCTTCGTGGTGGGACGATTATCTCATAATGAAAGCAAAACCTTTTATCAAGTGGGTGGGCGGTAAGACACAACTCATCGAACAACTTGACGCACAGCTCCCTGCCGACGTCGCCAGTTGGCCGGACGTGACCTACATAGAGCCGTTCGTAGGCGGAGGAGCCATGCTCTTCTACATGCTCCAGCGTTATCCGAACATCCGAAGAGCGGTCATCAACGACATCAATGCCGACCTCACCACATGTTACGCCACCGTGCGCGACAATGTTGAACCGCTCATCGCTTCGCTCGCCAATATCGAGCAGCGTTACAAGGAGCTTCAAACGGAGGAAGAACGCAAGGACTTCTACATGGATGCCCGTGCTCGTTACAACGAGAAGAATCTTGATCCGGTGGAGAACACTACGCTATTTTTCTTTCTCAACCGCACTTGCTTTAATGGTCTCTACCGTGTGAACAAGAAGGGTCTTTTCAACGTGCCTTTCGGACGCTACGCCAACCCGACGATTTGTGATCCTGAGACGCTCCGCAAGGACAGCGAACTGCTGCAACGCGTCGAAATCTTGACAGGCGATTTTGAGCGTACCTTCGAATATGCTGATGGAAACACGCTCTTCTATTTCGACCCGCCTTATCGTCCGCTGAGCGACACTTCGAGTTTCAACGACTATACGAAGGAGGCTTTCAACGACGATGCCCAGGTGCGACTGAAGGAGTACTGTGACCGCATCCATGAGGCTGGCTTCAAGTTCATGCTCAGCAATTCGGATTGCAAGGGCAAGAACGAGGACGACAACTTCTTTGACGTGCTCTACGCCGCCTACCGGATAGAGCGAGTATGGGCTTCGCGAAACATCAACTCCAATGCCGCAAAGCGCGGAAAACTTACAGAAATACTTGTGCATAACTACGAAGCGACGAAGGCTAATTCTTACGTGGAGTTTTTCCAGTTGGAGCCTTACGTGGCTGAGGACGAGGAACAATAAAACAAAGGGCAGTAAATATGAAAAAGGATTTCAACAGATTCATGTCTCAGCTTCAAGAGACAAACCAAACCTTGGGCTTTTTCTGCGATTTCGACAAGATCGCTAATAATGTTGACGATATAAAGCTGAGCCTCTGCATGCTCAATAGCCTTGTCGGCGCGCAAGATATGCGTCAGGCAGTCGAGACCATTTGGCGCCGCGACAAAAGCGCTTTCAACGTGATGGACATTCTGATTGCTGTGCGTAGCGAAGGCAAGAAGAAGGTTTTGAACTCGTTGAATGAATGCGTTGTGCTGGATTCACTCTTCACTTCAGTTGATGGCGTGCTGGAATACCTTGACAACACGGGCCTGACCGAGGTGCTCCAGCAACAGAAAGTCAAGGACCTCGTCGATTACGTGTTCGGCATTGAGACGGGCCTTGACACAAATGCACGTAAGAATCGTAGCGGCCATGTGATGGAAGGAATGGTGGCGCGCATCTTTGACAATGCTGGAATCGATTATCGCCAAGAGGTTTATTCGAGAGAATGGCCCGCAATAACCCGCGTGCTCGGCGATGACGAGAAACGTTTTGATTTTGTTGTGGAGGGCCGAAATAAGACTTTCCTTATCGAGGTGAACTTCTATAGTGGTGGTGGTTCGAAGCTTAACGAGGTTGCTCGAGCCTATTCCGATATTGCTCCAAAAATCAATTCCGTCTCTGGATTTGAATTTGTGTGGATTACCGACGGCATCGGTTGGCGTAGCGCAAAGAACAAGTTGCAAGAGGCTTATAACATCATCCCGAGCATCTACAACCTGACGAACATCAGCGATTTTATTCAGCAGGTTCAATGATAGAGACGTACTACAAATCCCCGAACAACGATTTCGTGTTGGCTCATGGCGACTCGTTCCGTCTCCTTCGTGAGTTTTCTTTCAAGTTCGACATGATCTTTGCCGACCCGCCTTACTTCCTCTCCAATGGCGGCATCAGCTTGCAGAGCGGAAAGGTGGTGTGCGTGGATAAAGGCGATTGGGACAAAGGTAAGACGCCCGAGGAAATAAAAGAGTTCAACATGGAGTGGCTGCGCCTCTGTCGCGACAAACTGAAGGACAACGGCACCATCTGGATTTCGGGCACGTACCACAACATCTTCTCCGTGGCCAACTGCCTCACGGAACTGGGGTTCAAGATTTTGAACGTCATAACCTGGCAGAAAACTAACCCGCCCGTCAACATTTCGTGCCGTTTCTTCACCTACTCCACGGAGTTCATTATCTGGGCACGCAAGAGCCCGAAGGTGGCTCACAAGTATAACTACGAGCTCATGAAACGGCTCAATGCTGGCAAGCAGATGACCGACGTGTGGCGACTCCCCGCCATTGGCCGTTGGGAAAAGTCCTGCGGCAAACATCCCACGCAGAAGCCCCTCTCCGTCTTGACGCGAATCATCCTTGCATCGACTGACGAAGGCGATTGGGTGCTCGACCCTTTCAGCGGCAGTTCCACCACGGGCATCGCCGCCAACCTCTGCGGCCGCCGCTTCGCCGGCATCGAGCAGTCGGAGGAGTTCTGCCAGATGAGCAAGGCAAGACGCGAGGAACTTGACGACGAGGCCATACGAGCCGACTTGAAGCGCCACATTGTTGACTTCAAGGTGCTGGCTTCGAGTGGCGAAGAGAACATATTTGAAGGAGTTGCTTGCGAGGATTTGACAGAGTACGGCATGCTGCCGTTCGAGACGAAAGTGATGGCTTAAAACGAGGCATTTGGACAATGTTCGGAGTACACATAAACCAACAACCGCCCCCCTTGCACTTGCAGGAGGAGCGGTTGTTGTATTTACGCTTTCTACTAAGAAGCCCATCAATACCGCGCCATCGTCTTGCGGAAACGAGTCAGATAGAGGAAGGCAGCGGTGGTGAGGCCGAAGGGAAATCCGTACCAGATGCCGGGGCAACCGCCGTCGAGGATGATGCCGAAGAGGTAGCTCATGGGGAGCGAGACGACGATGTAGGCGATGAAGGAGTAGAGCATCAGCGGACGGACGTCGCCAAGGCCGCGAAGGGCGCTGACGTAGGCCGACTGCATGCCGTCGCCAAACTGATAGAGCGCCAGGGGGATGCAGCAGGCCACTACGATGTCGGAAACGCGGCTGAGCAGCACGGGGTCATCGCCGCTGACAAAGAGTGGGGCGATGCTGCCTCTCATGAAGAATACGATGGTGGTGAGCACGATACTTACGGCCACAATCATCTGGTAACCACCGTGTGCTGCGAGGAGGATGGCGTCGCGGTCGTTGCGCCCGTGGGCGTTGCTGACGCGGATGGCAATGGCTCCGCCGATGCCGATGAAGAAGAGGAAGATCATGCTCGACACCTGCACCATAACCTGATAGGCGGCGAGCGAAGAGACGGCGTCCCACGTCTTGCCGCCCCAACCGAGCCAAAGCGATGCACCGGCAAAGGAGGCCGTCTCGATGCTCATCTGAATGCCGATGGGCCAACCGAGTTTGTTGAGTTCGAGGAATTCGCTTGTGGTGGCGTGAGCACCCCTCCACAACTGACGATACTGCCCGTAGCGCCTGTGCATGCAGAAGACGAGGGCATAGAGCACGAGCATGAAGACGCGGCTGGTGGCGGTGGCGAGGGCGGCGCCGGCAATGCCCATCTCGGGAGCGCCGAGGTGGCCAAAGATGAGCACCCAGTTGAAGAAGACGTTCCACACGTTGCCGGCGAGCATGATCCACATGTTCGTCTTCGTGTCGTTGATGCTGTCGTAGAAGGGTTTAAACACGCCCGTCATCACCAGGATGGGGAGCGACGGCAGAAGGATGATGAAGTATTCCTCCATGAGCGTGAGGAGGTCGGCTTGTTGGCCCGAATAAGGCAGCAGAAAGTAGATCAGCGTCATCGCGGCCGTCAGCACGACGGAAAGCGTGAGGTTGGCCCAGATGCCCGACTTGAACACCGACATGAGATCCTGCAGCTTGCCCGCGCCGTAGAGGAATCCCATGCGCGCCACAGAACCGTTGCTGAATCCGATGCCAAGAAGTATGGCGATGATGAAGATGGAGTTGACGAAGCCGGCCGCAGCGAGGTCCGTTGCAGAGTGTTGTCCCAGCATAATCGTGTCGCAAAGGCCCTGGAGCGTCATGCCGATCTGCGATACGGTGATGGGGAGCCCCAACCTCGTCAGCGCCCGGTATTCGGTGGAGTATTTTGAAAGGTTAAACATGCTGATGATTAAGTAATTATCCGATCACCCACTTGCTGCCGGGGACGTAGCTGATGAGCTTGGTGATGGCGGCGCTGATGACGAAGGTGAGGAGGGCCATGCAGGGAATGGTGAGGTAGATGGGAAGGGCGGGTTCGGCGGGGCCGTCGGGCATGAAGAGCGGGGCGACGTTGCTGAGGACAAGGATGTGCATGAGGTACATGCCGAAGGTGAGTTTGGCGATGCTGGTTATCACGGCCTCGCCGCGTCCTCTTCCGGAGGCTTCAGTTCCTTGGGAAACTGTCTTCTGCCCAATACAGGTGAACATGAGGAAGGCGCCGAATGTGGCGAGGAGGACGTTGGGAGTGCAGAACTCCCACGACCATTCGAGCGTCGGGGTCTTCATCTCAATACCAGGAACGCCCGTGTACCAGAACGACCATGCGGTGAACGCGCCTCCGACGATGAAGGCCAGAGCACCGACCGTCATGCGGCGGCTGCGGCTCCACGTGAGGTGCTCGCGAATGTAGTGGGCCATCACGAGATAGCCGAGGAAGCAGGCAATTACGCGGATGTAGTCGATGAATACAATTCTTTTGGGCATAGAGGTGTGTGTACGTTTGCGGTCGGTAGATATTTTGCGCACAAAATTACGGAAAATCTGCGAGGTGTGCAAACATAAAAAGCAAAAAGCACCATCTTCGGGGCGAAAATGGTACGTTATTTGGGGTTATTCTAGAATTTGTGTGAAGGGTAAT
>JAUNIC010000163.1 GCA_030523615.1 Bacteroidales bacterium
TGTCCGGATCGTCCTTCACCCGATAGTTCACCTTGTCGGTCGTGAACTTCACCACCGACTTGTGCCCCACCACGGTAGCTTCGTCCATATACATTTCCCAACGCGCCCACGTTGAATCCTGAGCGAGAGAATCCACAAGGAGTGAATCTTGATTCTGCGCGCCCCGTGTTTGTAGATCGGGAATGTTCTGTCCGTACATCTTGTTAAAGGACAACACCATAAGTAATAAGAAGAGGTATTTCTGCATCGTTGTTCTATTTATAAGTTAAGGGGATTTTCTACTCCCCCAGAATTGTTATTTCATCATCGGAATCAGTTTGTGCTTCTTCCAAAACCGTCCGTAATCAGGTTTCGTCCATCCGTGACAGCCAAAAGGGAGTTGGCCACCTGTTCGGGCATAGCTCAGTTCGGGATATTTGTTGTAGGCGAAAAGCATGGCTTCGGCTTCTGTAGGATATTTGAACCACGGAATCTCCATCGCCCAAAAGGTGTCTTCCTCGAAGAGGCCTTGGCGATTATGTGTCACGGCATACTGATGGACGACCAGAGGGCATTCGCTCAGCGCCTTTAGATGACTCGCCACTCTACGTAGCGAGAATCCTCCATTGCCCACACGACCATAACGATCGAAGTGGGTGCGGTGGTGCAGTTTGCGACAGACGTGCTGATAAACAGTTATCAGTTGGCGAATGACGGGTGCATCGTAAATGTCTCGTCGAAGAAAAGGGGCGCCGACGTAATCGAATCCCTTGCGGCACCACAGCTCCAGATCATCGCGAAAGATGTACGTGTCAAGTTGTGCGACGAGAATATACTCGTAACTGCTGAAGACTTCGTAAAACTCGACGTCAAGCATCAGCCGGTTGTAGCCCGCGATGCTCTCGAAATAAGACGGCGCAAATTCAACAAACTGCAGTTTGGGAAACAAACCCTCGATGGCGCAAGTGTCAAGCCCTTCGGGAATGACAGCATATAACGGGTGGTCGCCGAGGGTGTCACAGATGTTGATAAGCGAAATGAGATCATTGTCGGAGAGTTCGCGAGTGTAAATCGGCACAACAACAGCCACTAGTTTTTTCATATTCATACAGACGAGAGTTAGTGAGAGGATTTGCACATGAAAGTTAAGGTCGAGAATGCCAGAACTCCGAACCCTCAAGAGGGCAAGAGGATTCGGAGCGGCATCTACTCCTTAGGAGTCAAACGTGAAGAAGCATTCTACGTCGATTGTTTGGTTAGTAGTATTGAGGACCTTTCTTCAATTCGAGTGCAAAATTACGCGCATTTCCCTTATCCCACAACGCCCAAAGGAACGAAGCGGAAAAAATGGGAGGTGAAAAGTTTATTTCAACTTTACGACACCATAAACTACTACAGAGGCAAGCAGAATGCCTGCGGCAATGAGATACTTTTTCTTACACACGACAGATGGATATTTGAAGGATTGTGGAGTAATTTGTAATTGAAAGATGTATTATAGATTATTCTGACAGACATTCTATTGTCTGTATAAAGTCATGATGTTTTTCCCATTCTCGTCCTGAAGCTCGAGTTTTCCCTTGTTGTTCTTCACCGACTTGACAGCATGGATGGCGTTGACGTATTTCATTTCTACGTCATTCGACACAGGGTCGCCCATTTTGCGAGTCATGGCTCCTTCGCCTAACGTGAGAGAATTGTTGTGGAGCTGGTAGGTTCCGTTGATGATATTGACACCTGTCACGCCGTGATAGCTATTTGAACTGTTGTCAAACGAAAGCGTAACTTCTTCCAACGTCTTAGGGACAGTTTCGCCATTGATCGTTGAGACTCTCCAATCGCCATTGAGGTCGATGGCTTCGATACTGCTGCGGCATGACGTCATGCCCAAAAGCAAGGCGGTTACTGGCAGATAAATGTACTTTGCCTTTTTGTTCATGATAATCCTCTTTTAAAGTTTGTATTCGTAATCATTGATTTTCACGACTATAGGTACTATTACAAAAATAGTACTTTTGCATCGTTGCTGAAATTTCGATGCAAAAGTACTCATATTATTATGCACATGCAACGCTCAATGGCGTGAAACGGAAAAAATGAGAGGTGAAGCGATGCGTTGGATTATCTCCTTTTCTCAAATATAAACATACCCTCGCCTCCAGTCGGATCTGCATTGAGTTCGTTGGGCAGATGTGGGTCGGGATGGTGAGTATTGAAGAACTCCACGATGTGGAATCCAAGTCGGTTGACGTAGAAGTGGATGTTACGGGTGTCGAAATAGGGCGTGCCCAACTGCCTGGCACGTGAACTCGTAGAGAGCGGCATGAGCGAAGAGGAACTGCAATCAATGATTCCACTGCTCGATAAGTTCATACAAGTGGTTGAGGAATCTGAAAGGTGAGGGTAGCCTATCCTGCCATTAATAGAAGTACTTCTGCATCGTCATTTTTTTGTTTTTGATGCAGAAGTACTTCTATTATTTTGCACAGGCATCGCTCCATGGATTATCTTTTTTCAGTACAATTAACTTTTTTTATTCCAAAAGATTTGCAGGATTGACCAAACGTTCGTACTTTTGCAAACAGAAACAACGAAACAATCGGATTATGGCTTCAAAAGACTATACCATCAAGCAGGAACTGCTGGCGAAGTTTGCCAAGGCCCTCGGCCATCCTGCACGCATCGCCATCTGCAACTTTCTGGCAAAACAGAAGACGTGCTACTTCGGCGATATTCACGAAGAACTGCCCATCGCCAAGGCTACCGTCAGTCAGCATCTTACGGCCCTCAAAGAGGCGGGACTCATTCAGGGTGAGATCGAAACACCCAAGGTGCGCTACTGTATCAACAAAGAGAATTGGCAGATGGCGCGCGAACTTTTTGCGGAGTTCCTCGGCCAGTGCGTCTGCAAGGACGAGGGCGGTTGCTGCTAGAAGTAGGCGCGCGTAAGGTTTTGATGTTCACACAAAAGGGGAAGTTGTGTCCTTTCGGCTCTTCCCCTTTAGTTATACTCATGATGTTCGTTGTTTTGCGAATTAAAAACATTATCAATCATCTTATAAAAAAGCAAACGTATGAAAACAGTTAAAGTTCTCGGTACGGGTTGCGCGGGTTGTAAGGCCCTGTACGCAACAGTTGAAAGAGTCATTGATGACTTCGGCATCGACGCCAGCGTCACGAAGGAAGAAGACATCATGAAGATTATGGAGTACAGCATCATGACGCTCCCCGCTCTCGTCATCGACGACAAGGTCGTGGCATCCGGCAAACTCACCTACGACCAAATCAAAGAATTGTTGAACAAGTAACCTCACACCATCATGAAGAAACTGATGATCCTCCTCGCTGTCGCAGCATTCTCGGCAGCTTCCCTCAGCGCTTGTAACGGCGCAAGTGCACCCAAAACCAACACGACCGAAATGGCCGCTCCCAAGGCCGCTGGCAAGGTCGAAGTGATCTACTTCCACGGCAAACAGCGTTGCAAAACGTGCATGGCCATCGAACAAGAGACCAAGGCCGTTGTCGAAGGCGAATTGGCAGACCTCGTGCGTCAGGGCAAGGTGAAGATGCGCATTGTCGATATTTCGACCAAAGAGGGTCAGGCCATCGCCAAGAAGTACAAGGTGACGTTCTCCTCGCTCTTCGTCGTGACGAATCCAGGCAAGGGCGAAAAGGCAGAAAATCTCACCGACTTTGCCTTTGCCAACGCCCGCAGCCATGCCGACGTCTTCCGTAAGGAACTGAAGGCTAAGATCTTCAAGGGTGTAAAATAATGTTCTTCGGACGCGAGTTTAGACGACACGCATTTTATCATTCTTTCATTCTATCATTTTATCATTTCCTATGGACCTCCTCCAATCTCTCCTCGACAGCAGCGAGGTGCCTGTGGTGACGGCCTTTCTCCTCGGCCTCCTCACCGCCCTCAGCCCCTGTCCGCTCGCCACGAACATCACCGCCATCGGATTCATCTCGAAGGGCATCGAGAACCGTCGGCGTGTGCTGTGGAGTGGCCTGCTCTACACCCTCGGCCGCACCCTCGCCTACGCGCTCCTAGGCGCACTACTTATTTATATCCTGCGCACAGGAGCAGACACCTTCGACCTGCAGCAAGCCGTCAGCGAATGGGGTGAAATCATCCTCGGCCCTGCCCTCATCGTCATCGGTGTACTGATGCTTGTGAGCGAGTTCGTCAGCCTTGGCGGCAAATTTGGTTTTCAGGGCGGCGCACGAGCCGAACGGCTCAGCGGGCCGCTTGGAGCACTCCTCCTCGGCATCCTCTTCGCCCTCGCCTTCTGTCCCACGAGCGGATTGCTCTATTTCGGTATGCTCATCCCCATGTCGGCCACGGCCACTGGCGGCTACCTGCTCCCCGTTGTCTATGCCGTCGCCACGGCGCTCCCCGTGCTCATCGTGGCGTGGCTGATCGCGTTCAGCATTCAGTCGCTCGGCACGTTCATGGGCCGCATCACCATCTTCCAGCGATGGTTCAACCGCATCGTCGCCCTCCTCTTTGTCACCGTCGGCGCATACTATTGTTACACATTCTTCATTGCATGAAGTATCGTCAAACACCCACAGAACATGATACAACAATTTGCAGACTTTCTTATCTATGACCTCTTCGGTATAGATGCGACTACACGTTTGGGCGAAGCACTCAACTTCTTCGTTTATGATTCGCTGAAGATTGTGTTGCTACTCTTCCTCATCAGCATCGTGATGGGCGTGGTCAATGCCTATTTTCCCGTGGAGCGCCTGCGCAACTACCTCACCACGCACCACCTCTACGGCTTTCAGTACCTCCTCTCCAGCATCTTCGGCGCCATCACGCCCTTCTGTTCCTGCTCCTCCATCCCCCTCTTCATCGGCTTCGTCAGGGGCGGCATACCCCTCGGTGTGACGTTCGCCTTCCTTATCACCTCGCCCCTCGTCAACGAAGTCGCTGTGGCGATGTTCCTCGGCACCTTCGGCCTCAAGGTCACAGCTATCTACGTCCTATGCGGCATCCTCCTCGGTATGGTGGGCGGCATCCTCCTGGGCAAGATGAAGCTGGAGAAGTATTTGAGCCCTTGGGTACAAAAGATGCAGCAGATGCAGCAGAGGAACGATGATCCTTCTACAAGCTCAGGACAGGCTGATGCGCTTCGCTACGATGACGCAAACGATGGAAGAGTGACGCTCACGAAGCGTCTGCCCGGCATTGTAAAGGAAGCTCTCGGCATTGTTCGTGGCGTCATCCTCTACGTCCTCCTCGGCATCGCCATCGGCGCCGCTATCCACGGCTACGTGCCCGAAGACTTCTTTGCCGACTTCATGCAGCGTGCCGGCATCTTCGGCGTTCCCGCCAGCGTCCTCATTGCTGTACCGATGTACGCCAACGCCGCAGGCATCGTACCCGTCGTCGAGGTCTTTGTGGCCAAGGGCATTCCCCTCGGCACCGCCCTCGCATTCATGATGTCAGTTGTGGGCCTCTCGCTCCCCGAAGCCACGATGCTGGCGAAGGTCATGACGCTCCGCCTCATCGGCATCTTCTTCGGCACCGTCGCCCTGATGATCATGCTCCTCGGCTGGACGTTCAACATCATGCTCTAGCCCCATCGACAAGTACGCCACAATTTCCATGCGCAGAGTAATTCTCCGCATTTGACTTCCTCTAAAGTTTCCAGAGCATAAGCCAAGCCCCAGCATCCTCATCGATGCCGGGGCTTGATTTATGCACCATAGAAAGTAGAAATAACAGTTGGAACAGATAACAGAAATTGATTTACTTTTGATTTTAAGTTATCACCTATCCAGCCACTGCTTGAACAGGGCACTCTTCTCCTTGCTGATGACGATGTGGTCGTCATCGCAACCGGTGAGGCGCACGATGAGTTTGGAACTGAAGAAGAAACTGATCTTGCGGATGCTGTCGATGTGGGCAATGTACTGGCGATTGAGACGGAAGAAGAGGTCGGGATTGAGTTGCTGCTCAAGGTCGTTCATGGTAAGAGGTATGCGGTATGAATCACCTTGATTGGTGTATGCCGTCACGATGTTGTCCTCTATGCAGAAATAGCGGACGGAGTCGGTGCGGAGAGGGATGAGTTCGTCACCACGGGTCACAAGGATGCGTTCGCGGAAGCAGCGGAGTAAGCGGGCAACCTCCCCCAACCCCTCCCAAGGAGGGGAGACTTGATTTGTCGCCTTCAGTTTGTTGATTGCGTTGGCGAGTGCATCCTGTTCGATGGGCTTCAGCAGATAGTCGATGCCATTGTGCCGGAAAGCCTCAAGGGCATACTCGTCGTAGGCGGTGGTGAAGATGACCATGCACCGCGGCATCACTTCGTGGAACGCCTCGAAGACAAGGCGGTCGTGCAGACGAATGTCAGAGATGATCAGGTCGAAGGCGGTGTCTCGCTTGATGGTTTCAATCACTTCCTCAACGGTTGTGAGTGGACCAATGACATCAAGCGTGTCGTCGATGTCGCTGATGAGTCGCTTCAGACGCGAGGCACTCATGCGTTCGTCTTCTATGATGAGTATGCGTTTCATATTTCGTTGTCAATCAACTTGATTTTTACTTCGTAATAGTTGTCGGTTTCCTCAACCACAGGTTCTGGCAGATGCTCCAGACGGTAGCGTTCGCGAAGTGTTTGGAGTCCGATGCCCATGGAGTGGCAATCCGCATTCTGCTTCTCCTTCATATTCCCCACCGCAATCCATTCTTTACCCGCGAGCGAAATGGAAATCATGAGTTTGCCTCCCTTGCAGATTGCATTGTGCTTGATGGCATTCTCCACCAGCGTCTGCAGGGCAAGAGGAAACAGGCGCCTCTGCATGATGCTCTCGGGAAGGTTGGTTCTCACTTCGATGTCGCCATCCACACGATACTTCTGCATCGCTACATAGTCGTTGATTATTTGTAGCGATTCACCTACCGTCACCGTACTATGGTCGAGGGTGGAAAGCAGGTGTCGGTAGATGCGCGAGAACTGGATGGTGTATTGCTCAGCATCCCTGGGCGACTCGTGGATGAGTTCGGTGAGCGTGCTTAGCGAATTGAACACAAAGTGAGGGTCGAGTTTACTTTTCAGCACCTTCTTCTGTAGGTTCGCCAGTTCATCCTTCTGCCGTATGATGATGCGGTAAAATCGGCTCGTGTGATGCACAAGGGTGAACAGCGTCGCCACAGCACAAAATACATACAAACTGCTCTGCACCAACGCTGTATCATCTGTTTCAAGTACGTTGTTATACACACTCTCAAACAAGAATGCCAGCAGCAAGTTCGCCGAAACCGTCAGCAGACACAACCACGTCTGACTCCAAAAATCGATGCGGCGAAAGACCTTGATGCGAGACAAAGCGCCACAGATAGCCATGCTCGAAGCCACAAACACCGAGCAATACAGCAAGTCCGTAGTCATCACCAGCCATCCGTCATAGAACGGCCACGTATGTCCGGTCACGCTCCATATCACCTCATAAAGCAAGAACGTCAGCAGCGACGACACGCTCCAGTTTCTTATCGTATTTACGTAATTCATTGTTAACAAACTTTGGAGGTTGCAAAGTTAACAAAAATCTGCAATAACGAGCGCTTTCGAATCAACGAACAGGAAAACTTCGTCAGCAAAGTGCCCAAAACTGCATTCAAAACGATCTTTTCATAACTATCCAAAGCGATAGGCTGTAAAGCATGTAAACACGGTTTCTGCAATTTTTGGCAGATGTCTCGATGAAGAACAATGGCATAAGGCGTATTCTTGTTGCTTATGTCGTGCCGAAAAACGTTGTCCTTTTCCGTGTGTTTTCACGCTTTTCTATGTC
>JAUNIC010000164.1 GCA_030523615.1 Bacteroidales bacterium
TAGAAGTGCTAGATGTTCTGGATAATCTCGGTATTCTATTTGGTGCTGCGCGTCGCCTTGATGAGATAGCAAATCAGCATGATGTAGCAAGCAAGGCTGAGGAGCTGACCGTAAGTAGAGTTCATCCATTCGCCACCCTGGATGGCGAGATGAAGTCCTGCGAAGGCGATGCCAGCGCTTACCACACCCATCAGTGCACCACCGGCAATGAAGCCTGATGCGAGGAGCGTGCCGCGTTCGCCACGTTCAGCATTCACCTTTTCGTCCTTCGAACGTGTGGTGACGAACCAGTTCACAGCACCACCGACGAGGAGCGGAAGATTAAGCTGCAGAGGAATGAACATGCCGAGCGAGAAGGGCAGAGCAGGCACGCCGACAAAGTTGAGAATGAGTGCCAATGCGGCACCGATACCATAGAGCAGCCAAGGAGCACCTTGGCCCATCATCAGCGGTTCGATAACGGCAGCCATAGCACGTGCTTGAGGAGCTGCCATGACGTCGGAGTTGTCCGGAGTGAAGTGGTACGTTTCGTTCAAAATCATGATGACGCCAGCGGCTGTTGCAGCGCTGACGAGGATGCCGAGGAACTTGTAAGCCTGCTGCTTAGCGGGCGTTGAACCGAGCCAGTAACCAATCTTAAGGTCGGTGACGAAAGCGCCGGCAGAGGAGAGTGCCGTACAAACGACACCGCCCATGATGAGCGCAGCCACCATGCCGCTTGTGCCCTTTAGGCCTACTGCAGCCATGACGAGCGAGGCAAGGATCAGCGTCATCAGCGTCATACCGCTCACGGGGTTAGAACCTACGATGGCGATGGCGTTGGCAGCTACTGTGGTGAAGAGGAATGCGATAATGAAGACGATGAGGAGCGCTACGACGGTGAAGAGCAGGTTGCCGCCCATCACGTCGAGATAGAAAAAGAGCGCCGTGGCGAGGAACGCAATGATGACCCCCAGCGCAATGACTTTCATCGAGATGTCGCGCTGTGTGCGGTCGTCTTCTGCGCTGTCGGCCGAAACACCGCTCTTGCCAAACGCCGCCTTGATGAGTCCGAACGAACCCATGATGACGCCGCGGCTCTTCCACACGCCGATGAGACCTGCCATGGCGATACCGCCGATACCGATGCTCTTGGCATACTGGAATATTTGTTTCGGATCAGCCATTGCAGCCGTAATGCCGTCGGCAATCTGCAGATCGGGCCAAATCAGCGCAATCGCAGGAACCACGATCCACCACATCAGCATTGAGCCCGCACAGATGATGAAGGCATACTTCAGACCGATGATGTAGCCCATACCGAGCAGCGCAGCTGAAGTGTTGATGCTGAAGAGGAGCTTCGCCTTCGTTGCCACCGTTGTACCGAGGCTGCAGAAAGTTGAGGTAAAGTTTTCAGCCCATGTGCCGAACGTGCTGACAGCAAAGTCGTAGAGACCGCCTACGAGAGCAGCCACGACGAGCGTTTTACCGCTCGAGCCGCTGCCTTCTGCGCCCTCTTCGGCACCCTCGCCGCTGATGAGCACCTGTGTCGAAGCCGTAGCCTCAGGGAAAGGATATTCACCGTGCTTGTCCTTGACGAAATACTTGCGGAAGGGAATGAGGAAGAGAATGCCGAGGCAACCGCCGAGGAGCGATGCGATGAACACCTCAAGGAAGTTCACGCTGATGTCGGCCTCGGGGAACTTGGCCTGAAGTATGTAAAGTGCGGGCAGCGTGAAGATGGCTCCAGCCACGATCATGCCAGAGCACGCACCGATCGACTGGATAATCACATTTTCGCCCAACGGATCCTTGCGCTTTGTAGCGCCGGCCATACCGACGGCAATGATGGTGATGGGGATTGCGGCTTCAAACACCTGGCCTACCTTCAGACCCAGATAAGCTGTTGCTGCACTGAAGATGACAGCCATGAGTAGACCCCACACGAGCGACCAGGCAGTCACCTCGCGCGGATTAGCCTTGGCGGGCATCAGCGGTTTGTATTCTTCGCCCTCTTTGAGCGGACGGTACGCATTTTCGGGAAGTTGCATCTTGTAGTAAGTTAAAAGTTATGAGTTAAAAGTTAAGAGTTTAGTGTGTGGCATAAAAAGGTATAACGCCAGAGCGCTTAATCCATTCTGTCTCTGTAGTCCTGATAGTAGAATTGGCGGAGCACTTTCTGCTCTCCGCTCTGTCGCACGATGGCGATGGACGGATGTTTAATGCCGTTGAACGTACACGTCTTCACCGTCGTGTAGTGGATCATGTCTTCAAGGACGATTACCTCGCCCACACGGAGTTCGTGGTCAAAATGCCAAAAGCCCATGAAGTCGCCGCTCAAGCACGAATTGCCGCCGAGGCGATACGTGAAAGGCTGTGCGCCCACTTCGCGGTTACGTTCTGCATCGTTTGCGTCTACCTCTATTGTCTCCGCACCGCGCACCTTCGGCCAATACGGCATCTCGAGACAATCAGGCATGTGGCACGTAAAGCTTACGTTCAAAATCGCTGTGCGGATGCCGTGGTTCTCCACGATATCCACCACCTTGCTCACCAGCGGACCTGTCTGCCAAGCAAACGCGCTGCCCGGTTCCAGGATAATCTGCAGATGCGGATGACGCGCCTTGAACTCAGTCAGAACCTTGATGAGATGCTCCACATCATAGTCCGCACGTGTCACAAGATGGCCGCCGCCCAGATTCAACCACTTCACCTCTGCCAGACGTTGGCCGAACTTCTCCTCGATCGTCTGCAGCGTGTGTTCCAAGGCGTGGCTGTCGCTCTCACAGTGGCAATGACAGTGGAAACCTTCGATGCCGCGCGGGAGTACCTCCGGCAGTTGATCCGCTGTAATGCCGAATCGCGAACCCGGAGCACAAGGATCATAGAGCGCCGTCTCGATTTCGGAGCGTTCGGGGTTGATGCGCAAACCACAGCTCACGCTCTTCGTCACAAACATATCGTTCCAGCACTCCACACGCGGCAGGAACGTCTCCGCCTGCGTCATCGAGTTAAACGTGATGTGCGATGAGCAGCGAAGAATCTCTTCAAACGAATCGTCCTCGTACGCCGGAGAATAAGTGTGGGCCCTCGAACCAAATTCGTCGAGAGCCAAACGAGCTTCCCAGGGCGACGACGCCGTGGTGTGGCTGATGTATTCGCGGAAGATGGGGAACGTCTTCCACAAAGCAAACGCCTTGAAGGCCAAAATGAATTCTACGCCCGCACGTTCCGCGATGCTCTTGATTAGCTCCAGATTGCGGCGCAGCAGACGCTCCTCAAGCACGTAGCAGGGGTTGGGTAAGAAAGGATAGGGATTTTGCATTAATAGATGATAAGATGAAAGAATGACAAAATGAAAGAATGACGGAGCAGTTCACCTGAGCATGAACAAATTTTATCATTCTTTCATTCTATCATTTTATCATTTCGATAGACTTATTCTTCAAAACCGTTAGGATTGTTCTTCTGCCAGTTCCAACTGTCGCGGCACATATCCTCAATGCCGTACTGTGCCTCCCAACCGAGTTCAGCCTTAGCCTTTGCGGGGTTGCAGTAGCAAGTGGCGATGTCGCCCGGACGACGGGGCTTAATGCTGTAAGGCACGTCCACGCCGTTAGCCTTGATGAAGGCCTTCACCACGTCGAGCACGCTGTAGCCGTGACCCGTACCGATGTTGTAGATTGCGATGCCCTTCTTGGCCTCGATTGCCTGGAGAGCTGCTACGTGAGCACGAGCCAAGTCCACAACATGGATATAATCGCGCACACCGGTACCGTCGTGCGTGTCGTAGTCGTTGCCGAATACGCCGAGTTCTGCGCGCTTACCTACAGCCGTCTGAGTGATATAAGGCATCAGGTTGTTGGGAATACCGTTGGGGTTCTCGCCGATCGTACCGCTCTTGTGAGCACCGATGGGGTTGAAGTAGCGGAGCAGCACGACATTCCATTCGGGATCAGCCTTCTGCACGTCCATCAGCACCTCTTCAAGCATCGACTTCGTCTGGCCGTAGGGGTTGGTGCAGTGGCCCTTGGGGCAATCCTCGGTGATGGGGATGATGGCGGGATCGCCGTATACGGTAGCGCTGGAGGAGAAGATGATGTTCTTGCAGCCGTTCTTGCGCATCACGTCGAGGAGGACGAACGTGCCGTTCATGTTGTTCTCATAGTATTCGAGGGGTTTCACGCAGCTCTCGCCTACGGCCTTGAGACCGGCAAAGTGGATGCAAGCGTCGAACTTGTGCTCTTCGAAAACCTTCTGCAGACCCTCGCGGTCGCGGATGTCGACCTTGTAGAAAGGCACGTCCTTGCCGATGATCTTTGCCACGCGCTTCAGCGAGATGGGCGACGAGTTGTCAAGGTTGTCCACAACGACGGCTTCGTGGCCGGCTTCAGTGAGTTCGATGAGGGTGTGGCTACCGATGAAGCCAGCACCACCAGTGAGGAGAATCTTCATTGTCAGTGATTTTTTATTGAGTTTTTAGTTTTAAGGTATTCTACTTTACGACCGCGAATTTACTAAATAAATTCTGTTTACTAATACTTTTTGCCGCGAAAAATCAAAATCCAACGCATTTTTTTGTTTTTTTCCGCAAAAATACATAACTTTGCGACGAAATAACGCACAACACCATCTACAATGACATCATTTCTCCAACTTGTAGCCCAAGATCTCTACGTCAAGACCGGCGGCGATTTCAGCCGCACCGTCATCGTCTTCCCCAACAAGCGCGCAGGACTCTTCATGAACGAACACCTCCTTGCCTGCGCTGAAGGAAAACCTGTTTGGGCACCCCGCTACCTCACTATCAATGACCTTTTCCGCTCCTTTGCGCCCGACATAGCCGTCAACGACACTATCGACACCACGCTACGTATCATTTTCCTCTTCGCCAAACTCACCCGCCGCGACATCACCGTCGATTGGTTCTACGGATGGGCCGAACGACTCCTCGCCGACTTTGACGACGTCGACAAGAATATGGCTGATGCCCGTCAACTCTTCCAGAACGTAAGCGACTGGCGAGCCTTCGACGACACCTCTTTTCTCTCTGAAGATCAAGTTCGCGAACTGCAGCGCTTCTTCTCCGAGTTCAATCCTGAGCAGAACAGCGAAGTCCGCGAACGCTACCAGCAACTCTGGGACATTCTCTATCCCCTCTACCGCCAACTCAACGACCAACTCGCCGACGAACATCTCGCCTACGAGGGTGCTCTTTTCCGCCACGTCGTCGAAGGTCTCCAAAGTGGACAAATCCAACTTCCCACCGACGTCGACCGCTATGTCATAGTCGGTTTCAATGTCCTCGACCGCGTCGAACAGCAGCTCTTTCTACACCTCAAGCGCGAAGGCAAGGCCATCTTCTATTGGGACTACGACGAATACTACACCAATGCACTCGCCAACGAAGCCGGAACTTTCCTCCGCGAAAACCTTAAGCAATTCCCCGGCCAGCTCCCTGCCGAACACTTTCGCAACCTCGCCTGTCCCAAGGATATCCGCATGGTGCGAGCCAACACCGAAGCCATTCAAGCACAGTATGTCGCACCCTGGATCAAGAGCCATAAGACTCCCGATCCCAGGCAGACAGCCGTCGTCATCTGCAACGAGACACTCCTACAGCCCGTTCTCCACTCCCTCCCCGACGACGTGGGCGAACTCAACATCACCAAGGGTTTCCCCCTCGGCCATACCGAAGTTGCCACCCTCGTCGAACAGCAACTCAACGAGTGGGAACGGCAGAAGACACAACTCCCCGTCACCGAGCTCCTCGCTCGTCTCTCCGATCTTGTCCTTGAATATACCGAAGAATTTGTCACCCACGATAGCTTCTCGGCAAAACATTTTGAGGACGTACTCCAGAGCGAAGGCTACCACACCATGTACACCATTCTTAACCGCTTCTCGTGCATCATGGAGCGGCACCCTATTACTGCCACGCTTTCCCTCGTCACCCTCCGTCGCCTCCTGCGCAGCGTCATCCGTCAAGCCGCTATCCCCTTCCACGGCGAACCCGCACGCGGACTCCAGATCATGGGTGTGCTTGAGACCCGCTGCCTCGACTTCGACAGCGTCATTATGCTTTCCGTCAACGACGGCGTATTGCCCAAGAAATCTAGCGACAACAGCTTCATCCCCTACATCCTTCGCCGCGCCTTCGGACTCACCACGTCCGAGCGTCGCACCGCCGTTTACGCCTATTACTTCTATCGCCTCCTCCAGAGAGCATCGCACGTCACACTCACCTACAATATCTCCACCGACGGCATGTCAACTGGCGAGATGTCGCGCTTCATGACCCAGCTCCTCGTCGAGTGGCCTCACACCATTCACCACTACGCCCTCAGTAGCTCACAGCGTACCATCAAGCTCTTCCCGAGCGCTGTCGCCACACCTCCTGACATCATTCAGCGTCTTACGCGCAAAGACCACACTCATCCTTCCCTCTCGCCTTCGGCCCTCGGCCTCTACCTCAAATGCCCGCTGCAATTCTACTACCAGCAAGTCCTCGGCATCCGCGAACCTGAAGATACCAGCGGGCAGATTAAACCCAACGTCTTCGGTTCCATCTTCCACTCTGCCGCCGAATTCGTCTATCGTCCCTTCATCGAGGACGAAGAGATGATTGAAAAATACCACGGCCGCGTCACTGCCAAATACCTCAAAGAACTCGCCGCAGACACCGAAAAAATTCGCCAGTACGTACGCGATGCCTTCCGTGCAAACAAAGTCGAATATAGCCTCCTCGAGGCCCACGTCATCGAACTTTACCTCATTAACCTCCTTCACTACGACGCCCGCAACGGCGACTTCATCATCGTCGGCACTGAGACAAAGGCCCATTGCTACGTTGACGTTCCCCATACTACCGGCAACGTCTGCTTCCGTATCAACGGCACCGTAGACCGCATCGATTTCATCGGCTCAGCCGACACTCCCCACACACTCCGTGTCGTCGACTACAAAACCGGTGGCGGCGAAGCCTCCAAGGCCATCACGACAGCGGGTAGCGACGTCTGTCTACCTCCCGCAGTAGCACAGGACATCGCAGAAGTCTTCTCTCGCGACGGAGGCCGAGGCTACATCCTGCAGACCTATCTCTACTACGCCATGCTCCTCAACAAAGCGAAGAATGATCCTCAAATTGCGAGCAAAATCAAGTTCCCCGTCATGCCCGTGCTCTTCTTCATCCGCATGGCCTCCAATCCACGCTACGTTCCCACGGTGCGTCTTGCCGACAACTTTGTCACCGACATCCGCACCATTGCCCCCGATATGGACAAAGCCCTCAAGGACCTCATTGCCGAAATCATCAATCCCGATATCGACTTCACCCCCACCGCTGACACCTATAACTGCAAGAATTGTAAGTACAAATCCATCTGCGAAAAACCGAGGGAGGAGGATAGTGAAGCATTCGACAAATAAAATGTTCTCTTTGACAGGATAATTCAATAAGAATTCCCCTCTGCAGCATGTGCGGAGGGGAATATCTTTATGCTTAAAATAATATTGAAACTGATTATTCGAATGTTGAGAATATGTTTGTTCGATTTTTCTTTTAAATGTAAGGTTTTGGGCGAAGGATTTTGACTTCACGCCCCTTGCTTTTCAGAACGTTCTCCATTGCAATTTCTGTAGCGCAACGGACGTTCTCAAAAATATCTTTGAGAG
>JAUNIC010000165.1 GCA_030523615.1 Bacteroidales bacterium
GCAGGGACGTAACGAGATAAACCTCGCCGACGACGCTCTCTTCGAGAATATCCCCACCGAAAACAAGACCTTCACTCCCGAGGCTCGTCGCGACCTCATGATCTCCCTCATCACGCTGAAGTACACCCAGTCAAACTCTGTATGCTACGTGAAGGACGGCCAGGCCATCGGTATCGGTGCCGGTCAGCAGAGCCGCATCCATTGCACCCGTCTCGCAGGTCAGAAGGCTGACATCTGGTGGCTCCGCCAGCATCCGAAGGTGATGAACCTCCCCTTCGTTCCCGGCATCCGTCGTGCTGACCGCGACAACACCATAGACATTTATATCGGCCCTGAGCATGATGACGTCCTCGCCGACGGCGCATGGCAGCAGTTCTTCACCGAGAAGCCCGAAGTCCTCACCGAGGCAGAGAAGGCAGAGTGGATTGCCCAGAACACCAAGGTAGCTCTCGGTAGCGACGCTTTCTTCCCCTTCGGCGACAACATTGAGCGCGCCCATAAGAGCGGCGTAGAATTCGTGGCTCAGGCTGGCGGTAGCGTCCGCGATGACCATGTTATCGCAACCTGCGACAAGTACGGTATCGCTATGGCCTTCACCGGCGTACGCCTGTTCCACCATTGATCAATTAATAATTAATAATTAAAAATTAAAATTCTGCGCTGAAGACGTGCTTGTCGCTTCAAAGAAAAGCTTTCGCAACGAATTTTAATTTTTAATTTTTAATTTTTAATTCATATACAAACATGATCGAACGCCACGTAAGTGACGACGAAGTCACAAAAGCCATCATGGGCGGCATCACCTTCAAGGGCGCAAAACTCAAGGGCCCGAAGAAGGAAGAGGGTGTGAAGACGAAGGCCAAGAAGAAGACCTACATCACCGGCACCCACGGCAGCGCCAGCGCAAAGCATAAAGCAGACATTCGCCAGCGCCGCGCCAACCGCCATAAGAACAAATAAGACGACAAAAAAATCCCGCTCATCGGCAATTTCCGGTGAGCGGGATTTTCATTAGAGCTTAAAGAATGTCGCGATATTTTTCAATGGCCTGCTCGGCCACCTTGATGGCTTCTTCAAGGGTGCAGTGGAGTTCGCCGCCAGAAGCGTTCTTGTGGCCGCCACCGTTGAAGAACTCGGCGCTGATTTCGTTGCAGGGCACGTCGTCAACGCTACGGAGCGAAACGCGGATGACGTCGAGTTCGGTGTCCTCGCGGAGGCAGATGCTCAGGCGACAGCCGCGCACCTGGAGAGGTTGGTTGACGAGCCCCTCAGCGTCGCCGCGGATGTACTTGTACTCCTTCATCTCCTCGCGGTTGTAGCTCATGATGGCAGCGCGGCCGCCAGCGTAGAAGTTCAGCTTCTCGTGGAGCATATAGCCCCAGAACTTCAGGCGATGCGTGGAGAAGCAATGGAAGACGTTGCGGTAGATTTTGTCCTTGTCGATGCCCTTGGCCAAAAGCATGGCGACGATGAGATAAACCTCAGGGTCAGAGCTGTTGAAGGCGAAGGCACCCGTGTCGGTCATGATGCCGCAGTAGATGCAGCAAGCGCCAGAGCGCGACATTTGGCCGTAGCCGCCGAGCTCGTTGATGACGCGGAACACCAGTTCGCTGGCGCTGGAGGCCTTCGGACGAGAGATGACCATCGTCATCGCTTCCGTGTCGGGCTCGAGGTGATGATCAATCATCAGTCGAGGAGCCTTGGACTTCTCGACGAGTAAACGCACATCATCGCGCAGTCGCGAGAGCTGATTAAAGTCGAGACAGCAGATGAGGTCTGCTTCCTGAATGGCGCGGCGAGCACGCTGCTGGTGCTCAGCTTCGGTGTAGTAAAGCACGTACTGGGCACCTGGCAGCCACTTGAGGAAGTCGGCGGCAGGATTAGGCATGACGATGGTGACGTGTTTGCCGAGGTGGCGGAGGTATTCGGACCATCCGAGAGCCGAGCCCATCGCGTCGCCGTCGGGGCTGCTGTGGCCGAGAATCACGACGCGTTTCGCATTTTTGAGCAGCTGCATGAGCCGCATGAGTTCTGAGGGGGAGAGTATCGGGGTAAGTTCCATCTCTTTTTTTATTTATATGAGTGTTTTTCGATGAGTCGATGACTCGACACTCCGAAGCCTCGAATCGTAGAAATGTCGAGGTCTCGAAATTTCGATGATTCGCGATTAAAGCTGCTTGAGGATGCTGATTTCTTCTACAGGGTCGGCAGCACCGAAGACGGCAGTACCTGCCACGAGAACGTCGGCGCCGGCTTCCATGAGCTTCTTACCTGTGGAACGGTTTACGCCGCCGTCCACCTCGATGAGGCAGCGGCTGCCGGTGCGCTCGCGGAGTTCGACGAGGCGCTTTATCTTCTCCAGCGTGTGGGGGATAAAAGCCTGACCGCCGTAGCCGGGATTGACGCTCATGAGCATAACGAGGTCGCAATCCTGGATAATGTCCTCGAGCACGCTGACGGGAGTGTGAGGATTGAGCACCACGCCAGCCTTCATGCCCTTGGCGCGGATGGCCTGAAGGACGCGGTGGAGGTGGGGGCAAGCCTCATAGTGTACGCTGACGACGTAAGCGCCGACGTCGCTGAGGCGCTCGATGAACTTCTCGGGCTGCACGATCATGAGGTGTACGTCGAGAGGTTTGCGGGCGTGGCGGGCGATGGCCTCCATCATGGGGAAACCAAAGGTGAGGTTGGGGACGAAGACGCCGTCCATCACGTCGAGGTGAATCCAGTCGCACTGACTTTTGTTGAGCATTTCGGTGTCACGCTGAATGTTGCCGAAATCGGCACTCAGCATGGAAGGGGAAATCATGGCCATGGGTAGTGGTATTATAATGAGGTTGTAAGTATTCTTGTTGATTCGAAAGAGAGAGCTTGTCGGCAGAACTCGCCTACTGCTTCTCCGTCTTGGGGAACTCTGTCGTGACGGAAAGGGTGCTCTTGTCGGCGGCAATGGCTGCTGCTGCGGCACGCATCTGAGCCACTAACGCCAGCATTTCGAGCAGGTGCGACTCATGGTTGTTGTCGTCGGCCAACAGTTCGTGGAGTGTCTTTTCTGCCTCGTCGAGACGCTCCGTATCAATGAGCGTGCGGGCTTTCGAGCGACGCAGGAAGAGGATGAACTCCTTGAGTCGGCGTCGGCCTTCTTCCGGAGCTTCGGGTTCGTCGTCGTAGATGCGCTGCACGTTGGCCAGAACCGCATTGATGACGCCCAAGGCACGATAATCGTGGCCCTTGACGAGACAATTGATGTAGGCTTGCGTGTAACGTATATCGTTGAGGTTGAACAGACTGTCGAGATAATAGTAAGCCTGCTTAGGACGCTGCAGACGCAGGTAGCACATGCCGATGTAGTAGCACAGGTCAAAGAAACGGCGGCGCTCGTCCTTCGGCATCTTGTGGAAGTCGCGATAGAGCAAGTGGTAGGCATTCTCCAGATGTGAGAGAGCCTGCAGGAAACTGTGATTGAGGTAGAGGTGCTGACCCCAATAGAGGTTGTAAGCCACGTCGGCCTTGTGGCCCAACTGCACGAATTCCTGCTCGTCGGACAGGTCGAGGCCACGCTCGCGACGGTCCTGCGCCTCCTGCCAGAGATATTCGAATTCTGCATGCTTCTCGGCTTCGCTCTTGCGGCTGTAACTCATCACGAAGTTGCAGCGGCGGTGTTCGTCGGCCTGCTGCGCATCGTGCGAGTTGATGGGCGAAGGCAGATCGCCTCCGAAGGTCATCGTTACGTTGAAGTACAGCGTATCGTTCAGTTCCTCCTTAGCTTCGAGCACTACGGTGAGTGTTCCGCGTAGCGTGGCGAGAACGAGCGTGCTGCTGTGGCTGCGGAATTTGGGTGCAGAGCCCGTGTCGTCGACCATAAAGCTCGTGACGTCAAACGTGCGCATCTCCTCGGTTTCGGGCCATTTGATGAGGCGGAATCCGCGTTCGGCGTCCAACTCCTGCTCCGTGACGTTGTCGGTGACTACGGTGAGGCTCGCCAGTTCGTGGTCGTCGGAACCCGTAGCCAGACGCAGCAAATCGCCGATGACGATGTGTTCCGTGTCGTGGCTTCGCCAAAGTGCGTCCTCGTTTTCCAGCTCCGTTTCGAAGGCCAGATAGCGTTCGCGTTCTTCGGCAGCGGCCGTAGATTCGGGGTCCTTTGTGTCCGACCCCACCTGTTCCTTAAACATGGTGCGGAACTCGCGAGCATCCTCGAAGAAGAGGGTCAGCTGGCGTGCAAAGTCATCTTCAAGCTCTTTGCTCCACGTCGTTAGGCGGAAAGCCGCCGAGAGATGCAAGTCGACCTTGTATTTCGACTCGTTGATGGAGTAGAGCACCTTCAGCTCCGTGAAGCGCTGGTTGAAAAGGTTGCACACGCTGCGCACATGGTCGATCTGAATCATCGAGGCGTCCATGAAAAACAGGTAGTGAACGTAGACGCTGTGCTGATTGTGGCGGGTGAGCAGACGGAAATCGCCACGTTGGTATACAAAGTGGTAATCTGTGCTGTTGTTAGGCAGCTGACGCGTTTCCCAGGTCACCTGCATGTTTTGCAGCATCTGGGTGACGACGTCGCCAGCATGAAAAGGCGCGGCCGCATTCTCTCGCTGTTCAGCGGATGCGTCCGTGCGTTTGCCAGCTTTCTTCTTCTCTAAAAGTCTGTTGATCCAATTTGTCATGGTAGTGTGATATGGATGGTTAAGCTTCCGAAGGCGGCGCGTCGGCGAGCGACTGGCCACGAGGAAGCAGATGCTTTATGCAGTTTTTGTGGCGAATTCTGTTGGCATTGGCCGCCGACCCTACTGCGAGGAACTCCATTGCAATTGCGGGGTGGCGAATGGCTGTCTTTGAGGTAGAGCGAACGCTCGCGGAGATATTTTTTTTCTACTTCAAAGGTAATTTCGACTCTTGCGGTGCAGAATTTTTGCCAGGTTTTGCCTCAAATTGCATAATCCTTGCCAATTCTGCCACAGAAAGGTCCCAAATGCGAATATCTATGCATTTATAACGCCTCGAGAAGGCCGTCAAAACGCACCGATGGTGGCGTTCGTGACTTCTGAGGGCACTCACGAGGCTTTCGCGAGGCAATATTTTCCTTCTTTGGAACCGTAATATGCAAGATTTATGCAAAATCGAAGTCCCTCGGCGATAATTTGAAAATATCCCGCCCCATGACGATGGAAAACCAATCTAGACGAAGTCTTTGTGTGGCCGTGGCGGAGATGGTTCTGCTTTTTCGCCGCGAAATTACAAAAATTATTTCACATTTTCGTGATTATCTCAACAAAAAAGCGTACTTTTGCATTGTAAAACAACAAAATCAAAACTTATGCTATCACTCGAAGACTATTTCCGCAATTCTGAGCAGACGGCTTACCGTCTGTCGCCCGATGGAAAGCATGTAGCTTTCATGGCTCCCTACAAGGATCGTATGAACATTTTCGTACGTCCTATCGACTCCGACGAAGTCGTCCAGCTCACGGCCGAAACCGAACGTAGTGTGGCCGGATATTTGTGGAAGGGCAATGACCGCATCATCTTCCTCAAGGACTCGGGCGGCGACGAGAACTATCACCTCTTCGGCCTCCGCATCGATGGCTCTGAACTTCAGTGCTATACGCCCTTCGATGGCGTGAGAGCTGGCATCATCGACGACCTCGAAAACAATCCCGAAGAGATCATGATTTCGCTCAATCAGCGCAACCCCGAATGCTTCGATCCTTACCGCTTAAATATACGCACGGGCGAGATGGTTCTCCTCGCTGAGAATCCTGGCAACTACCAAGGATGGACCACCGACCACGACGGCAAATTGCGCGTGGTGTATGCCATCGTCGACGGCGTGAACACACAGGTGCTCTATCGCGAAACCGAGGACGAAGACTTCCGCGTGATTCTTACCACGAACTTCAAGGACGAGGTCAATATCGTGCTCTTCACTCCCGACAATCACGACGTCTATGCCGTGACGAACCTTGGCCGCGACAAGGCCGCTCTTGTCGTGATGGATCCCCGCACGTGCGAGGAACTGGAGGTGCTCTACCAAAACGATCGCTACGACGTTTCGAGCATCAGTTATAGTCGCTTGCGCAAACGTCTGCTGAGAGCTGCCTGCAACGGCCATAGCCGTCCTGTGCGTCATTGGTTTGACGAAGAGGAACGTGCTCTGTTTGAATATTTTGAGGCTCGCTTCCCCGGCCAGCGTGTGGGCATAGCCGACCGCGATTTGTCAGAGCAACACATGCTGCTCGTCGTAGGCAGCGACCGCACCCGCGGCGCCTATTGGTACTACGACCAGCCTACCGACACTTTCACCCACATCGCCGACCTTGCGCCTTGGATCACAGAGAACGACACCGTGGACATGGAGCCCGTGACTTACACCACGTCAGACGGTTACACCATCGAGGCGTACCTCAGTCGTCTGCGCGGAGTAGAAGGGCCGTTGCCCGTCATCGTCAATCCACACGGAGGCCCTTGGGCACGCGACTATTGGGGCTACAACAGCGAGGTGCAGTTCCTCTGCAGTCGCGGCTATGCCGTGTTCCAGATGAACTTCCGCGGTTCCACGGGTTACGGTCGCAAGTTCCTCGAAGCCAGTTACAAGCAGTGGGGTCTCAAGATGCAGGACGATATTACGGAGGGCGTGAAATGGCTCATCAGCGAAGGCATTGCCGATCCCAAGCGCGTCGCAATCTACGGCGGTTCGTATGGCGGTTACGCTACGTTGGCCGGCATCTGCTTCACCCCCGAACTTTACCGCTGCGCGGTGGATTACGTCGGAGTTTCGAACCTGCTGACTTTCATGAACACTATTCCGCCCTATTGGCGTCCGATGCTCGAAATGATGTACGAGCAGGTGGGCGATCCCGATGCCGATCGCGAGCAGATGGAGGCCACTTCGCCTGCTCTCCACGCCGATCGCATCCAGTGCCCGCTCTTCATTGCGCAGGGCGCCAACGACCCGCGTGTGAACAAGGCCGAGAGCGACCAGATGGTGGATGCTTTGCGCGCACGTGGCATAGAAGTGGAGTACATGGTGAAGGACAACGAAGGTCATGGCTTCCACAATCAGGAGAACCGCTTCGACTTCTATCGCGCCATGGAGCGTTTCTTGGCTAAGAATATGTAGAAGCACTGCGTTCTGCTGTCGTCTTTTTAAGTCTACTTTGCAAAAATTGGCCGACGGGGCAATTTTTTCGCGAAAAAGCAGAAAAAGGTTTGGAGACAACGGCAGAACGCAGTAACTTTGCACTCGCAAAAACGAAATAAACGTTTCTGCAGCCCGTCGGGAGGGCATCCCGACGCAATCTAAATAGATTGGGGTATGGTGTAATTGGCAACACTACAGATTCTGGTCCTGTCTTTCCTGGTTCGAGTCCGGGTACCCCAACAATTCTGTAAGAGTCATTTCGGCAGAAGGTTTTGGGAGGGCATCCCGGAACACAATTTTTTAGATTGGGGTATGGTGTAATTGGCAACACTACAGATTCTGGTCCTGTCTTTCCTGGTTCGAGTCCGGGTACCCCAACAA
>JAUNIC010000004.1:0-4211 GCA_030523615.1 Bacteroidales bacterium
TAACCCCACAAACCAACAAACGCACAAACCATGATTACCCTCCTCCAGGCCGCAGCCGGCCAGCAGCCCTCTATGTGGCCCACCATCATCATGATGGTTGCCCTTTTCGCCATCGTATACTTCTTCATGATCCGCCCCCAGCAGCAGAAGCAGAAGCAGATCCAGAACTTCCGTAACGCCCTCACCGTGGGTCAGGACGTAGTGACCATCGGTGGCCTCCACGGCACCATCCGCCACATCGACGAAGGCAAGCAGACCGTCACCCTTCGCGTGGCCAACGGCGTTGAGGTGGTGTTCGACAAGAGCGCCATCGTCCCCAACGGCGTACAGGCTGTGCAGCAGTAATCCAACAATAAAAAATTAAAAATTAAAAATTAAAATCGCGGCAACGGCTCCGCTGACGGCACACAGCCTCCGGCAAACGACCGTGAGCAGCCTCGGGCAAAAAGCCCCACCGCACGATAATTTTTAATTCTTAATTCTTAATTTCCTGCCCCCTATGCCCCCTATCTTCAAAACCGCAAGCAGCTACCTGTCCCGACTGTGGAACAGGCAGCTGCTTGTGTTCTTTTTTTTCCTCTTGCTCTCCACAGCATTCTGGGTCTTCACGGCAGGTAAGGAGGTGAAGGAGAAAGACTTCGACGTTACCATCGAACTGGCTGGAGTGCCAAAGAACGTGGTCATCACCACCGATCCGCCCAAGAAGGTGACCATCACCCTCCGCGACGAGGTCTTCACCCTCCTGCGCTACCAGCTCAAGAAGCAGCGCAACTTCCGCGCCGTCATCAACTGGAACGAGATAGACACCTCGACAGGCCACGTCAAACTCCAGACGGCCAACCTCCTCAAGCCGCTCATCGCCACCCTCCACAGCACGACGCAGATCATCGGCCAGAAGCCCGAGAACGTGGAGTTCTACTTCAACTACGGCCTCTCGAAGACCGTCGACGTGGTCCTCCAGGGCATCATCCAGGCCGACTCTACGTGCTACGTCATCGCCCAGGACATCAAGCCGCGAAAGGTCACCGTCTACGGCTCGAAGGAAGCCTTCGACACCGTCACCGGAGCCTATCTGCAGCCCGTCAACCTGCGCGACCTCAAGGAGAACAAGACCATCGACGTCCACTTTCAGCGCGTCAAGGGCCTCAAGTTTGTGCCCGACGTCGTCACCCTCACCGTCTACGCCGACGGTATGATGGAGAAGACCGTCCAGGTGCCCGTCCGCGGCGTCAACTTCCCCGCAGGAAAGACCCTCTGCACCTTCCCCCCGAAGGTCAGCGTCACCTATCTCGTGGGCACGAGCCTCGACAAGAACATCGGCCCCGACGCCTTCACCATTGTCCTGAACTACGAGGACCTCATCAACTCCAGCGGCAACCGCAGCAGCCTCTCGCTCAAGTCGCTCCCCACCGGCGTGAAGAACGCCCGCATCACCCCCAGCGAGGTAGAGTTCATCATCGAAGAGGACCGCAACTACAACGAGTCGGAAGAGTAAGGCCTCCAAAAAGCCTATAGGCCATATAAGCCCTATTAGCCCCATTAGCCCTATCCCCCCAAGCTCCAACAAGTGCGCATTGCCATCACCGGCGGCATCGGCTCGGGCAAGAGCTACGTCTGCCGCCTCCTGCAGCAGCGAGACATCGAAGTCTTCAACTGCGACACCATTGCCAAGAGCATCATCGCCACCCACCCCGCGGTGCGCGATGAACTCTGTGCGCTCGTCGGTGTCGATGACCTCACGAAGCAGGACCTTGGCGACTACATCCGCCGCGGCACCGACTACGCCGCCCGCGTCAACGCCATCGTCCATCCCCGCGTGGCCGAGGCCTTCGTCGACAGCGGCATGACGTGGATGGAGTGCGCCATCCTCTTTGAGAGCGGTTTCGACCGCCTCGTCGACCGCGTCGTTGTCGTCACCTGTCCCGAGGACGAGCGCATCCGCCGCATCACCGCCCGCGACCACTGCGACGCCGACACCGCCCGCCGATGGCTCGCTCTCCAGATGACCGACGAAGAGCGTCTCCAGCGCGCCGACTTCCACATCGTCAACGACGGCACCACACCCCTCGAGCCTCAGCTCGGCACCCTACTGGCAGCCCTCAACCCATAAGCCCTATCGCCCCTATAAGGCCCACTCCCTCTATGACCAACTTCAAATACACCGACGAATCATTCGCCGACATACAACTTCTGCGCTACCGTGTCGAAGGTTTCGAAGACCTCCCCATCAAGCAGAAGACCCTCATCTACCACCTCACGGAAGCTGCCCTCGCCGGCCGCGACATTCTCTACGACCAGAACGGCCAGTACAACCTCCGTCTGCGCGCCATGTTCGAGGCCGTCTACCAGGCTCTGCCCGCCGCCACCGTTCCCGAGACGTCCGTCGAGGGCCCCACCGCCACCGCTCCCGAGGGTCCCGAGGCCGACTCCGACGCTGCAGCCTTCCGCGAGTATATGAAGCGCTTCTGGTTCTCCCACGGCCTGCACCATCACTACGGCTGTGAGAAGTTCATCCCCGGCTTCAGCGAGAAGTGGCTCCGCGAGCAGCTCAACGCTCTCCGTCTGCCCATCGACGAAACCCTCCTCCGCGTCGTCTTCGATCCCGCCATCGCTGCCTGCCGCTGCAACCAGCGCGACGGCGACGACCTCCTCCTCACCTCTGCCTCCAACTACTATCAGGACGGCATCACGCAGGCCGAGGCCGAAGCCTTCTACGCCGCCCAGCGCCAAGCCGCCGAAGCAGCCACCGCCACCGTTCCCGAGGCTTCTCCCGAGGGCACACCCGCCGGCCCCGTGCAGTACGGCCTCAACTCCCGCCTGTGCCGCGACACCGACGGCTCGCTCTACGAGGATGTGGCCAGCACTGAAGGCCACTACGCCGCAGCCATCCGCGCCATCGTCGGTCATCTCGAGAAGGCGCGCCTCTTCGTCGAGACCACCGCGCAGCTTGAGGTCATCGACCGCCTCATCGACTTCTACCGCACCGGCGACCTCCACACCTTCGACGACTACTGCATCGCCTGGCTCCGCGACACCGAGAGCCTCGTCGATTTCGTCAACGGTTTCACCGAGACTTACGGCGATCCCCTCGGCCTCAAAGCTTCGTGGGAGAGCATCGTCAACTTCAAGGACCTTGTCGCCACGCGTCGCACCGAAACCCTCGCCGACAATGCCCAGTGGTTCGAGGACCACAGTCCCGTCGACGCGCGTTTTAAGAAAGAGGAGTGCCGCGGCATCTCGGCCAAGGTCATCACCGCCGCCATCATCGCCGGCGACCTCTATCCCGCCACGGCCATCGGCATCAACCTGCCCAACAGCGACTGGGTGCGCCGCGACCACGGCTCGAAGAGCGTGACCATCGGCAACTTCACCGACGCCTACAACCGTGCTTCGCGCGGCAGCGGCATGCTCGAGGAGTTCTGCATCGACGAACCCACGCGCCAGTTCATCCGCGAGTACGGCGACGTCTGCGACGACCTCCACACCGACCTCCACGAGTGTCTGGGCCACGGCAGCGGTCAGCTTCTCCCCGGCGTAGCCTCTGACGCCCTCGGCGTCTATGGCAGCACCATCGAGGAAGCCCGTGCCGACCTCTTCGCCCTCTACTACCTCGCCGACCCGAAACTCACCGAGCTTGGCCTCACCCCCAACGTCGAGGCGTACCGCAGCAATTACTATACGTACCTGCAGAACGGTCTGCTCACGCAGCTCATCCGCATCCAGCCGGGCCACGTCATCGAGGAGGCCCATATGCGCAACCGTGCCCTCATCGCCCGTTGGGTAACGGCCCCCTTCCACCTCCCCCCGTTAGGGGGAGAGCACGAAGCCTCTGAAGCCACCGTTCCCGAGGCGTCCGCCGAGGGCACTGTTCCCGCAGCCGAACTCATCCGCCGCGACGGCAAGACCTTCCTCCGCGTCAACGACTACCCTGCCCTACGCTCCCTCTTCGGCCGTCTGCTTGCCGAGATTCAGCGCATCAAGAGCGAGGGCGACTTCGAAGCTGCCCGCCGCCTCGTCGAAGACTACGGCGTACAGATCGACCCTGAACTTCACCGTGAGGTCCTCGACCGCTACGCTCGCCTCGGCCTGCGTCCGTATAAGGGTTTCATCAACCCCGTCTACATCCCTCTCCGCAACGCCGACGACGAAATCACCGACGTCATCGTCACCTACACCGAGGCTTTCGACCAGCAGAACCTCCGCTACAGCCG
>JAUNIC010000004.1:4238-39348 GCA_030523615.1 Bacteroidales bacterium
ACCTTAAAGACCCTAAAGTCCTTAACCCTCCCCATGCCCAACACAGAAGCCCGCATAGACAAATGGCTCTGGGCGGCGCGCATCTACAAGACCCGCACCCTCGCCTCCGACGCCTGCAAGAACGGCCGCGTGACCATCAACGGCGCACAGGCCAAACCCTCGCGCAGCGTCAAGCCCGGCGATGAGGTCGGCGTCAAGAAGTCGCCCATCACCTACACCTTCCGCGTGAAGCAAGCCATCGAGAAACGCGTCGGCGCAAAGCTCGTGCCCGACATTCTCGAAAACATCACCACACCCGAGCAGTACGAACTCCTCGAGATGAGTCGCATCAGCGGTTTCATCGACCGCCAGCGCGGCACCGGACGCCCCACGAAGAAGGAGCGCCGCGCCCTCGACGACTTCAGCGACGACGCCGTACCCCTCTTCCTCGACGACTTCAGTTTCCTCGACGACGACGAGGAAGACGAGCCCTAAAGACCCTAAAGACCTTAACCCTAATAACCTTAAGACCTAATAAAATGTTCAAGTTTAAAGAAGTAATGAAGTCCCCCATCTGGGGCGGACGCGACATCGTAGCCCTCAAGCACATCGAGGGCGTGGATACCATCGGCGAAAGCTGGGAAATCTCCGGCGTTCCCGGCGACGAAACTCCCGTCGTAGGCGGCGAGTTCGACGGCTGGACCCTCGCACAGCTCATCGAGAAGTTAGGCGCTGACTTCGTAGGCAAGAAGAACTACGAGGTCAACGGCACCAACTTCCCCCTCCTCATCAAGTTCATCAGCGCCGACGACGCCCTCAGCATCCAGGTGCACCCCGACGATGCCATGGCACAGCGCGTAGCCGGCAAACCCTTCGGCAAGACCGAGATGTGGTACCTCGTTGGTGCTCACGAAGGCGCAACCCTCTACAGCGGTTTCAAGCGCGACCTCACCGTCGAGGAGTACGACCAGGTGATGGCCGAGAACCGTCTCGAAGACGTGATGGCAAAGTATGAGACCAAGGTGGGCGACTGCTTCTTCATCCCCGCAGGCCAGATCCACAGCATCGGCGCCGGCAACCTCATCATCGAGGTGCAGCAGAGCTCCGACCTCACCTACCGCGTTTACGACTTCAACCGCCGCGACGCTCAGGGCAACACCCGTCAGCTCCACACCGCCGAAGCCCGCGAGGCCCTCAACTTCAAGAGCCGCGGCGACTATCGCACCCACTACGAGGACCGCGACAACGCCCGCATCCAGCTCGAGAGCTGCCCCCAGTTCACCACCAGCGTTTACCACCTCACCGAGCCCCTCCGCGCCGAATACGCCGACGTTGACTCCTTCGCCATCCTCATCTGCTACGAAGGCGAAGCACGCCTCCGCGACGACCAGGGCAACGAGACTACCCTCAAGGCCGGCGAGACCGTCCTCTTCCCCGCCACCTGCAAGTGGGTCGACATCGAGCCCCAGGGCACCGACCGCTTCAGCTGCGTAGAGACCTACACGCTGGGATAATAGTGATTTAGTGGTTTAGTGGTTTATTAGTGGTTTTGTGCGTGCTAAAACAGCAAACCACAAACCTACTAAACAACCAAACCACTAAACAACTTATACAGACATGAAGAAAACCACCGCATTCCTTCTCGGCGCCGTGGCCACCGCCATTCCCGCCGCCCTCGCCTTCCACTACCGCAGCAAGCGCGAGATCGAAGAACTCATCATCGAGCGCCGCCGCCTCCAGCAGCAACTTCAGGCCCAGCGTCGCCTCCTCAACGACGCCCTCACCCTCCTCGAGGAGCAGAAGGCCAAAGCATGAGATTTATAGGAGCTAAGTTTAGCACAGCGCCAACCACACAAACGCGCGGGAAGTGACCAAACATCACTTCCCGCGCGCGTTATTATATTATATGAGTCGTACGGCACAATTGAAGAGCCATTCGCCTGGCGCATCACCAGCCGTCCTTCTGCTTCATGATGGCGATGCGCTCGCGACCCTTCTTCTGCAACTTGTAGCAAAAGTAGAGGAACACAGCCATACACAGCACAGCCAACGCCTCGCTGGCCGACGACACCATCAGAAGTCCATCGTAGATGCCGTGGAGCACCATCGGCACGATGAAGGCCAACACATAATTGAGTCTGCGCTGACGCTCGGTGTAGCTGGCAAAATGCGCCAGCGAGAAGAAGTAGCCCATAGCCACAGCGAAGAAGAAATGGCCAGGGATGGAGAACAGCCCGCGCGTGATGGCCACAGAAGTCATGTTCTCCAGATTGCCAAAGAGGTAGAAGATATTCTCCAACCCCGCGAAGCCTAGGCCCACACAGGCCGCATAGACGATGCCGTCCAGATGCTCGTCGAAGAACGGGTTTTTGCGCAACAGCAGCCAAAGCATCAGCAGTTTGCACGCCTCCTCGGGAATCGCCGCACCACAGAACGCCATATACAGCGCCCCGCCGACGGTATTCACCCCTTCCTCCGTAAAGCCCTCAGGCTCCGGAATGAACAGTCCGACGATGATGGCCGCTAGCGCCGACAAGACGCCATACCATCCCGCCTTCCAGAGCCACTTCGGCGGCTCCGGCTGTCCCGCGTCTTTATGATGTATGTAGAAGAACATGAGCGCCACAGGCAGCAGCGCCGCAACAAGAGGTATCAGTATTTCCATGATGATTGAGGTGAGATCGAAGATGGATGCGCCACTACAGTTCGGCAATGGCGAGAATCATGTTTCGCTACAGTTCGATGTCGGCGAGGTCGATGCCGGGGGCGAAGCGGTCGAGGTCTACGTTGCCGCGGATACCGTTGATGTGGCCTTGCTCGGAGAACTGCCAGATGGAGTATTTGCAGCCGCCGCTGAGCTTAGGGGCGCGCTGGCCGTAACGGGCAATGAAGATGTGGTAGCGGTTGAACTCGGGGGCGAGCATCTGGTTGTAGAAACCGTGTTGGCTGTAGAGGATGGGATAGCGGCCGTACTCCTTACGCACGAGATCCATGAAGCGCTGAAGCTCCTGTTGGAGTTTGTCGCGCTGGGCGGTGCGGTTGCCAGCCTCCTCGACGTCGACGACGGGGAGGAGATCCTGCTTGTCGCGGGGCACGTGGCGGCGGAAGTTGTCGAACTGCTGTTCGGCGGTGCGGAAACTGACGAAGAAGTGGTAGCTGCCCACCTTGAGACCGGCGGCGCGGGCTTTGCGGAGGTTTTCGGCATAGCGCGAATCGGTCTTCGTGGCGCCCTCGGTGGCTTTGATGTAGACAAACTGCACCTTGCGGTCCTCTGCCACCTTCGTCCAGTTGATGGTGCCCTGATACTTCGAGACGTCGATGCCGTTGTAGTCGGCCGAGGTGACGACGGCGCGGCGCACGGGGCGTGTGTATTCACCAATCAGGCGGACGACGGGCACCATGGCGAGGCACAACACGACGACGGCCGCCAGACACTTCCAGCGGTAGCGGCGCCAGAGCGCCCGCGTCCAGTTCTTGAACCGGGTCGTCAGGCTTCTCTGGCGCTTCTTTCGTGTAGTCTTTTTTCGTTTGGTCATGTTGTGTTGTATCGCTCCGTTTCACACCCGAGAGGCAGCTTCAGCGGTGGAGAGAGGCGCAGCATCAATGATGGAGGATGCGGCGACGGCCCTCGATGAAGACGCGGGGGGAGGAGGTGGTGGTGTCCTTCTGGCAGTTGGCGGGAACGCGGCGGCCCTGGAGGTCGTAGATGGTGACGACGGAGGGATCGACGGAAGCGCGACGAAGGGCATCGGGGGGAATGGGGAGGCTGTAGCGGTAGGTGATGATGGTGCCGTCGGTGAGGGTGAGCTGGGCCTTTACCTTGGTGCCCCACTTGGCGTCGTCGGGGATGACGAGGGCAGCGGAGGTAAGAGGTGAGGGGGAAGAGGCAAGAGATGCTGCGTCGAGGAGTTCGCCGGGGTCATCGTAGTCGCCGTCGTTGTTGAAGTCGATGGCGAAGGTGGCGATGTCGGTGGTGGCTACGTCGAAGGGCTGGGCAATCTCTGTGGCCTCGGACTCAACGGCAATGGTGAGCTTGGCGGTGAGGGCGTGGTCGAGACCGCGATAAGCGTAGAACGTGGTGTTGTTGGACAACGTGATGGGGAGAATGTAGCTATTGAGGATCTCGCAGGCAATGTTGAGGGTCGAGCCCACAGGGTCGGGGCTGTAGTAGGTGCGCTCGGCCTTGAGCTCCGTGCCCTTCTTTGCAGCGCCCCACTGGTCGATGCTCTGTGCTGCAGCATCGGGAGCGGCGGGATTCTGGAGTTCATGTGCCCAGTTCCATTCGCTGTAGAACCATCCTGCGGTGGGAGCCTTCATGTCGTGGTCGAACCAGTAGCGCCAACGGGGGTAATAGTAGTCGCTGAGGAGGCCCTGCCACTGGCGGTAGCTGTAGTCGCGCAGCCCCCAATCGCTGGCGCCCTTGTCGCCCCACGTGGTGATGAGGGTGCGGGCGTTGTCGAGTTCGTACCAATCGGGCGTGGCAGTCGTTGCACCCTGGATTTCGGCAGCGGCACGGCGGGCGGTCTCGGTCCAGTTGCCGAGGCGGAACATGCGGTTGGTGCCGAGGAGGCGGTCGGTGTCGAGGATGAGCTGGAGGAACTTGTCGCGACGCTGAGCGAAGAGTTCAGTGTTCTTCTTGTCGTTGGCGGACTTGACCGAAGCGAGGAGCGACTTGGAGTAGTCGCTCATGGCCTGACGCACGATGTCGCAGAGGTCGTAACTCATGTTGTTGGCGCCCACGCTTCCGCTGGTGCCGATGGCCTCGGCAGCGTTGAGGAGGTCGTAGGTGGCGGCGAGGAACTTCTGTGTGTCGTAGAAGATGTCGCTTCCGCCCCATGCGCTGACTTTGTCGACGGTGAGCGAAGGACGACCGCACATCACAGCCTCGTGGGGGCCCTGGAGGGTCGTGGTGTTGTTGAGGGCGGTGGCGCGGAGCTTCTCCCAAGCATCATAGGCGGGGGTGGTGCCCGACGATGAACCGTCGGGAACGGAGGCGCCGGCTTCTAAGCTGTAACGAGCGCTGACGTAGTCCTCCATCCAAGCCTTGGTGTCGGGCTGCTGACCGTTCATCCAGGGGAGTTCGAAGAGGAGGTCGTAGGCCACGGGAGTCTGCTCGATGGCCTCGGGGGCTGCGCCGATGCCGTGAACGGTTGTGGGGTACTTCTTCTTGTAAGTGAAGTAGTTGTCGGCCATCTTGGGCAGACGGCCCATGAAACCGGTGCGTCCGCCGAAGTTGGGAATGGTGCAGTAGACGGCGTGCTGAGGAGCGTAGCCGGCGTAGCGGTCGAAGGCGGGATTGCCGTCGCTGAAGAGGTCGAGAACGACGAGGCGACCAGCGGGAACGGCGGTGAGGCTCGTACCCTGATAGCCGGCCCACTGCCACTGCTGGATGACCCAACGGGTGTCGGAGCCGCAGCAGTCGTTCATGGCGTCGTAGATGGCGCGATAGCCCTCGGCGTACTTGCCGCTGCTGATGGCGCCGCCCTCATGGAAGGGGTCCATGCTGTAGTATTTCGAGGTGCCCATGACCTCGGCGAGGGCCTTATAGTACGTGGCGGCAACCTCCTGGAACTTGGCGCTCGTGGGGTCCATGATGAAGGGACGGACGAAGGTAGAGCCCCAGTTGCCCTGGCTCTCGGTGGCGTAGGCGGGGTTCTTCTTGGTGAAGTCGTGAGGCACGGTGCTGGCAAAGCCAGGGAGGACGGGCTGCATGCCGAGTTGGCGCATGCGGTCGCCGATCTTGCGGGCGAGGTCGGCCTGACGGTCGAACCAGGCGTCGTCCTGCGTACCGCCCCAGCCTTCGAGGTTGTTCATGCCCCACCATGCGGTGAAGGCGGGACCGGCGGCGAAGGCCTTGGCCTCAGCGTCGGTGTAGTTGTAGGCGCGGAGGGTGCGGCGCCACACCTCTTCGAGACCGATGATCTGCAGGGGCATGTTGATGCCGTGGAGGGCCATCCAGTCGATTTCCTGCTGCCAACGCTCCCACGTCCAGGTGGTCATGGAGTAGCCGAAGGTGCAGTAGTTGAGGTAGTAGCGGTAGTCGGCGTCGCAGGTGTGGGTTTCGATTTCCGCGGTCCAAGTGTCGGGGAAGTCAATTTGGGAGAAATCTGCGGCGAGCTGGTTCCACGCAAGATTGACGTGGAGACGGTGGTTGAGGAACCAGTTGACGCCCGTGGCGATGGCGACGGGGCTCGAGCCGCTGATGGTGGTGCCGCAGATGGTGAACTGCTCGTGTCCGTCGGCGGTGAAGAGGTTTTCGTCGAGGCGCGTGATGATGCGCTTTGAGAGGGTGTGGCTGGTGTCGATGCGGTCGAGGAGCGCGGTGATGGCGGCGGGGTTCTGCTCTACCCTATTCTCGCGGTAGGCCACGGTGAAGCGCAGGTCGGCGAGGCTGACGGAGGCTTGATGGCCAGCAACGAAGATGGGGCTGACGAGGCCGGTGGTGAGTTCGTCGACGGAGGAGATGATGCTGCCGCCGAGGTACTGCTGGCCGTTGTAGACGAGTCCGCCTGCAGCTTCATCGAGGCCGGTGACGCTGACTTCGTAGCGGATGGGCTCGACGGCGACGTAGGGCTGGATGGCCCAGACGTTGTGGCTCGACGACTTGCCGCGGAAGATGCCGTTGCCGAGCTTTGCGTTGCCGGAGTTGCCGAGCTGCTGGTTCGCAGTATCGTAGATGTAGTAGGTGTTGCTGTTGGTCTTCACCTCCTTGATGGTCCAGGTGTAGGGCTCGGCGGAGGCGATGACGTCCCAGGTGTTGGCGGTCGAAGCGCCTACGTAGCGGCCGTCGGCAAGCTGGATGGTGACGGCGGGCACGGTGGCGGTGCCGCCCTCGACGACGGTGATGGTGAGGGGCGCGGCCTCCTTCTGGAAGGAGAAGGCCTTGAGGCTTCCGTCGACGGTGACGGGCGTCGTCGAGAAGAATGCCTCGGCGGTGGTGTTGAAGAACTGGTAGGTTTGGCCCGCAACGGGCTCAAAGGGTGCGGCCGCGGCGTTGAGGGTGGCGGCGCAGATAGCGATGCAAAGGATTAGGAGGGAGATGATTCTTTTCATTTTTTGAGCGCTATTATTGTTTGCGCGCAAAGGTACGAAAATTTCTGAAAACAAGGGGCATGTGGAGCAAAAATAATAAAGGGATTGCCGTTTTATTCAAAGAATTTAACGGCAATCCCTATTTATGCATCCCTCTGCGAGAGGCTTTATGCATTTCTCACAGAGGAGAGGAGGAGCAGAATTACTTGATGACCTTCACTCCGCTGCCGATGACAATGCCGTGCGCATTGGTTCGACCGCGACGACCGGTGAGATCGTAGGAGGTAGAGGGGAAGAGGGAAGAGGGAAGAGAGCTGTCGATGCCCGTGATGGTGCCGGCGGTGCAATCGTAGTCGCGGCTGATGGCGGGAGTGTAGAGGGTGTCGTTGACACGGAAACTCTTGCCACAGATGTAGAGGCGGGCAGAGTCTTCCACCTTCATAGCGCCAATGCGGGAAGCAACGATGTGCTTAACGCTCTTCTGCAGAGATTCGTTGAGGTCGGAGATCTTCTGGAACGTGATGGTAGCCACGTTGCCGTTGTACTCCACATCGCCGAACTGGCCATCGAGGACGACGGCGTAGGGATTACCGTTCGACTCGTAGATGACACCGAGCACACCGAAGCCCGAAGTGGTGACGGTCTCGGCATACTGGAACTCAACGTCGACGCTGAGGAGGTCGTCGATGCGAGCCACCTCGGCGGGGAGGACAACGTTGCCAATCCAAGTGTAGGGAGCCACGGCGAAGTCGGGAACGAGGTATCCGCGAACCTGCTCATCGGTGGCGAGGTAAGCGAGGCCTTCAGCGATGGGGAATGCGCTGCACTCGTTGTCTACGCCGTAGAAACCATAGCCGCTCTCGCCCTCGATGAGGCCGTAATAGCATACGTTCTGACGGGCAGAAGCGGTGAAGCCATCGGCGTTGCGAGTACCCTCGAGGAGGTTCTCGTCGCCATAGACGATGGTCATCGTGCCGCTCTCAGTCATGTTGTAGATGCGTGCGCTGTAGTCGCCGCTCTCACCCTCGATGAGGAGTTCCTGCGGGAACAACATCACCGGCGGTGTAGTGAGCCACCTTCACAAGACCCTCATCACCATTTGCGATGTAAGACGCCGTGAGACCTGCGGGAAGCTGGTAAGCATCGGCGGCGCAGATGGCTGCAGCGCCCTGCTCAACGTGGATGGCGAGAGCGGGAACATCGTACCAGTTGGTCTGCACAATCTTGTCAATGTAACGGAAGATGCTGACGTTGCGGCCCGAAGTCGTCATGCTGAAGCCACCACGCTCTGCGGTAGGACTGCTGAGGTAAACGCTACGGTTGTTCACGCGAGCTGAAAGACGCTGATACTGGCCGTTGGTGGCAAAGGTCCATGCGGTAGAAGGAGCATCGGCGAACGAGAGCGTGTAGGTGGCACGGTTGCCGCTACCGCTGGCGGTGACGGTCAGGTACTTGCCGTTGCTGCACTGGATGTAACCCTCGGCCGTGCGGGTGAAGGTAGCGAGGAGGTCTGCGCCGTCGAGCTCGCCCTTGTATTCGCCGTCGTGGCCGGGACCACCTACAGAAACATTAGCAGCAGTCGTGGTCATACCCCACCAACCGTTCTCAGAAAGGATGAGGAAGGACTCGCCGACCTCGGGAGCCGCCGTATTGTTGCGCCAAGCTTCGATGGGAGTCTCCTCCACAACGCTATACTGGCTGGGAGCGGCAAAGGCGATGCGGTCGTTCTCGCCAAGTTCCAGACGCTTGTAGATGGCGAAGTTGGGAGAGTCGCCCCACGAAGTCATGGAGAATTCGAAGTCGCTGTAGCTGGCGTAGTAAGTCACGAACATCGCGTTGCCCTTGAAACTCGTGAAGTTGAGCGCCGCCGTACCACTGGCAGCCACGGTGACGTTGAAGTCGAGCGCCGAAGCGTCGTCGAGCGTCATGTAGGAATAAGTGCCATCGTTCATTTCGCTGATCCACTTCTGGCTCACAGCCTGCTGGAAGAAGACAGCATCGCCGTCGCGGTCAACGATGTAGCCGTAGGGAGCTCCCTCAGCGTTGACAGCACCATTGTAGACGCCACCAGCGACAGAGACGCTCACGGGAGCGAAGTTATAGCCGTCGGCCAGCACATCGCCCATGGCGAGGCCGCCGTTTTCGTAGACGAAGAGCACCTCGTCGCCCTTCTGGAGTTCGTCGGGCGAAGTGATGCGCACATACGTGCCTTCGGTGTTGATTTCCACAGGCTCGGGCTCGGGTTCGGGTTCAACGATTTCGCCGCCTTCGCCGTTACCCTTCACAAACACGCCGATGGTGTAGTTGTTGTAGGGACGGATGGTGTAGTCGGTAGCGCCATCGGTGAAGCTCTGCATCGTCAGCCACAGCTTCACACCGTTGACCGTAGCCGTAATGTCGGCCACACCGTCGACGATGTCGAACTGCCAAACGGGAGCATCAGTGGGATCGCTGTAGAGGTCAACGTAGTAGAAGTCGTCGCTGTAGTAGGTGGCAAACATATACTTGCCGCCGTCCTTGATGTAGTATCCGCCATCGGTAGCCTCGAGTGTCAGTTCGTAGGGCAGACCGCTGCCGTTGACAGCACCGTTGTAGGTATTGCCGCCGTCGGAGAGGTTGACGCCCACGCTGGCCGTAGAACCATAGTAAGAATCGTAGAGGCCGTAGGCATAGCCGTTGTTGTTGATGAGGAGAATGGTGTCGCCATCCTTCACGTCAGCGCTCGTCTGAGCTTTGGTGTAGACCACAGCTTCGGGTTCGGGACCAGGTTCGGGTTCTTCGCCGCCTTCGGTAACCACCTTCTGACCAGCTACGCGCTGATAGAGATAGAGGTTAGCGAAGCTGCCGGAGGTCTGCGCCGTGAAGGTGTAGGAAGACCAGTCGCTGGAGTTCTTCATGTCGATGTAGGCGTTGCTGCCATTGACGGTGGTGACGATTTCCACTTCGTTGCCGTCGGTGCCGGTAGCAACTACGCTCCACTTGTAAGCGGTGTTGGCAGCATCCACTTCGTCGCTCTGGGCGAGCGTGGTGCGGCTGGGAGCATAGAGATACTTGCCAGTGGCGAGGTCCTTGATGTAGAACTTGCCTTCGCCAGCATCCTCGAAGAGGAACTCGGTGGGGCGTCCGGTAGCATTGACGCTGCCGTCGTAGTTGCCGTTGGTGTAGTCCACGGTGCCTTCGTCACCAAGAGCTGCTGCGGTGTAGGCACTGCCGCCGTTCCACTCTACGGGAGTCCAGCCCCAGTAGTTGAAGATGGTGTAGACCTTGCCAGCCTCAACAGCGGTGTTTGCCACGCGGTTGTAGACACCCTTTGCAGCGGGTTCGGTCGAGGGAGCCTGCTTGAAGAAGAGGGCGAGGGTGTAAGTGGTCGACTCGCGTACGGACCAGTTTTCCTTCTGGTTCTCGTCGAACGTGCCATTGTTGAAGGCCGAAGCCGAGCTGACCTCGGTCAGATAAACGTTCTTGCCGTTGGCAGTGGTGGTGATGTAGTATTCACCGCCGTTGTACTCCTCGTTGTACTCCACGTTCCAGACAGACTGGGGCGTCTCGGTCTCGTCCATGGCGTAGCGGTTAGTGCCGTTGAAGGCAGCGTAGTAGCCGTGGAGATACTTGCCCGTGGCGGTGTCCTTAATGTAGAACTTGCCGTCGCCAGCGTCTTCGAGCTGGAATACGTAGGGGCTGCCGGGAGTGTTGACAGCGCCGTTGTAGGACTCGTTGCCATCGATGGGTGCACCGACTACGGCATTGGCCTTATTGGCGGGATACTGGCCCCATGAAGTCTGGGGATTCACGTCGGAGTAGTAGTAGGGTTCGCAGATGGCCCAACCCCAGGGATTGGTAACGATGAACTGCGCGCCGTCCTTGACGTCGTCAGCGTTGGAGCTGCGGAAGTAGCCGGCCTCCATGCGGAGGTCTTCGTACTCAGTGAGTTTTCCGCTGGTCACAAAGCTGAAGTTGAGGGTACCATCGTTCTGTACGGCGATGCTGCCGACGGAGCATTCGAGCGGGCTTGCGCCGTTGAATACGTCCATGGGCTTCACAGTGCCGGAGGTCCAGACGTCGCCTGCGAGGCTGCCGCTGATGTAGTTGGCGTAAGCGTTGTTGAGGTTGCCGTCGGCAGGCACGATGGTCATGCGCTGATGGCTGACGGTGCCGTTGGGCGAAGTACTGTTCCACTGGCCCTCGTTGAAGTCAACGTGAACCACGAGCATACCGTTGAACGTACCGATGGGGCTGTCCCACTGGCGGCCGTTGCCGGCGTAGGAAGAGTTGCTCTTGCGGTTTTCGAGAAGGAAGAACTCCTTGTACTGGCCGTCTTCGGGGAACTTTGCAATGCTGCCGCTGACAGCAGCCGACTCCTTATTATATATAACGTAAGCCTCGGCAGCCTCCATCATGGGGCGCATGCCGGTAACGTCGGTATTGGCGTCGAGCACGGTGGGGGTGATCCATCCTGCCACCCAACGCTCGAAGGAGGTCATCTGGGGAGGAATGGTACCATTGTAGTCGTCGCCGTTGTAAGTACCGAGGTCCATGAGGTCCCAGAAGCCGTCCATACCGGTGTAGGTCGACGACTGCGAGCTGCCGTAGGTGCCATAGAAGTCGGGCAGGCCGAAGCAATGCACGATTTCGTGGGTCACACCGCCGATACCATCGATGGTCTTGAGGTCGGTGCGGGTCTCGGCGCAGGCAGCGTAGGTGCAGAACTTCTTGCCGCCGAGGGTGAGGGTCGTCATTTCGCTCTCGTGGCTGCGGATGTAGCCGCTTTGGCTCATGTTCTGACCCGCAGGACCGGCATAAATGACAACTACCTGATCAACGAAGCCGTCGTTGTCCCAGTCGTAACGGGCAATCATCTCGTCGGTGAGAGTGCCGTCCTGGTAAAGACCGTTGAGGGCTGCAGTGAGAGCAGGAGCGAACTTGCCAGTGTTTGTGCTGGCGCTGGTGGCAGCGTAGGTGCTGCGATTGCCGCTGACGGTGTAGGGGAGGCAGTCGAACTGGAGGTTGAACTGTCCGTACGACATATCGTAGAAATAGTCGCGCACGGAACCTACACCACCATTGGGCTTGTAGTCGATGCCATTGAGCTGGCGGGTCCATTCATCGGCGGTAGAGACGTTAGCGTCGGCAAAGCTCATGTAGATACAGAGCGCCCGACGGTCGCCGGTGAAAGTGCCCGCTGCCCATGCCGACTGCACGCCGAAGAGGGCGGCAAAGAAGAGGAAAATTGCAGTAATTTTCTTCATGGGTTTTGAGATATTAGTTAATAAGTTGCGAGAATGTGCAGATGCTTATTTGATGGTCTTCTTTCCATTTTGGATGAAGAGGCCGCTGGCATAGGTGTCCTTGAGGCGCTGACCGGCGAGGTTGTAGGCTGCGGCCTGAGCGGTGGGAACTGCAATGGGAGCCTCGACGCCTACAGGATCAACGGGAACATACTGGCCCTTGACGATGCGGAGATCGTACATCACGAAGTCGAGATTCTTGCTGGGATCAACCACGGCGAGATCGACGTCGGTGATGTAGTTGCCGTCCTTATCGAAGACGCACTGCACGTTGTAGACGCCGTCGTAGTTGGACCAATAACCAGCGTCCGTAGCCTCATCGTAGCTATATTCGAGCGTCAGACCCGTAACCACCTGGCTGCGACCCTCGCGATAGCCTCTTTCTGAAGCATAGATGGTGAGGTCGTCGCTGACGAAGCGGTATTCGTTCTCCACGCCGTCGCCGTTGAGGTCACACTTCTCGGCGTTGAAGGCCATGGTCTGTTCGTTGCCCTCAGCATCGTTGTAGACGAAGGTGTGAAGACCCTCTTCGTTGCTGCCGGCATAGTAGCGGTTGAGCGTGCCGCCGAGGTCGTAGCCGTAGTTGCCCGTGGTCTCCCAAGAGCTGTCCCAATAGTCGTAGACCACGAGGGTGCAAAGCGACTGGGCGGTCTCGCCGGTGGGCTGGTCATTATCGTCGAGGACTTCGTAGGTGTCCTCGACCATGTTGAGCCAAATCTTGCCGTCGACCTTGTGAGCCTGGAACTTCACGTAGAACACGTAGATGTCGTAGCGGAAGTCCTCGACGTAGGTGTCCCAACCGGTGTTGGTGAAAGTGATGGTCTGGTCTTCGGGATTCCACACACCTTCGTAGTTGATGGCAGCGGGGTAATCTTCGTCAACCCAAGGATAGAGGTCGCCGATGAAGCCGGTCATGGTGACATTCGTCTCACCCTTGATGGTGTTGAGGGTGATGTCGTAGAAGGTGGGGAACTTTACGCCAAGTCCCTGCCAGTCGTTGGCCACGCCCTGGAAGAGCCAGTGGCCGTTGAGTTCTTCGACGCTGACGGGCTGCTCTTCGGGAGCCTCATCCTGCGCCATAGCCATCGTGGGCACCATCGTCATGGCCACCACAAAGGCGAGTGAGTAAATCTTCTTCATAAGTACTTTGAATTTTGTTTATATATATAAATAAATGAGTCGTTGCAATATCCTACCACGTCAGTTCGAGGTAGTCGTCGGTGGTGTCGTGGAAGTCGGGACTGCTGAAGGTTTCAGCGAGAGTGATGCGGATGCGATGGCCCGCAACGTCCCAGGCATTGAGGGCGTTGTTGAGGTTCACCACGAAGCCGAGGTCGTAGTCGTCGAGGCCCGAAGGATAGAACAGATACCACTCGTCGGTGTCGGGATTGCGGAAACGATACTCCCACGTTGCCTGATAACCGATGTCGGAAGTGATGGCAAACGTACCGTTGAGGTTGTGGGTGAGCTTGAAGGAGTAGTCGGTGTTCATGAAGTGGTCGAACTGCAGCGCGGTACCTTCGTCGCAGACGGTGGCGGAGATGTTCTGGAAGGCGTTGAACTCGAGATTGTTCTGCACGAGACGCGCCTTCATCGTGAGCACAGTGCCGTCGGCGGCAAGCGGAGGCGCAATGCCGAAGTCGGGCTCAGAGAAGTCGTAATCGCCCACGTTGTCGGCGGTGAGCGCACGGAACTGGAAGGCACCCCAATACTTCACGGTGGAGTCCACGTTGAAGTTCACCTCCATCACTGCGATGTAGCCGGAACCCGTAGCCGGATTGTAGCCCGTGTAACCATCGCCGTAGTAGAAGCAGAGATCTGTGGCGGTGAGCACGCTGCCCTCGCCGTAGGGGCGGAAGACGGTGTAGGTGTCGGAGGGTTGGTCGTAGGCATACACCTGGACGCAGCCGGGATAGTCGGTGTCGTCCTCAACGTACGAGGGCGAAGTGGTGATGGTGGCCTCTGCGGTGTAGTCGGCACCGGCGGGATACATGAGCCAAACGTCGGTGCCGCTGTGGAGGAAGTCGCTCATAAGGAGGCGTCCGTCGCCGAGGTCGAAGCCCGTCTGGCGGAAGTAACCGTAGGTCGATGCCATGCTACTGCCAGAGGCATCGCTGTACCACATGCGGAAGTCGTAGGTCTTGGGGAAACTGATGCTGCCGGAGAATATCGTGGCTCCGGCGATGTAGGGATTCACCTGTTCGCCTGCGAGACGGAGCTCGTAGTTGTAGGACGTGCCCTCGCTGACGTTTTGGGGCGCGGTGACCTCGATGGTCGTCGTGGTGGCGCCCGCGGCAAAGGTGGCGGAGGGCGCTACCGTCATGCCCTCGCTGGCGCTGACGAGTTCTACAGGAACGGTGAGTTCGCCGCCTCCGCTCTCGCGGACAAGGGTGAGCGTCACGCTGCGCTCAGCATCGGTGGGCGAAAGCATCTTCAGCGTTTCGTTGGCAGCGTCGAAATGCACATTCTGGCATCCGGCCGCCACATCGGGACCGGGCAGGAACGTCTCTTCTGTGGTGCAGGCTGCGAATACCGTCAGCGCCAACACATAAAATATATTATGGTGTAGTTTCATAATTGTATCCATTTTCACATTTTCACATTCTCACATTTTCATGTGGCTAATACTCCATTCCCTCAACGTAGGAGGGGTCGGGGTTGCGGACGATGGATTCGTTGTAGTTGTACTCCTTCGAGGGGAGGTAGATGTTGAGCCAGCGCGCACAAACATCGGCGGGCGAGTTGTACTGGTAAGCCTCGGGATGGTTGCTGCCCTCGTATTTGCGGAGGATGCCGCGGCGAAGACGCTTGTAGTCCTAGAAGACAACGCCTTCACCCCAGAACTCGATGCGCTTCTGCTGGAGGAGCGCGGTGAGGAAGTGTTCGATGTAGTCGGTGGGACACTCGAAGGAGCCGTCGGTGTAGCGGAAGGTGTTGGTGAAGTTGTCGAGCACGGCGGCTCCGGCAGCTATGCCATCGGTCATGGCGAGGGCCTCGGCGAGGATGTAGTACATCTCTTCGACGCGGATGATGGGCAGGTCGATGGCGGCTCCTTCCTTGTAGGAATCGGCAGCTCCGGCTTTGGGGTGGAACTTGAGACCGGTGAGGGCGGGCAGGAGAGCGAAGTCGCTGCCGCTGAGGATGGTGGGATAGCGGCTCGCGGCCTCGGAATTGCCAGCGTCATCGGGACTGATCCAGGTGTCGCGGCGCCAGTCGGAGGTGGGAATGAGGCTGTAGAGGTTAGCATCGCAGAGGCGCATGGCTTCGTAGGTGGCGTTGGCAACGCCGAAGGTGGCGTCGGGGCTCATGAAGCTGACGAAGTTCTTCCAATCCTCGCCCTTGTTGTCGTCGGCGTTCATCATGATGCCAAAGATCCACGAGGGGTGGACGGTGTTGAAGGCCGTTGAGGCGTTGTACCACTCGTCGCGCGTCATGGGTTGGCCGCTGGCGTCGATGGCGCGTTGGGCAGCCTCGGCGGCGCGACGGTAGCAGTCGGCGGCGGTGGTGATGGCGAGCGGACGGTAGCCATCGTTGTCGCCCTCGTGGGAAAGTTGGGTGGCGAGGAGCGTCTCGTCCTGTTCGAAACGGCTGGCGAGGAGCATCCAAAAGCGGGCTTGGAGGGCATCGATGACGACGGGGCTCATCTCGTTGACGCTCGAGCGCTCGTAGCCTTGGAGAGCTTCGGCGGCGCGGCAGAGGTCGTCGTTGATGAAGCGCATCATGGTGTGGAAGGGTGCTCGCGGATTGTGGCGCGTGGCGTCGATGGTGGTCTTCTCGGTCACGATGGGCACGGTGAGTCCCCAGAGGTGGTTCTCTTCGGCATAATTGTCGAGCGTGGCAACGCCGCAGCGTCGGAACTCCCACATCTGTGCGGCTTCGAGGTAGGCCCAGGCGCGGTAGCCGAGGCCGTTGCCGAGATAGCGGCGGGAGGTAGGATCGCTGGTGGCGGAATCGATGAGACCGATGAGGAGGTTGGCCTGGTGGATGGTGTTGTAGTACTGCCACCAATAGTCGCTGTAGAGACCGCCGTCGCCCATGTATCGCGTAGGCACGTTGAAATAGTCGTAGGTGTCGCTATAGATGGGGAGTTGGTCGCAGAGGGCGTCGCGCCAGAGCATCATGGCGGGATAGCCAGCCATGGAGTAGCTGCCGCCGTAGTTCATCATCGATGCGGCCATGGCGTTGTTTTGTCCGGCAAGGCTGGTGGGCGATGCCTCCATCTGCTCCTTGGTGACGTAGCGGGTGGGATCGAGTTCCTGGAGACAGGAGGTGAGGGTGGCTGCTGACAGGCTGCAACCGAGGAGAATATGAAGTAATGCAGAGTGTTTCATGATTGCGTGCGTGTCAGTTTAGAAATTGATGGATACTCCGCCGCTGATGGTGCGGATGGGGCTGTAGCCGGTGGCGCTGGCCTCGCCGCCGAAACTGTTGCGGGGATCGAGACCGCGGCGCGCCGTCCAGTAGAAGATGTTGTCGGCCGAGGCGTAGAAGCGGAGCTTCGTGAGCTGCAGACGACGAACAACGTTCTGAGGCAAGGTGTAGCCGAGCGAGATGTTCTTCAGCGTAAGGGAGTTGGCGGAGGTGAGGAAACGGTCGGAGATGGCGCTGTAGTCGGCGTCGGCATACTGCCAACGCGGGATGTCGGTCGTGGTGTTCTCGGGTGTCCAGCAGCGGAGCACGTCCTTGTGGTAGGCCGTACCCGTCCATCCGCCGTAGGGGTTGCACATGAGGTCGGCATAGCCGTAGTCGTAGACTTTTCCGCCGAGGGAATAGAGGCAGTTGACGCTGAGGTCGAAGCCGTAGGCGCTGAAGTTGGTGCCGAAGCCGCCGTACATGCGGGGATTGGCGTCGCCGCAGAGGAAGTAGCTGGCGGCGTCCCACGAATTGGTGGTGGTGAGCTGGCCGTCATCGCCCTTCACGTACCAAAGGGCCTGACCGTTGTTGGCGTCGGCGCCGGCATAGCGCTTGATGTACCAGGTGTAGAGGGGCAGACCCTCGCTGATGAACTTCGTGCCGCTCTTGTAGCCGGCGTGGCCGTCGATGACGGTGCCCTTGTTGTCGTCGTTGAGATAGACGACCTCGTTGCGGTTGTGGGAGAGGTTGAAGTCGACCGTCCAGTTGACGTGCGCAGTACGGATGAGGGAGGCGCTGAGGTTGAACTCAAAGCCCTCGTTGAGCATGTCGCCGACGTTGTCGTAGTAGCCCGTCACGCCCGATGACCAGGGCAGCTTGACCTGAAGAAGCATGTCGGTGGTCTTGCGGCGGTAGTACTCCACCCCACCGCTGAGGCGGCTCTGGAAGAGGTCGAACTCAAGGCCGACGTTGAAGTTGCCGTTGGTCTCCCACGTGATGTCCTTGTTGCCGAGGCCGGCGAAGGTGTAGGCGGGTTTGCCGGATGTGGAGGCGTAGTTATAGGTGTCGGTGTAGAGGTAGTCGCCGATGCCGTCGTTACCCTGCGAACCGTAGCTGATCTTGAGCTTCAGCATGTTGAGCCAATCGGCGGTGTCCGCCATAAACTTCTCCTTGCTGATGATCCACGCTCCGCCGACGCTCCAGAAGTTGCCCCAGCGACGACCATTCTCGCGCGAGAAGCGGCTGGAACCGTCGCGACGATAGCTGCCGCTGAGGTAGTAGCGGCTGGCGTAGTCGTACATGGCGCGGAGGAAGTAACCCTCAACGTTGTAGTGCGTGGTGTAGGACGTGGTGGAATTGGTGGAGAGAAGGCCGTCGAGCTCGATGTTGGTGTCGAAGTCGTAGAACTGATCCTTCGTGCCGGAGAGGTAGTTGTAGCCGCTGAAGTAGTACTCGTGGCCGAGGAGGGCGCTGACGTTGTGCTCGCCGTACTGATGGCCCCAATTGAGGAGCTGCTGGGTGTTGAAGTCGGTCTGGCGGTCGTGGCCCACCTGCGAGTAACCACCCGTCTGGGCATAGAAACCGTAGTAGGGATAGGGGGCGATGTTGTCGCGCTGCTCAGCATCATAGAACGAGGCGTTGACCGTCACCTTGAAGTCGTAGGGCAGGATGAAGTCGGCGTAACCGAGGAGGCCCCACTTGTTCGAGCTGGAACGATAGACGGATCCCATATCGTCCTGCGCAGCATTCTGCGACACATAGACGGGACGCGGCACACCGGTGACGAGGCCGTCGCCGTAGTCGTACATCTTGCCGTGGCTGTCGGTGAGGATGTTGCCCTGGGCGTCGCGGATGTAGACGGGGTAGATGGGAGCGATGTCGTGGACGACGCTGAACATGTTGTTCTGGCCGTCGTAGTTCTGGTGGCTGAAGCTGCCGGTGGTGCCGACCTTGAGCCACGGACGGGCCTGATAGTCGAGCTTCATGCGGCCGGAGTAACGCTCGGAATAGTTGTTGAACGACACGCCCTCGTTCTTCAGGTAGCCAAGGCTGACGTAGCTCTGGAAGTCGTCGTTGCCGCCGTTGATGTTGAGGTTGTACTCCTGGCGGAGGCCGTTGCGGAGGCCCTCACGGCGCCAATCGTCGGGGGTGAGGAGATAGTCGTGGCCGTTGTGGCTGACGATGTTGCCGAGATGGGCGTGGGGATTGAGCAGACCGTTCTGGCCGATGAGGTATTCGCCCTCGGGAACTCCCATGCTGACGATGCCCACACCACCGTTTGAGGAGCTGGCGCTGAGGCGAGCGTTGGCCTCTTGCCACGCGGCATAGGCGTCGTAGCCCTGCGAGTTGCGGAAGTAGTTGTAGAGGGCGGTGTAGTGGGTCTGGTAGTACTGGCCGGGATCGGTGATTTTGTCGTAGTCGATTTTGGCGTCGACGTTGCTGCCCCATCGCGCATCGAAACTGATGGTGGCACGGCCGCGCTTGGCATTCTTCGTGGTGACGAAGATGACGCCGTTGGCGCCGCGGGCACCGTAGAGGGCGTTGGAGGCGGCGTCTTTCTGGACGGTGATGCTCTCAATGTCGGCGGGGTTGATGTCGCTCATCGAACCGCTGAAGGTGGAGCCGTCGAGGACGATGAGGGGTTTGCTGCTGGCGTTGATGGAGCTGACGCCGCGGATGATGATGGAGGGATCGCTGCCGGGGCCGTTGCCCTCGACCATCTGCACACCGGCCACCTGACCGTTGAGGGCGGCGATGGGATTCTCCACCTGGCGCTCGGTGATGACGTCGGCCTTGACCACGCCGGCGGAACCGGTGAAGGCTTCGCGCTTCTGCTTGCCGAAGGCCACGACTACGACTTCTTCGAGGTCGGTATCACTCTCGGCGAGCACGACTTCGGCGTAGCCATCCTTGACGGCGACGGTGGTGGTGTTGTAGCCGATGAACGACACGATGAGTTCGGCCTTGGCGCTGTGTACGTTGAGGGTGAAGCGTCCGTCGGCGTCGGTAGTGACGCCGTTGGTCTTGTTGCCGCGTTCCACGACGCTGGCGCCCACGATGGGTTCGCCCGTCGCGTCGACCACGCGGCCGGTGACCTTCGTCGTCTGCTGCACGATGTAGGTTTCATCGGCAGTGCGATTGGCGACTACGGCGCTCGCTGCCATCGCATGGGTCGTCATGGCAGCTGCGAGGACACAAAATATGGTTGTTCGCTTGTTCATAATCACGATTTGTTGTTTTGGGGGAAGGGGCAAGAAAGGGACGGAGACCGGCGAGGTACACGTATATTTATACACGCGCCTCCGCGAGATATGGCGTGGAGGCGGTGAAAACCTTTCATTACTAATGCAAAAATAATATTTGTTTATGTAACTTACAATATTTTTATGCAGTTTTTCGGCGTTTTCGCGAAAAAAACGCGTTTTCAGCATCTGCAGAAGATATTTCACCCGCAAAATCGCAAATCTATATTTAGAAAAAAAAAATACATCCGAGCACCTCCGCTTAAGCCCAGCCGCCATTTTCGATTGCGCACCGCCAATTCGCGCGCATTTATGCATTATTTTATGTATATATGCAAACAAACTCCGCCAACGTTGTTCTATTTTTCCGTTTTCCGAGGCGTAAGTGGCGAAGGATTATGACACGCGGCCGTTGACCTTTCAGAGCGCGTTGCAATGGAATTTCGTCCGCCAGCGCGAGCGCGGAAAAAATATCTCCGCGATAGTTTGAAATATCTTTGAAGTAGAAAAAAATATCTCCGCGATAGTTTGAAATATCTTTGAGAGAGTTTGAAATTATTGGTTCGTAACGAATTGGTGTGATCGTGCACGTTCACACCAATTCTGGAGGAACCCCAATAGATTGGTACCAGCTTCGAACGTTTACTGCCCTCTTCGGTCACGCTCTATAAACGCCAAGAGTGCCCTCAGAACCAGCCACGGCATTGTTGCTGGATTCTGAGGGCACTCACGAGGCGTTTAGCACACGATGTGCATTGGTCAATTATTCGGATGGAGCGACCACACTATCGGATGATGCACTTGCGGCCACCGATGATATAGACGCCGGAGGAGAGAGGCTTGCCTCCTGTACCGAGGCGGCGACCCTGAGCGTCGTAGATGGCGGTGGGAGGTACAGCCTCGACGGGAGTGTCGACGATGCCTACCACGCTACCTGTGCCAACAGCCAGACGGAAGGCGCTGAGAGCAGCCTCATCGGTGTGGAAGTAGGCGCGGAAGCGACCCACGGAGGCAGCCGTCTGGTCCACGTTGTAGAGGGTGTTGGAGGAGACGTAGTAGTTGCCGTCGGCGGGGGCAAGGGGCGTGATGTCGTAGGTACCGACAAAGTCGAAGACGGGGCTGGCGGTGGTGCTGACCGAGGTGCCGCAGTGGCTCAGGCCGTCGAGCACGACGGAGGCGTCGGAGGGCGTGGTGATGCTGGTCTCGCCGAGGGCGAAGGTCATCATCTGCGATGCGCCGACCTCAACCTTGGAGTTGGCCATGAGGCGTCCCGGGCTGATGAGGTAAGGCACGTGAGCCTGCATGTGGTCTACGAGGCTGAAGGTGAGCACGTCGCCCTCAACGCCGGTGAAGGCAGCCACCTGGGTGCCAGAGCCGAAGACGTCGGCGGGATCGGCAATGTCGACGGGCAGACAGATGGTGTTCCACATGCCGCGACGGAAGCTGCGGTACAGACCTACATAGGCGCTTTCAATGTCCTCGGGGGTGTAGTCGATGTTCTCGCTGAGGAGGAGCTTCTGGGTGGAGTGGTCGGCATAGAGCACGTCGATGGTGGTGTTGCCGGTGATGGGCAGTGAGAGCACGTCGTCGACGAGGTCGGTCGTAGCGTAGAGCACGGGATCGGCATCGCCCATGGTGACGCGGTAGCCGGTGATCTCGTAGTCGAACTGCGTGCCGGCAGCGGAGAAGTTGAGGTCGTCGCCGTGGCTGAGACGGGTCTCAATGTAAGCGGGATCGACGTACTTCGCGTCGTAGTTGACGAGGACGGCGTACTGCTTACGGCTGAAGACGGCGCGGAGGTCGCTGCGGTCGTACATGGGCACGGTGATGACGGGATCGGTGCCGATGGGCGTGAGCTGGGTTTCGGAGGTGATCGTCGCGGGTTTGTCGGCTGCAGCATAGCGTACAGCGTGGCCGTGGCGCTCAACGTCGAACTCGCAATCGGCTACGTAATGGCGGGAAAGACCCGTGGCCTGCTTGGGAGCGATGGCCCAATACTCGAAGTTGTAGCCTTCGGCGGGAACGGCCTGGAGGGTGACGTCGGAGCTGTACTCTGCCGTGCCCTCAGTGAGGCTGGCGCCGAGGTAGTCGAGCACCTCACCAGAGTTTTCGGGCCATGTGCCGGCGAAGAAGTGGATCATGCCGTCTTGGAAGAGCATCCAACGGACGATGCGGCCATTCTGACCGGGGAATCCTTCGGTATCCTCGACGTTCTGCGAACGCACCTGGAAGGTGTAGACACCGTCCTTGATGAAGCTGTGGGTGTGGATGCGGAAGGCGGTGTTCGTGCCATCGAGGGGTTCGATGGAGTCAACAAAACGTGTGGACGACTGCTGCTGGCCTTCGTAGCGGATGACGATGTCTTCCTCGTCGAAGGTGAGGGGATCGATGGGCTTGTTGAAGGTGACGTCGAAGTGGGTGACGGGGTCCTCGACAAGTTCCTCGACGGGAGGCAGGTCGGTGGGCACACCGACTACGCTGACGACGTCGAGACGTACCTCGGGCATGGGCTCGAAGGTGACGAGGTAGCTGACAACGCCGGGGCCGTCGGCGAGGTCGACGATGTGGAAGCGCTGTTCCTCGAGAGGATCGAAACCATCCTGCATGACGTAGGCCGTAGTCCAGAAGTTCTCGGGATCGAGCTCACGGCCGTGGGTCTCGTCGTAGATGCGCTCAATCTTCGCCATGCCGCCGGAGGGGTTGATGACGGAGCTGTAGAACCATCCGCGGCTGGGGACGTTGACGGTCAGACGGTAGGTCGAAGCGTCGCCGTCGTTCATGTCGTCGAGCGTCGTGACACCGTTGAGGGTGCGAACCTCCTCATTGGTGCCGTTGGCGAGGTAGATGTGGTCAGGCTCGGCGTGTCCGTCCTCGTAGTCGTTGACCACCCAAGCGCGGTAGATGGTGCCGTTGACGTTGGCATTGACGCTGTGGATGAGCTCGTGGATGTTGACTTCATCGAGGAGCGTGAGGTCGGGATTACCGTAGGAAGTGACGTGGGTGGCCTGGACGTCGTAGTTGGTGAAGTGGCCAAGGAGCGAGCAGACGAGGTCCCACGTAGCGTAGGAGCAGGTGCCGGCGGGGATGTTGCCGAAGTCGGTAGCGATGCTCTGGCCGAGGGCGAGCGACTTTTCACCGCCGTTGAGCGAAGAGCTGACGATTTCGAAGTCGACAAGCAGACCCTTCTCGTTCTCCACAATCTTGGGCTGCTGGGTAAGCATGCGCACGTTAGTGGCCTCGCCATAGCCCTTGTTGTGAATGAGCACGGTGAACTCGGAGGGTATGACGGGTTCGACGACGTCGGTGGTGAGGGGATTGTCGCCGTAGATGTCGCGCTGGACGAAGTAGTCGAGGTCGAGTTCAGGCGAGGGCTTCACCTGGAGGCTGACGGGGTAGAGACCCTCGGAGCGGTCGTTAGCGCCGTCGTTGAAGAAGAGCGTACCGCCGAAGGAGTAGGTCTCGAGATTCGTGGGTGCGGCGTACTTCGTGGGGATGAAGAGCACGGTGAGGACGCCCTTCTTGCCGGGGTCGAGGCTCCAGCCGCCGGTGGGGTTGGACTCGAGCGTCTCGTTAAAGCCTTCGAGCGACTCGAAGTTGATCTGCATCTCGTGGCTGGTGGCGGTGAGGCCGTCGCGAACGCGCTGAACGAGGAGGTTGAGCGTGATGTCGGAGAGGGACATGTTGCTGGAGTTGTCGATGGTGAGGGTTCCGCGGAAAGCCTGACGGGTGATGACGAGCTGCTGGTTGATCTCGAGCTTCACCTTGGCGCAGGCGTTCTTCGACGCGCCCTGCTGGTACTCGTTGAAAGCGAGGTTGGCAGCTTCGGCGAGTTCATTGTAGTCGACGTAGCCCATAGCGAAGAGCTCTTCGTTGCAATTGTCGATGCGCTCCTGGATTTCGACGAGGACGTCGTGGGAGGGATGATTACTGTTGGTGGGCTCGAGGCCGGCATTGATTCGGTCGTAGTTCTGCATGCGCTCCACGAACTGGGGCACGCTGAAGTCTTCGTACTCGAAGTAGGCGTTGGGCATCGCGTTGACCATGCGCCACTGGGGAGTGCCGATGTAGGCGAGAGCCTGTTCGAGAGCTGTGGGATCGCCAGCGTAGAGAGCTTGTGCCTGCGCCTGGGTGAGGGCGTTGGGCTGGATGCTCGCGGGATCGAGATCGAGGAAGGTGCCTTCGTTGCGAAGCTCGTCGATGACGGCTTCGATGTCGCCGATGTTGTGGTGGAACTGGTTTTCAATGGTGATGGCCTCCGTTGCTCCGACAATCTCGGTGAAAGCGTCAATCTGGCAAATCATGTGGTTGAAGTAGAGTTCCGCGCGATTGATGTAGACCTTGAGGAGGTCGTGGTCGCTGGCTGCACGACGGGCGCTTGAGTGGAAGGCACTGCCGAGACAGTTGAGATAGCCCAGCGCCAAGCCGCCAGCACCGGCAACAGGACCGATGACAGGGACGAAGGAGAGGATGTCGAGCACACAGCCAGCAGCACTCATGGCCGAAAGTGAGCCCGTAGTGGCAAACTCATAGCCTGCTGCGGGGCATGCGCTGTGGGGGATGGTGTTGATGATTGCGCACTGGAGGAACTCGCAGAGGTCGAAGCCGCCGCCGTAGCCAGAGACGCCTCCGCCTCCACCGCCACCGCCGCCGCCGCCGCCGCCGTCGCAAGAAACGCCCGTGGAGGAACTGTCGCCGGTATTGCCGGAATTAGTAGAGCTGAAGCAGGGCCATGAGTAGCCCATGTCGGAATCGAGGGAACATTCATCGCCCGAAGCGCGGCGAGCCACCTGGTTGCCGCCCTCGGCAGACGCCACGTTGCGGGTGACGAGAACGGGGATGATGTAGGAGGTCTCAGCAGGGAGGCTGAAGCCTTCGGTGGGCTTGAGGGCCGTGAAGGTGAAGCCCGAAGCACGAGGCAGGCGGACGTTGCAATCGATGGCCGTGATGAGGCCGACGTTGCGCGTCACGATGTTGAACATCATGGTCTGCCCGGCCTCAAGCTGATAGATGGGGATGGTGTCGGGCATGGAGAGGAGACAGACAGGCACGGGGACGTGGGTCTCGTAGGTGAGCGTCGTCTTGATGTCGTAGACGTCCTCGACGGTAGTCTCCTCGACATCCCACGTGATGGTGATGGCCTGATAGCTGATATTGACCTCTTTGCTGGTCTGCTCGCCAGGATTGACGTAGACGTAGTCGTTGTAGGAGTTGTGCTTGTCGGCTGTGACGTTGAGGCGGTAGTAGCCCTCCTTGACGTCGGTCATCGTGACGGTACCGTCCTCGCCGGTGACGTCGCTGTAGAGCGTAGCGCCGGTGTTCTGGTCCTTGAGGCTCACGAGAGCACCCTGAAGATAAGGATGGTTGCCGTCCTTGTCGCCGTAGTAGGTGGTTTCGTCGCCGACGCGGACACGGAGGGAACCCATGGCCTCGCTGACGGTCTTGACGTTGAAGTAGAGCATCTCGTAGTTGCCGTTCGCGCAGTTGAAGGCGATGGAGCCCTTCTGGATGAAGTTGACGTCGTAGCCCGTGCCGTCGAAGCGGAGGACAACGGTGGCGCTGTCGCCCGTGGCGAGGGAGGGAAGCGTGCTGGGAGTGACGAGACTGACAAACTTGGCGAGTCCCTTGGGCATGTCGATGCTGATCTTGCCCGTCTCGCCGAGACCGGTGTTGGTCAGGATGATGGGATAGGTGCGGGGCTCGTCCTTGTTGACGGTGGTCGTGATGCTCGTGGTGGAGAGCACAAGTTTGGGCTCGCGAAGAGCGGCGTAGACGTAGATGGTGGCGGTGAGCTTGGCGCCCTCGTCGCTGGTGAGGCGCACGGTGATGCGTTCCCAGTCGCGGCCAGGAGAGGCCACGGTAGCTCGGACGCGGTACTCGAGGTCGGCCTCGGCGCCGGGTTCAAGGTAGGAGATGGGAGCTGCGGCAAACTCGTAGGTGCCGCCGGCATCGTCGGTAGCGCTCTCCACGCGGACGTTGGTGAGGGCGTACTTTCGGCTGAGGTTGACGAGGGGAATGTTGGCCACATAATCCTCGCCGACGTAGAGTTTCGGATGCTTGAGGTAACCGCTGGTGGCACGGGCCAAGCCGTAGACGGTGAAGGAGCCGGTGCCACTGGTCTCTTCGGCGCCGGGATCGCAGACGCCGTAGGTGAAGTCGCCGCGCACGCCGTCGGGCACAGTGAAGTCGGCCTTCCACGTACCGTCGGCAGCGCTGGTGGCCTCGAGGGCGTAGCGCTCACCGTTGCTCACGACGTAGGGCTCGACCTTCATGTCGGCCTGCGGTGTGCCGGTGTGGAGGGCGGTACCGCTGAGGTGGACGGTCTCGCCTTCGTTGTAGGTCGCCTTGTCGGTCGTGGCGGTGTACTCGTAGGCGGAGACGACGGTGATGTCGAATTGCACCGTATTATTTTGATAGAGGAGTTCGGCAGGATGGTGCTGGGGATTGACCTCAAGGGTGTACTTGTACGTACCGGGCACCTGGGGCAGGGTGAGGGCCACGCGCTGAGTGGTCTGAGCGTCCTTGGCGATGGCGGGAATCTGTCCGGTGTAGATGCTTTGGCCGCCCTGTTTGATGTTGAAGGTCGTGGGGGCGGTGGTGTCGATGGCGCCCTGGTTGCTGACGGTGAGGGTGAGGACGGTGCCTTCGCCAGAGACGACGGTGGTGGCGTCGGGAGTGAGGGCGTCGACGTTGTAGTCGATGAGGGTCTGGTCGGTGACGTAGATCCATGTGGAGCCTTCGGTGAAGCCCTCGGCCGTGGCGTGGAGCATGATGATGCGGTCATCGCCCTCGGCGGCATTCTTGCTGACGCTGAGACGCGCGGTGGCGGTCTTCTGTCCCACGGGGATGGTGAGGGTGGACTGCGTGAGCTGCACATCGGAATCATCGCAGAGGAGCTCGACGGCCAGAGCGTGGTCGTAACCATCGTTGCGCGTCACGGTGATGGCGGTGCCGTTGGGATCGCCCTCGAGGATGGTGGTCTTCTCGGAGGTGAGGGTCAGCGTGGGACCGTCGTTGTCGTGGATGGTCACGGTGTGCGACATGGAGGACTGCAGATTACCGATAGCGGTACAGTTACAGTCGGTCACATAGACGGCAGCGGTGACCACGACGGTGCGGTCGCCGTCGACGAGGTCGTTGTTCTGCGGACCCATGTACCAGTTGATGGTGGTCACGCCAGCCTCCATGGTGAAGGTGCGGCCGTTACGCGAACCGTTGCCGTAGGTCAGCTCACCGTTGGAGTCGTCGCTGATCTTGACCGTGATCTTGTTGTTGGTGACCTCGGAACGGGTGATGGTGCAATACATGGCTGCGGGGCCGTCGCCCTCGTTGACCTCGGTGGGAGTCATGGTGAAGTTGATGGCGGGCACGTCGTCATCGTTGAGCTGGAAGAGGGTGCGCGCCGTCTGGTAATGGTCGGCCGTTGCGGTGAGCTCAACGCTGACGGTGTTGGCGGGTTTGTTGTCCTGCACGACGGGGATGTCGACGTTGGCCGTGGTCTTGCCGGCTTCGAAGGTGACGCTGAGGGGGAGTTTGAAGCGCTTGGCGTCCTCGATGCTGAGGTAAACGGTGAGCTCCTGATCGCCGATGCGACGGGGCACGGTGAGGGTGGCGTGGATGACGTCGCCTTCGTTGTACTCGGTCTTGTCGGTGGTGATGGACATGGGGTAGAGGTCGTCATCGACGATGGTCAGGGCGCAAGCCACCGACTCGTAGCCGTAGGCGGGGGTAAGGGTCACGGTGACCTCGTCGACGGTGTTGACGTCGACGTTCTGTGGACACTGCACATCGATGGCCACAGCCGATTGTCCGGCGGGGAAGGTGACCGTGGCGGGCACGGTGAGAAGTTCGGGAGCGCTGCACACGAGGCTGAAGGTCTGGGCCATGGAGCGGTCGCCGGAACGCTTGAGGGTGAGGCGCGTGGAGCTTCCTTCGGGCAGTCGGGTGACGCTCGTGGTGAGGTACAGGCGCTTGGAGAGCATGTAGGTGTTCTCGGAGGTTGCCTCGTTGTCGGCGCGGTCCACGAGGAGCTCGCCGGTGGAGGAGTTGGGCACGAGGGTGACACGGATGGCCACCTCGCCGTCGGTGCCCACGGTTGAGGGCACGGTGACGTCGGTCTGGCGGATGATGCTGCCGCCGGCTGTGAGGCGTTCGCTGCTGTAGGTATTGGCGAGGAAGTAGATTTCGCCAGTTTCCACATTGACGAGGTTGATGGTTTCGGACCATCCGCTGCCGGTGTCGACCTCGCCGTGGTTACCCACGCGCCAGGAGATGCGCACCTTCTGCTCGGGGGCCAGATCGGTGGCGGAGCAACGCACATCGCTGACGGCGAGGTCGGGCGAGGGAGCACGCTGCACGCTGAAGGAACCATCGGAGCTGCCGGTGGCGATGTTGTCGCCGCGGCGGTTGGTGATGACCACGTTGGAGAGGCGGATGCTGTAGTCGTTGCCGTCGCCGTACTCTGCCGAGCTGCTCACGGTCATGGGGATGCTGACGAGCGTGCCGCTGGTACCGGCGAGGCTCTTGTTGGCCAACGAGGCGATGACGACGGTGTAGCGGTTGCCACCGAGGGAGCGGATGCCGACGGTGTGGCCGTTCTTGTTGCGCGCCGCGGTGAGCATGGGTTCGCCGGACGCCTTGGCGAAGGGCAGCTGCACATCAAACTGCACAGCGACGACTTCGTCCTGGTTGGTCATCTGTATGGGGACGGCGATGGTCTTTCCCGCCGCGCCGACGATGTCGGGCACGGAGAGAATGTTCTGCGCCTGAGCGGTAGAGCCGAGGAGCATCGCCATCAGGATGAGAAGATATTGAATAGCTTTCATAGTTCTTGGCTTGTGGGCTTAATGAACAACTTTGCGGCCTCCGACGATGTGGATGCCAGAGGGGGTGGAACCATTGGAGCGGACCGTGCTGACGCCCTTCGACTGATGCTCGGGGTAAACTCTTCGGCCGCTGAGGTCGTAGACGGGAGCGGTGTCGATGGCATCGCTGTCGGCGTCGAGGGCGTCGATGCCGGTGGGCGCGGAGCCGATGACACCGAGACTCAGGCGCTGTGCGTCGGCATCGGAGGCGTCGATAGCCTCGATGGTGGCGCGGCGCGCAGTGCGGAGGATGCAGGCGTCGGCAGCGGGGAGCGTGGAACCGTTGATGCTGAGGATGACGATGCGTACGGCGGGGGTCGAAGCGGCGGCCACGTCGGCCGAGGCGGGAGCCACATTGCGGACAATCATCTGGAAGTCAGAGCGACGGAGGGCCAGCTGGACCTCGTCGGCGGTGACGCCGCTGAGCACAACATCGAGTGCGGCCACGGGGCTATCGGCTTCAAGGTAGAGGCCGTCGGCGCGGGTGCGGAGGGCGCCGGCCAAGGGAGCTTCGGAAGCGGCGGCACGACGGGCAGAACTGGCGAGGGGAACCTCGTCATCAATGAAGAGACCCACGGTGGCCACTACGTCCTGAACGTTGATGAGGTCGTCGGCGTAGGTATTGGCGGCGGGACGGTTGAAGGTGCCCTGATGGCGGCCGAGGATGTAGTTGAGCGTGTGCTGCGCATCGAGCACGTCGACGGCAGCATCGGCATTGGCATCGCCCATGGCCCAGGCCAAAGTGGCACGCATGCGGCAATCGGAGGCGGGGCAGTTGTAGGGGCGTACCACGAACATGGCGCCGCTCGCCTGGCGATAGTCGCCCGAAGCGCTGAGCCTGTAGTGCTCAAGGTCGGTGTCGTAGGTGAGGGAGCCCACGTAGTTGTTGCCCTCGATGGTGTAGAGACGCAGGTCGGGATGGGCCGAGAAGTCCTGCGCAGCGTGGTTGTAGCTCACCAGCGAGGGGAGCACGACGTTGTCGAAGACGCCGATGGTCCAGTCCTGACGGGCGATGGTGGCCAGGTCGGCGCTCTCGCACTGATAGCTCAGGTCGAGGTTCGTGATGGAGGCGGGGAGCACATCGGTGAGCTCGGTGAGAAGACAGTGGCTCATGGTGAGCGTGCGGAGGGCGGCGCATCCGGCTACGCAGTCGGCCAGATCGCCGCTGATGGCGTTGCGGTCGAGGCGGAGCGTCGCGAGGCGGCTGAAGGTGAAGGTGCTGCCTGCGGGGAGCATGCCGTAGAGCCCGTTGTTGGAGAGGTCAATGGCGGTGACGTAGCCTTCGCTGTCGAAGGTCACACCGGGCCACTTGGAAGTAGAGGCGTAGTTCTTGTGTGTCTGCCACTTGCGTGTCCAGACCTCGCCGTTGAGGGCGGAGTAGAAAGCCTTGAGGGCGGTGTAGTCCTCGTCGACGATATAGACGGGATTGTAGAGCGTAGGCTCTGCAGCGAAAACGACGTTGTTGCCCTCGGCCGACTCCTTCTCGTTGTCGCCCTCGTCGATGCGCACGAAGAAGTAGATCTGCTCGAGTTCGAGGTTGGGAATCGTAGCTGTGAAGGAGGCGGTATAACCCATGCCGGGCTGGAGCTGTCCGCTGTGGGACGTCGTGGCGATGCGCACGGCGAGGCTGTAATCGGTGGGGTCGGTGGTGTAGTAGAGGGCGTCGGTCCAATAGCCGGTGCGGGTAACGCCCTTGCCGGTGTTGACGACGTCGGCCGTCACGGTGATGTTCTGCAGCGCTCCGACCACTTCGGGCACTTCGATGCTGAGGGCCTTGAGGTCGGCCTGCTCCACGACGCTGAAGGTGCTGATGGCACTCTCGAGGTCGTCGCAGGTGCCGTGGGCGGTGACGCGCCAGCGGTACGAGGCGCCGGGCACAGCGGTGATGGTGGTGCGGTAGTCGGAGGTCTCGATGGTGCGCTCGGTCACTGTGGCCTCGCCATCGTCCTCGGCGGGAATGGTCTGCTCCACCCACACGGTGTAACCCTCGGACGCCATGGTGCCGAGGTTGGTCCACTGCAGCTGGCGATTGCCGAACTCCACGACGGCGGCGTCGGCAGGCGAGAGGGTGAGCGTCTGATAGCGGAGGATGGGGCGCACACTCATCTTATATATATAAGAGAAGAACTCGATGCCGTCGAAGGTGTAGGTCACGTGGTAGTCGACGGTGCCAGCCTGAGCCGAGGTGTTGCGGATGGTTATGGAGGGAATGTCGCCCGTGCCCATGGTGGTAAAGTCGGTGAGGGGGCAGTCGGGAGCCACGGTGGCATACCACGTGACGCCGACGCGCTGCGATGCCGACACCTCGCTGAGGGGCACAACGGCCGTGGGAGCCTCGGCGCAGACGGTCTGTTCGCGGTAGGCGGTGAGGGCGGCGGGCTGAACGTCGATGCCGCACATGGTGACGGCCACGTTGGTGCCCTGGCACTGGCCCACGATGGCCATGAGGGCATTGAGGCTCTCGCTGGTGGCGGGTGTGGTGCCGAGGTTGAAGTCGATGGCCGCGGGATGTTCCTCAGCAGCGGTGAAGTGCACGGTGACGCCGGCCGTCTGGAGGCGTGCGGCAAAGGCTGCGATGCGCTCAACGGCAGCATCGGTGTCGGCGACGAAGGCATCGGTGAGGCCATCGGCCACGTGGATGACGATGTCGCCCGTGGGGGTGCACTGCGAAAGGAGTGTAATGGCCTCGTCGAGGCTCACGAAGTTGCGCACGGTGGCAGCCTCGGGGTCGAGAGTGTAGTCGCCGGCGGCAGTCCATGTGGCGGGATCGTTGATGACGATGTACTGCTCGGCCACGCTCTCCTTGGCAATACCGCGGGCGGTGAGGCGTACGGGGTAGGTGCCGGGACGGGCGTAGATGTGCATGGGCGACTCGAGGGTCGAAGTCTCGCCATCGCCGAAGTCCCAGGTGAAGGTGAGACACTCGTCGCTACTGGTGTTGGTAAACTGCACGCGGTTCATGTAGCGGTCGAAGGTGAACTGTGCGTGGAGGTTCTCGAGGATGTCGATGGTGAGCTGTCCGGGACGCGTGGTGACGGCGTGGTGACCATCGTCGGCCATGACGGCACTTGCCTCGGTGATGTCGATGATGGCATCGCCGATGGCGGCTTCGACGGTGGCAGCGATGGGCACGTCGAGAATCTTGCCGTTGGTGCCGGCAATCTGCGCACCTCCGGCGAGGGCTATGTCGACCCACGTGGTGCCATCGGCCTGAGGCGTGGCGGTGGCGGTGATGCCGAAGCCCGAGGTGCGGGCGGTGCCGCTGATGGCCTCAGTGTCGCAGGTGACGCCTACGGGGAGGACGAGACGGAGGGCGAGGCTCTTGACCACGCCGGTGTTCTCGAGGTAGATGGGATAGACGGTGCTTTGTCCGCGGTAGACGGTGCCGCTCAGACCGTAGAGCGTGCAGCGTTCCGTGCTGCTGGCGTTGGGTTCGGCGGGGCTACCGGGGGTGAAGCGGAAGTGGGCCACGAGGCGCACATCGGCGGTGCCCATCGTAGCGGTGTAGGTGCTGGAGGTGCCGATGCTCTCGTCGCTGCCCTCGAGGGTCCAGTGGCTGAAGGTGAAGTTGGAGGGCTCATAGGCTCGCACGCTGTAGCTGGTGCCTTCGGTCACCTGGAAACCGTTGCTCTGGTTGAAGCTGGCGGAACAAGGGGTCGAGGTGAAGTAGACGGCGTGCTTGGCCTTCGTGGCCGTGGGCTCGGAGGGGCTGTTGGGGGTGTAGCGGAAGTAGGCGGTGAGGTGGGTGTCGGCGTCGGGCATGACGTAGGTGAAGCTACGCTCTGTGCTGACGACGGTGCCGTCGTCGGTGCGCCAGGAGTCGAACTGGTAGTAGCTGTTCTGTCCTGCGCTGACGCTGATGCTCTCGCCCACGCGCTGGGTACCGGCGCCTTTGAAGCTGTTGGCTGAGCAGGCTGAGGAGGGCCATGCGGAGAGGGTGAGCTGGGCGGTGGCGCAACGCTCGAAGTGGGCGGTGAAGACCTTGTTGACGTTCGACGTGGTGTAGCTGAAGGAAGTCTTCGTACTGATGTCGTTGCCAAGTTCGTCGGTCCATCCGGTGAGTCGCCATTCGGGGCCTGCAGCCGTGGCGCTGATGGTCACCTTCTTGCCGACGGTGTAGATGCCGCCACCACTCACGGTCGCTGCCTCGGCGGGCTGGGCCACCACCTTGACGTTGTAGGTGGCGCCGGGCTCGGAGGGGCTCGTGGGGTTGAATCCGCTCTGGGCCCATCCCGTCATCGCGCTGAGGGCAATGATGCACAGCAGGGTGATGTATCGGAAGATTTTCATAGTGAAAACGTTGGGGATAGTGGTTGTGGGTAGAGAGGATTACTTGCTGATGACGATGCTGCCCTTGCGGAGGAAGGGAACAGCAGGACTCTTCACGCGGCGGCCCTGAAGGTCGTAAGAGGGAAGAGCCTGGAGGGTAGCGGGAAGAGCCTGGTCGATGCCGGTGACGGTGCCGCTGGCGAAGACGATGCTGAAGCGACGGTCGAGGGTGCCGGCGGGAGCGCTGAAGGTGTAGGGCATCTGGACGATCTGGCCGTCGTCGAGGAGCTGCACGTCGATGTCGGCGCGGGTGAGGTCGATGGTGTAGGTGCCGTCGGCGGGGAGGTACATGCCGAGGTCGACGAGGCCGCTCTGCTGCTGACCCTCGTTGATGGCGAGCTGGGAGTCGTCGGCGAGGAGGCTGTAGAACTGGGGCGCACCTTCGTAGCTCATCATCTTGGTAGCGTCGGTAGCGGCGTCGAAGTCGTCGGAGGCGGCAGCGTTGATGACCACGCGGGTGCGGTCGGTGAACTGGCCGTCGCTGAGGGTGAGGTTGACCACGCTACGGCCGGCAGCGGGTGCACGGCGCACGGAGGCGGCGCTGTGGTCGATGACGCTGGAGGTCTGACGACCAGCGGGATTGAGGGTCAGAACGTCCACATTCTCAGGGCGCTGCACGAAGAAGGCCTGGAAGGGAAGGAGGGCAAGATTGTCGTCGGCTACGCTATAGGCGGTGTAGCTGCGGTTGCCGGTGCTCCACACGGTGATGGGGGCCGTGTAGTCCATATAGTAGATGTCGTAGTAGGCGGGGTAGACGTTGCCCACGAGGTTCCATCCGGCATCGGTGGGCTGCACGCTGGCGTGGGCATCGAGGGGAGTGGTCACGGCGGCGGGGGTGAAGATGGCCTGGCGGGTCTCGGCGGTGGCGGGGAAGGTGGCGTAGGTCGCTGCGCTGGCGGTCATGATGTAGCCGTGGCCTGCCTGGAGGGTGGCGTCGGGAGCGACGTCGACCCAGTTGCCGGAAGGTCCGTGGTCGGCACGGCCGGCGGCGTCGTACTCACGGATGACGATGGCGGCGTTGGCGGTGTTAGTGATGTCCTCCACGCGAACGTCGAAGGGCAGGCAGAGGTAGTACCAGTAGGGATTGCTGCTGTAATCGAGGTAATAGCGCACGGCGGTGGAGGTGGAGGTGATGTTCTCGCAGTGGCTGATGAGGACGCCGCTCGTGGTGGCGTTGTCCTGGTTATTGATGACGAAAGCGCCGATGGGCTGTGCGTTGTCGCCGTTGACGGTGAGGTGGCCGTTGTAGGCGATAGTCACGTCGGGAGTATCGGGGATGCGTGCATTGGAGGTGAGCACAAGGTCGGAGGCGAGGCTGAGACGCTCTACGCGGTTGGGGTTGGCCTCGATGACCTGATACTGGCTCCAATACTCGTGGAGCTTATAGCTGACCATGGCGTACTGGGGCACGTAGAGGGTAGCTGCCGAGAAGCGGGAGCCGTTGTAGTAGAAGGGGTTGTTGCTGCCGTCGCGGCTGGGAGGCGCGGGAGCGTTGACGTAGATGGCGGTGACGGGACAGTTGTTGAAGGCATCATAGCCCAGGCTGGTCAGGCTGGCGCCGAGGGTGACGGTGGCCAGGTGGTTACAATCGCGGTTTTTATAAAGCGTTGATAGTTAGGAAAATGTGAGTTAAAAGGTAGAAAAGTGGAGAGAGAATGTTTGAGGGGCGGATGGGAAGGTGAAGATTTAACGTTTTTAATGTTTTTTAAGAGCGATTTGGGAGGTTTAGATGGCATTCTCAACAAAATTTTGGGGTAGATATCTATCTTGTCGCACAATATACAATCACCGGGGTTTCCTGCGTTTGGAGCTTAATCTTCCCGTGGTAATACATCCTAGAAGCAAAGCACGTTGGTTTTGTTAAATTTGGCGCTTTAAATTTAGACATTTTCTTTCAAATTGACAAAGAAAAGCGTCTGAAAATGCTATTTCGAGGGCAAAATTTGGCTCTTTTTACAAAAAAATGGCACTTCGAGTGCATAATTTAAGAGTATTTTGATAAAATATAATGAAAAATGTGTAACTTTGC
>JAUNIC010000166.1:0-1128 GCA_030523615.1 Bacteroidales bacterium
AGAAGTGGCTGTGGGAGAATGAAGAATGAAAAAAATGATAGAATGAAAGAATGAAGAAATGAAAGAATGACCCTTCGGCTCAGTCGTTGATGCCGGAGGGTCATTCTTTTATTAGCGCCTAAGGCGCGATTTCATTTTGTCATTTCTGATGGGCTTATTCCCAACCGAGAGCGCTGGCGCCGAGGACAGCAGCCTCGCTACCCTTGAGGGCGCTGACAACAATCTGAGCCTTGCCCTTGTAGTTGTAGAGCACGTTCTCGTCGTAAGCCTTCTTGATGGGATCCATGATGTAGTGGCCAGCCTTGGTCAGACCACCGAAGAATACGAATGCTTCGGGGCTGTTGAAGCAAGCGAAGTCGGCGCAGGCGCGACCGAGCACTTCACCGGTGAAGTTGAAGATGTCGAGTGCAATCTGGTCGCCCTTTTCGGCTGCAAGGAATACGTCGTAGCTCGTGATCTTTTCGGGATCGAGGTCGCGGAGGGGAGAGGGAGCGTCGCTCTTTTCGAGGAACTCGCGAGCGGTGCGGGTAACACCCGTTGCAGAGCAGTAGGTCTCAAGACAGCCCTTGCGGCCGCAACCGCACTGACGACCGTCGCGAACGGCAACAACGTGGCCGAGCTCGCCGGCGAAACCGTCGGAACCGTAAACAATCTTACCGTCGCAGACGATACCGCTACCTACACCCGTACCGAGGGTGATCATGATCCAGTTCTTCATGCCCTTTGCAGCGCCGTAGGCCATTTCGCCCATAGCGGCAGCGTTGGCGTCGTTTGTCACGCGTACGGGGATGCCGTTGAGAGCGTGGCTGAAGAGTTCGGCGATGGGCACAACACCACCCCAAGCGAGGTTGGCGGCGTACTCAATGGTGCCGTGATAGAAGTTGCCGTTGGGAGCACCGATACCCATACCGCGAACGTTCTCGAAGCCGCCGATCATGTCGAGGAGGGGCTGAAGGGCTTCTACGCCAGCCTTCACGTAGTCGTGAACTACGGGATAAGCTTTGGTAGAGATGGTAGTCTGGGCAATGATCTGACCACGCTGGTCTACAATGCCGAATACAGAGTTGGTACCGCCCATGTCAAGGCCGATAACGTATTGCTTTTCGCAGATGTTTTCCATAGATGTGT
>JAUNIC010000166.1:1138-7395 GCA_030523615.1 Bacteroidales bacterium
TTTAATGATAAAGGATTATCAGGACGGTGACTGAGCAGTCCGTCCTAATAATCCGTAGGTTAGTTTTTCAGAAAATTATTCCCAGCCGAGTGCGCTGGCGCCGAGGACTGCGGCCTCGCTACCCTTGAGACCGCTGACGAGGAGCTTGGCCTTGCCCTTGAAGACGGGGAGGATGTGCTCGTCGTAGCCGCGCTGGATGGGGTCCATGATGTAGTGGCCTGCCTTGCAGAGACCGCCGAAGAATACGAAAGCTTCGGGGCTGCAGAAGGTGGCGAAGTCGGCGCAAGTGCGACCAAGGAGACGACCGGTGAACTCGAAGATTTCGAGAGCCATCTTGTCGCCCTTTTCAGCGGCGCAGAATACGTCGTAGCTGGTGATGCTGTCGGGGTCGAGATCGCGGAGGGGGCTGGGCTCGTCGCTCTTGGCGAGAATCTCGCGAGCGGTGCGTGCAACACCCGTTGCAGAGCAGTAGGCCTCAAGACAGCCCTTGCGGCCGCAACCGCAGGGACGACCATTCTCGGTGTGGTCTACGGTGACGTGGCCAAGCTCGCCGGCGAAACCGTCGCTGCCGTATACCATCTTGCCGTCGATGACGATGCCGCTGCCGACACCGGTGCCGAGGGTGATCATGATGAAGTTCTTCATGCCCTTTGCCACACCGTAAGCCATTTCGCCCATTGCTGCAGCGTTAGCGTCGTTCGTTACGCGAACGGGGACGCCGAGAGCCTTCTCGAAGAGTTCACCGACGGGAACGATGCCCTTCCACTCGAGGTTGGGAGCGTGCTCGATGGTACCGCAGTAGAAGTTGCCGTTGGGGGCGCCGATACCCATACCGCGTACGTTTTCGATGCCGCCGACAGCTTCGATGATGGGCTTGAGAGCCTCAACCGATGCTGCTACGTAGTCGTTGATGTCGGGATATCCTTTGGTCTTGATCGCAGTCTGTGCTACGATGTTGCCACGCTGGTCTACGATGCCGAACACACTGTTGGTGCCGCCCATGTCGAGACCAATTACATAGGACTTTTCATTTGCTTCCATGATAGTGTTTTGTTTGAATTTATAGTTTTGCGCAGCAAATTTACGACTTTGCTCGCAAACTGCCAAATAATATTGCGAAAATATGAAAAATAGTACGACGTGTCCGACGTAGTCTTGTGAAAAAACAGAGATGAGGAAATAGAGAACGCGGCCCCCAATGGCTTTGTTGTCTACTTCCTCATCTCCGTTTTTCGATAGGTGTATTGTGCGTGTCAAGTTTTAGACTTGGAACGCACTATGGGTTTAGTATACGAGTTTCACGTTGTCCACCCACATCGTGTTGCCCACGGTGCCGATGTATGCGCCGCCGTGGCTTGAAGAGAACTGGATGATGATGTGGGTCGGAGTGGCGTTGCCGTCCCAGCCTGTCTCCTTGATGGGTACAACGTTGCCGCGGCTGTTCTTGCCGCAACGCTGGGTGCCGCCCTTGCCCATGAGTCCCATGGACGAGGCATCGTAGCCTGCCTTCTTGCTGGCGTCACCATAGGTGATGGGGAAACTTGCGCCATTTACCCAACCCGTGGAAGTGCTGAAGCGCTTCACCATCGTACCTACGCGCACGGCAGTGATGTTGCCCTTGGCGTCCTCGGTACGCTTCTGGAGGATCACGACGCATTCGCACATGTCCTGGCCGGCCACGGTGCTCTTGCTGCCTACGCCCTTCTTGATGCGGTTGCCTTTGACAATCTGGGTCTTATAGTCGAACTTGATGGCCTTTGGCTTCTTGGTGAAGGGCATACCAAAGTTGATCTTGCCGTAAGGGTTGTTGGCGCTGGTGACAGGTTCGGTCACGCTGCCGGTGAAGATGCTGCCTGCGGCGAATACCTCAATGTCTACGATGCCGAGCACCTTGCAAGATACAAGGTGGCTGTAGAGCTTGGCGCAGCTGCCGCCGCCGGGGTGCGCGTCTTTGTAGACAGAGACGTTGGTCTTCACGATGCCTGCGAGCTTGGCGTAGACGTTGCTCACAGCCCAAGGGCTGGCGGGCTTGACCATGCTTACGGACTTGCCGCCGAGGAGCTTGCTCTCGGTGTAGCTTTTGGTGGACCAGCTCTCGAAGTTGCCGCCGCCGATGAGCTCTTCGCCGCAGATGGCGTCAAGGCCGTCGGGGGCAGAATATGAGTAGTCGACACCCATCGCGTCAAGGGTCTCGGCGGAGTAGGGCAGGGCGCTTGCAACCGCTGCCATCATGCTGCTGATGGTGAGTAAAATGCTTTTTCTTAAGTTCATTGTTAGGAAGTTTTTTCTTGTTCTATTTGGCGTCTAATTGGTGAAAATGTTGTTGTTTTCGTGTGCGTAATAATATATGCGTGGGCTTCACATGGAAAGTCCCAAAATTGCGTATCCGTAATGCAAAATTAGCGCAAAACACAAAAACGACCAAATCAAACGTAAAAATTTGGGTAAAACTTTTCGATATTTCGGTACTTTTTACTACTTTTGCGCAGTTTTTACAATCTACATATCAAAAAAGACATGAAACTCAAGTATTTTCTTTCTGCATTTGCGGTCAGCGCGATGAGTGTCTACGCTAACGACGAAGTGGCTGCCACCGCTGTTGCTGAGGCTTCCGAAACCATAGAAATCACTACCCCCGCCGACGAAGAGTTTGGCTTCTCGGATCTTTCAAACGCTGAGACCCTCATGGCTGGCAAGCCTGCCGACGGTCACCGCCTTGAAGAGTGGACCGCTGCTCAGAAGCCCACCGTAAAGTTTGGTGGTTACATCATTGGCAAGTACGCTTGGGATAGCCGCTCGTTTGATGAGGCCGCTTCTCAGCAGGACGGTATGAACCTCCGTCTCGTACGTCTCTACGTTGATGGCTACGTTTTCCGTGACTTCAAATATCGCCTCCAGCTCGAGGTCAACGGTACTCCTCACGTCAAGGATGCTACCCTTGAGTGGGTACACTGGAAGCAGTTCTCTGTCAAGGCCGGTCAGTTCAAGCGTGCCTTCACCTTTGAGGATCCCTACAACCCCTTCGATGTCGGTGTCGGCGACTACTCTCAGCTCACCAAGAAACTCTCTGGATTCTCGGACCGCATCGGTGGCGAAGCCTCCAACAACGGTGGTCGCGACCTGGGTATCCAGGTGCAGGGTGATGTGCTCCCCATCGGTAAGGACAAGCACCCCTTCATCCACTATCAGGTGGGCATGTTCAATGGTCAGGGTATCAACACCTGGGACAAGAACAAGCAGAAGGACTTCATGGGAACCATCCAGTTCCGCCCCGTCAAGGACCTCTACATCGGTGTGTTCGGTTGGACGGGTAACTTCACCAGCAACGGCATCACGGCCGATCGTAACCGTATCGACTTCGGTGTGAAGTACGAGAGCGACTGGACCTTCCGTGCAGAATACGCCCGCAACTGGGGTTACAAGATCAGCGACTATGCAAGCGCCGGGGTGATCAAGGCCGCTTCTGCCGAGCTGGGCAAGGAGGCCGATGCCTTCTACGCCACCGTCGGTATTCCTTGCGCAAAGTGGCTCAAGGCCTACGTGAAGTACGACCTCTATCGCGACTACGCTTCTACCGATTACATGAACAGCATCTACTCGGCTGCTCTCAATTTCAAGTTCACCAAGAATCTCTACTTCCAGGCTCAGTACAACTTCGTCGACGGCAAGACCCTCGACAACCACAACAAGTACAGCCAGGTTTGGGCAGAGATGTACGTGCGCTTCTAATAACATGAAACTGCATTTTCTCGGCACCGGCACTTCCATTGGCGTTCCGCAAATGGGGTGCCAATGCTATGTGTGTCGCTCCGCTGACCCGCGCGACAAGCGCAGCCGTTGCTCCGCGCTGTTGGAGACCGACGTCGATCCCGAGACGGGCCGTACGCGCCTCATCCTCATCGACTGTGGCCCCGACTTCCGCCAGCAGATGCTGCGTTTCCTTGCCAGTCACCCCGAGGATGGCGTGTTGCCTTATCTGCACCGCTCCGGCGTGGAGACCAGCACCGAGCAGGCCAAGGCAGCAGGCTATTTCGCTTCGCGACACTACGACTATGCGCTGCCTGCCATCGATGCGGTCCTCGTCACCCATGAGCATTACGACCACGTCGGCGGCCTTGACGACCTGCGCCCCTTCTCCGTGTTGCAGACCGTCAAGATCTGTGCCGAGCCCAACGTTGCAGCGAGCATTCGCCGCAATCTCTTCTACTGCTTCAAGGAGCGTCCCTATCCCGGTGCGCCGCATCTCACCATGCACGAGATTCGCATCGGCACGGACAACGGTGGCGAAGACGACTCCTTTAATATTGGGCACACGCGCGTGACCCCCATCCGAGTGTTTCACGGCAAGCTCCCCATGGTCGGCTTCCGCATAGAGAATATGGCCTACATCACCGACATGACTACCATGCCCGACTTCGAAATGCAGAAGCTCGAAGGCGTGGATACCCTCGTCGTCAACGCTCTGCGCATAGAGCCGCACCCCACACACCAAAGCCTTGCCGAAGCCATCGCTTTTGCCCAGCGTGTAGGTGCTCGTCAGACCTATTTCATCCATATGAGTCACGGCGCATGGCGGCAGGAAGATAGCGAGCAGAAACTCCCCGAAAACATACACTTTGCCTTTGACGGCTTAACCATCGAAATATGAAAAAAGTAATCCTCACTGGCGACCGCCCCACCGGTCGTCTCCATATCGGCCACTATGTTGGCTCTCTCCGTCGCCGCGTCGAACTGCAGAACGAGGGCGACTACGACAAGATGTTTGTCTTCATCGCAGATGCTCAGGCGCTTACCGACAATATCGACAATCCCGAGAAGGTGCGTCAGAACGTCATCGAGGTTGCTCTTGACTACCTCTCTGCCGGCCTCGATCCCGAGAAGGTCACTCTCTTCATCCAGAGCCAGATTCCCGAACTTTGCGAGCTCACCTTCTACTTCATGGATATGGTTAGCGTCAGCCGTCTGCAGCGTAACCCCACCGTGAAGACCGAGATCCAGATGCGTGGTTTCGCTGGCGAGAGCATTCCTGTAGGTTTCTTCACCTACCCCATTTCGCAGGCAGCCGACATCACCGCCTTTCACGGCACTATCGTCCCCGCTGGCGAGGATCAGAAGCCTATGATTGAGCAGTGCTGCGAGATTGTGCGCCGCTTCAACAATATCTATGGCGAAACTCTCGACGAACCCCGTATCCTCCTGCCCCAGAGCGCAGTTTGCTGCCGCCTCCCGGGTACCGATGGTAAGGCAAAGATGTCGAAGAGCCTCGGCAACTGTATCTATCTCAGCGATACGCCTAAGGAACTCAAGAAGAAGGTGAACAGCATGTACACCGACCCCGAGCACATCCACATTGAGCAGCCCGGTCACCTCGAAGGCAACACCGTGTTCACCTACCTCGACGCCTTTGCTACCGACGAAGACTTCCAGCTCTTCCTCCCCGAGTACGCTTGCCTCGATGAACTCAAGGCTCACTACACCAAGGGCGGCCTTGGCGACGGCACCTGCAAGAAGTTCCTCCTCAACGTCCTCAACGCCCGTCTGGAGCCCATCCGTCAGCGCCGCGCAGAGTTCGAGAAGGACATTCCCGCTGTTTACGAGATTCTCCGTAAGGGTACCGAAGAAGCCCGCAATGTAGCCGCCGATACTCTCGCCGATGTGCGCCGCGCCATGAAGATCAACTACTTCGAGGACGCCGACCTCATCGCCGAGCAGGCTAAGCGTTTCGCTGGCAAGTAATACAAGCTATAGCGCTGAAAAATGCATTCCTTTGATTGATTTAGTCAAGCGTGTTTTGCAAAAAAACGTGTGCAGTGCCCGCGAAATGAAATATTTCAGCCGCGGGCTTTGCTATGTGCGCAATAATTGCTAATTTTGCCGTCCGAAACCCGTAAAAGAATGCGTGAGCATTTGAAAAATAATAATTATATCGATATAAAAGCAAAATGAAAAGAACATTCCAACCCCACAACCGCAAGCGCAACAACAAGCACGGTTTCCGTCAGCGCATGCAGACCGCTAATGGTCGTCGCGTTCTCGCAGCCCGTCGCGCAAAGGGCCGCAAGAAGCTCACTGTATCAGACGAAGTACACGGCAAGAAGTAATTCTAGCACCGCGTAATCAGATACAAACATCGCAGTAGCCAATCGCTTGGTTGCTGCGATTTTTTTTGTTCTGGCCCGGAGAGGGCTATGTTTTGAAGAAGCAGGGCAATGACGCGGCGGAACAGAATACCCTCGCGGTGGAACAGAATACTATTG
>JAUNIC010000167.1 GCA_030523615.1 Bacteroidales bacterium
CTAAACCTGTCTGAACATTCTAAACATTCTGAACATTAGTCCAGCTGGATGCTGAGACCGAGACCGCAGAGCTCGTGGAGGAGCACGTTGAGCGATTCGGGAATGCCGGGAGTAGGCATGGGATCGCCCTTGACGATGGCCTCGTAAGCCTTGGAACGGCCGGTGACGTCGTCGGACTTGATGGTGAGGATTTCCTGAAGAACGTGGCTGGCACCGAAGGCCTCGATAGCCCAAACCTCCATTTCACCGAAACGCTGACCACCGAACTGGGCCTTACCGCCGAGGGGCTGCTGGGTGATGAGGGAGTAGGGACCGATGGAACGGGCGTGCATCTTGTCTTCTACCATGTGACCGAGCTTCAGCATGTAGGTCACACCGACGGTTGCCTTCTGGTCGAAGGGCTCACCGGTAGCACCGTCATAGAGCTGGGTAGCGCAGTAACGGGGCAGGCCGGCCTTGTCGGTCCAGTCGCAGATGATGTCGCTGAGGTCGCCATTGTTGGGACGGTCGCTGGTACCGTGGTCGAGGATTGCACCATCGAAGATGGGGGTAGCGAACTTCACGCCGAGCTTCTTGCCGGCGTAGCCGAGAACTGCTTCGAGCACCTGACCGATGTTCATTCGAGAGGGCACACCGAGGGGGTTGAGGACGATGTCGACAGGAGTACCGTCGGCGAGGAAAGGCATATCTTCGGCACGTACAATCTTGGATACGATACCCTTGTTACCGTGACGACCTGCCATCTTATCGCCGACACCGATCTTACGCTTCTTGGCGATGTAGACCTTGGCCATCTGGATGATGCCGCTGGGGAGATCGTCGCCGATGGTGATGGCGAACTTGTCGCGCTTGAGGACGGCGTCCATCTGGTTGTGCTTGCGGAGGTAGTTGATGACGAGTTCGCGGACCATGCGGTCGATGCGCTCGTCGCCAGTCCAGTTGCAGAGTTCAACGCTGGTGAAGTCGAGGGTGTCGAGGAGGCTCTTGGAGAAGATGGCGCCCTTGGCGATAACTTCTGTACCAACGGTGTCCTTGACGCCGAGTGAGGTGAAGTCCTTGGTGAGGGCTACGAGCTTGTCGAGCATGATGTCGCGGAGCTCGCGAGCGTCCTGAGCGAACTTCTCGTCGAGGGCCTGGAGCTTCTGCTTGTCGGCAATCTTCTCGGCACGGCTGGTCTTGATGGCACGGCTGTAGAGCTTCTTGTTGATGACCACACCAGAGAGGCTGGGATTGGCCTTGAGGGAGGCGTCCTTGACGTCGCCGGCCTTCTCGCCGAAGATGGCGCGGAGGAGCTTCTCTTCAGGAGTGGGATCGCTCTCACCCTTAGGAGTGATCTTACCGATCATAATGTCACCGGGAACGATGCGGGCACCGATACGTACGATACCGTTTTCGTCGAGATCCTTCGTAGCGTCTTCGCTGACGTTGGGGATATCGTTGGTGAGGGTCTCCATACCACGCTTGGTCTCGCGGACCTCGAGGCTGTACTCGTCGACGTGGACAGAGGTGAGGATATCTTCGCGAACCATGCGCTCGTTGAGCACGATGGCGTCCTCGTAGTTGTAACCCTTCCAGGGCATGTAAGCCACGAGGAGGTTGCGACCGAGTGCAAGTTCACCGTTTTCGGTAGCGTAACCTTCGGTGAGGATGTCGCCCTTCTTGACACGCTGACCCTTGTCGCAGATGGGACGGAGGTCGATGGTCATGTTCTGGTTGGTACGGCGGAACTTGGGGATGTCGTAAGTCTTCGTTGCGGGCTCGAAGCTTACGTATTCTTCGTCTTCGGTACGGTCGTAGGTGATGGTGATGGTGGTGGCGTCAACGTAGTCGATGATACCGTCGCCTTCGGCCACGATCATCGTGCGGCTGTCTTCGCACACCTGCTTCTCGATACCGGTACCGACGATAGGCGCTTCGCTGCGGATGAGGGGAACTGCCTGGCGCATCATGTTCGATCCCATGAGTGCACGGTGGGCATCGTCGTGCTCAAGGAAGGGGATGAGGGCAGCAGCGATAGAGGCAATCTGCTGAGGAGCTACGTCCATGAGGTCAACCTCTGAAGGGGGAACGACGGGATAGTCGGCATCCTGACGGCACTTTACCGTCTTGCGGATGAAGGAACCGTCCTTGCGGAGAGGAGCGTTACTCTGACCGATGATCTTGTTCTCTTCTTCCTCGGCGGTGAGGTAGACTGCGTGAGCATTGTCGATGTCGGCCTTGTAGATAGGTTCGCCGTTCTCGTTGACTTCGTCGCTCTTGTAGATCTGACGATAGGGGGTCTCGATGAAACCGAGGTCGTTGATCTTGGCGTAAACGCAGAGAGAGCTGATAAGACCGATGTTAGGACCTTCAGGACTCTCGATAGGACAGAGACGACCGTAGTGGGTGTAGTGCACGTCTCGAACCTCGAAGCCGGCACGCTCGCGGCTCAGACCGCCAGGACCAAGGGCGGAGAGACGACGCTTGTGGGTCACCTCGGCCAGAGGGTTGGTCTGGTCCATGAACTTGCTCAGCGCGTTGGTACCGAAGAAGGAGTTGATGACGCTGGAGATGGTCTTGGCGTTGATGAGGTCGGTGGGAGTGAAGACTTCATTGTCGCGGACATTCATGCGCTCGCGGATGGTGCGGCTCATGCGTGCAAGACCGATGTTGAACTGGTTGGCAAGCTGCTCGCCGACGGTGCGCACGCGGCGGTTGCTGAGGTGGTCGATATCATCGACGGTAGCCTTGGAGTTGATGAGCTCGACAAGGTACTTGATAATCTCGACGATGTCCTGATGGGTCAGCACGCGAGTGGTGATGGGGGTGTCGAGGTTGAGCTTGCGGTTGATGCGGTAACGACCAACTTCGCCGAGGTCGTAACGCTTCTCGGAGAAGAAGAGGTTGTTGATGACTTCCTTTGCACTGGCATCATCGGCAGGATCGGCGTTGCGGAGCTGGCGATAGATGTAGAGCACTGCCTCGTGTTCGCTGTTGGTGGGGTCCTTCTGCAGGGTGTTGAAGATGATGCTGTAGTCGGAAGCACCTTCCTTCTCGAGGTGAACGAGGATGGTGGCTGCCTTGGAGTCGAGAATCTCGGGGATATTTTCGGCGGTGATTTCGGTCTCGCGCTCGAAGAGGACTTCGTTACGCTCGATGCTTACTACTTCGCCGGTGTCTTCGTCTACGAAGTCTTCAACCCAGGTCTTGAGGACACGTGCGGCAAGCTTGCGGCCGATGAGCTTCTTCAGACCGCGCTCGGTGACCTTCACTTCCTCGGCAAGGTTGAAGAGCTCGAGGATCTGCTTATCGGTTTCGAAGCCGATAGCACGGAGGAGAGTCGTAACGGGAAGCTTCTTCTTACGGTCGATGTAAGCGTACATCACGTTGTTGATGTCGGTGGCGAACTCAATCCAGCTACCCTTGAAGGGGATGATACGGGCGCTGTAGAGCTGAGTGCGGTTGGCATGAACGCTGCTTCCGAAGAAGACGCCGGGAGAACGGTGAAGCTGTGATACTACCACGCGCTCGGCACCGTTGATGATGAAGGTACCGTTCTCGGTCATGTAAGGGATAGGACCGAGGAAGACGTCCTGAATGACGGTGGCGAAGTCTTCATGGTCGGGGTCGGTACAGTAAAGCTTGAGTTTAGCCTTGAGAGGCACACTGTAGGTCAGACCACGCTCGAGACACTCGTTGATGCTGTAACGGGGAGCATCGATGTAGTAGTCGAGGAACTCAAGTACAAAGTTGTTGCGAGTATCCGCGATGGGGAAGTTCTCGGCAAAGACTTTATACAAGCCATCATTCTTGCGCAGCTCAGAAGGAGTATCCAACTGAAGGAACTCTTTGTAAGACTTCAGCTGCACGTCCAGGAAATCGGGATAGGGCATCGGATTCTGAACGGACGCGAAGTTTACACGGTTGTTGATAACTTGAGACATTCGTTAACGATGTTTTGTGTGATTATTGTAATTGTTGTTTTGATTTCTGATGGTGACCGGCGACAGGTATCAGCCGTCGCCGACCTGTTCTTTCACGTATATACGTACGCGTGCGCACGGATGTACACAAAAAGGTTAAGGACCTTCTACCAGAAAATCCTTAACCGTTCCCTTTGTTTCAAGGGATAATGGGTTTTGGAGAGGCGAAACCGCTAAGCGGCTTCAACCTCTTCGCTGAAATAGAACTGCGGATTAAGCGAGCTCAACTTCTGCACCAGCCTCTTCGAGAGCCTTCTTGAGGGCTTCAGCTTCTTCCTTGCCTACACCTTCCTTGAGCTTAGAGGGGCAACCGTCTACGAGGTCCTTAGCTTCCTTGAGGCCGAGACCGCAAGCTTCCTTAACGGCCTTAACAACCTGGAGCTTAGCAGCACCGGGAGACTTGAGGACTACGTCGAAGGAGGTCTTCTCCTCAGCAGCAGCCTCACCACCAGCGGCGGGGCCAGCAGCAACTGCAACAGCTGCAGCAGCGGGTTCGATACCGTACTCTTCCTTGAGTACATTTGCGAGTTCGTTTACTTCCTTAACGGTAAGGTTAACGAGTTCTTCAGCGAGAGCTTTGATGTCTGCCATAATTGTATTTTTTTATATTTTTTGATTTATGAAAAATCGGGTAAGTGAATTGCCGCCTGACTACGCGGCATGGATTGAATGGGTTGTGAGAATTACGCTTCGCGTTCTTCGAGGGTCTTGAGGAGACCGTGGATGAGCTGACCGCCGTTGCCCTGGAGAGCAGAGATAACGTTCTTTGCGGGGCTCTGGAGGAGAGCCACAACGTCGGCGATGAGTTCCTTCTTGCTCTTGATAGCGCAGAGAGCTTCGAGGTTTTCAGCACCTACGTAGAAGCTTTCTTCAGCATAAGCTGCCTTGAGAGCGGGGATAGTGGTCTTCTTGTCGGTAACCTCCTTGAGGAGCTTTGCGGGAACGTTTGCGACGTTGCAGAACATCACAGCGGTGTTACCCTTGAGGCAGCCATAGAGGGGTTCGAAGTCTACTTCGTGATTGTCGAGAGCCTTGATGAGGAGGTTGTTCTTTACAACAACCATCTTGATCTCCTTCTCGAAGCACTTGCGACGGAGGTTGCTGGTCTGCTCAGAGTTGAGGCCAGTAACATCTACGAGGTAGAAGTGAGCGTATTCGTTGAGTTTTTCGCTAAGCTGAGCGATTACTGATACTTTATCTTCCTTTCTCATGATAGTCTAATAAATTAAGCTTCTTCAACAGTCTTGGGATCAACCTTGATACCGCGACTCATGGTAGAAGAAAGATAAATACTCTTGATATAGGTACCCTTAGCGGTGGCGGGCTTCAGCTTGATGATGGTGTTGATGAACTCCTTAGCGTTGCCAAGCTTCTGCTCGGTGGTAAAGCTTACCTTACCGATGGAAGCGTGTACAATACCGGTCTTGTCAACCTTGAAGTCGATCTTACCCTGCTTTACCTCACGGACAGCCTTAGCAACGTCCATGGTTACGGTACCGCTCTTGGGGTTAGGCATGAGGCCACGGGGACCGAGGATACGGCCGAGTGCACCAATCTTACCCATGATGGCAGGCATAGTGATGATGACGTCAACGTCAGTCCAACCAGCCTTGATCTTGTTAATGTATTCGTCGAGACCTACATAGTCAGCGCCAGCAGCCTGTGCTTCAGCCTCCTTGTCGGGGGTGCAAAGGCAGAGTACGCGAACCTGCTTACCGGTACCATTGGGAAGTGACACAACGCCACGAACCATCTGGTTAGCCTTACGGGGGTCAACGCCGAGACGGATATCGATATCGAATGAAGCATCGAACTTGGTAGTGGTGATTTCCTTAACAAGTTCGCAAGCCTCCTTGAGGGAGTAAGCCTTACCTGCTTCAATCTTATCGGCTACCAACTTCTGATTCTTTGTGAGTTTACTCATTTTTGTCTTTAAGTTGAAAGTGTTATTGATTAAGATTAAGCGGGAAGTTCACCCTTGATAGTGATACCCATGCTGCGTGCGGTACCAGCGACCATACGCATAGCGCTCTCTACGGTGAAGCAGTTAAGGTCAGGCATCTTGTCTTCAGCGATAGCGCGAACCTGATCTACAGTGATTTCAGCGATCTTGCTACGGTTAGGCTGAGCAGAGCCGCTCTTCTTCTTTGCTGCTTCGAGGAGCTGAATAGCAACAGGAGGAGTCTTTACAACGAAGGTGAAGCTCTTATCGGTGTAATAGGTGATTACAACAGGAAGAACCTTACCAGCCTTCTCCTGAGTACGGGCATTGAACTGCTTGCAGAAGTCCATGATGTTAAGACCCTTGGAACCGAGTGCGGGACCTACGGGAGGACTAGGATTTGCAGCGCCGCCCTTAATCTGAAGTTTGATTAAACCAGCAACTTCTTTTGCCATTGTCGTTAATTTTTAAATTTGAGTGATTGAATTTGTAGAGACCTCAGTCAGATGAAACAAGTCAGAGGGCTAATGCCGACCTACTTACTCGCCTGCTTTCTCTACCTGATTAAAACCAAGTGCCAGCGGTGTGTTGCGTCCGAACACGGTGACGATAACAGTCAGCGTCTTCTTCTCGTCGTTCACCTCATCAATGTCACCAACAAATCCGGCGAAGGGTCCGTCGGTAACCTTGACTTTCTCGCCCACGGCAAAGGGGATGATCTGATCGAGGGGCTCTTCTTCAGTCTCCTCCATCTGTCCCAAGATTCTGTTCACTTCACTCTGTCGAAGCGGAGTAGGATTATCCAGATTCGGCAGGAACCCGAGGCAATTCGGAGTCTGGCGCAGCGTATGAGCCGTTTCACCAGCAAGCATTGCTTCGACAAGAACATAACCCGGCAAATAGTTGCGCTCCTTGATTACACGTTTACCGTTCTTAACCTGGAGCACCTTTTCTGTCGGGATAAGCACCTGCGAAACAAAGCCACCGAAGCGTCCATTCTTGATTTCAGCATCGATGTACTCCTTCACCTTGGCTTCTTTTCCACTGACGGCACGCAACACGTACCACTTCATTTCGATTTCAGCCATAGATGTTCAATTGTTTTTAGGTGTGATAAATCAAGCCCATGATGGCCTTGAAAGCAGAATCTTCCGCGAAGACTACCAGCGCAATGAGTATGGAAGCGAAAAGTACTACAATAGCACTATGCGTCAACTCCGAGCGAGTAGGCCACGTGGTATTATGCGCTAATTCTGCGTAAGAATCTTTGCAGTATTTTACGATATTCATTATATATTTTTTTTATTGCACGGGAAGAGAGGCTCGAACTCCCGACACCTGGTTTTGGAGACCAGTGCTC
>JAUNIC010000005.1:0-6793 GCA_030523615.1 Bacteroidales bacterium
AGCGCAGGGCGACAGCTATGTCAGCGTAGGGCGACGATAGCGTGCCCCCATGGTGATTTCCCTTTCTCGAAGATATTTTTACCGTTGGGACGCACCCCAAAAAAGGGAGGCCGCGCTGTATGCACGACCTCCCGTGATGGAGCATTATTGCTGTTCACCCACAAGGGGCGATGCGGCAATTAGGAAACCTTCTCGAGCTTCTTGAGGATAGAGAAGATGAAGAGGGCGCTGACGAGGCAGATGCCGGCGAGAGTAGCCCAGATGTAGACGAGGTTGACGTTCTGGCCCCAGAGGAGACCGGGAATCTGAACGAGGAAGTTACCGATGGCGGTAGCGGCGAACCAGAGACCCATCATGAGACCTGCGTACTTGGGAGGAGCCACCTTTGATACGAACGAGATGCCGATGGGGCTGAGGAGAAGTTCGGCGAAGGTGAGGACGAGGTAGGTAGAGATGAGCCAGTTAGCGTTTACGCTGCCGACAGCAGTGCCAGCCTTGATGGCTGCACCCTGCTCGAGAGGCAGAGCGAGACCGAGAGAAGCACCGATCATCACGAAGAAACCGCAAGCTGCAACGAGCATACCGAGACCGATCTTCTTGGGGCTTGAGGGCTCCTTGCCCTTCTTGTTGAGCCAGCTGAAGAGGGCTACGCTCACGGGGGTGAGGGCCACAACGAAGCAGGGGTTGAACTGCTGGAAGATGGGAGCTTCAACGGTCACGTTACCGCTGAGGTTCATGTACTTATAGCCGAGGAAGGCGAGGGGGAGCAGGATGAGTGCTGCGCCGATGCCCTTGCCTTTGGCGCCCTTGTTCTGGAATACAGCGAAGAGACCGTAGACGATGAAGATGCAGGCTACGAGGTTCGTCACGTCGAAGGCCATAGACTGAAGACCCTCAGAGGTGGGCTGCACGTAGTCGCGGGCGAAGAATGTGAGGGTAAGACCGTTCTGGTGGAAAGCCATCCAGAAGAAGATAACGACAGCGAAGACGAGGCAGAGGCAAACGATGCGCTCCTTGGTCTCGGCGGGAGAGAGTTCCTGAACGGCAGCCTTGGGAGCAGCGTCGTCGGCAACTTCTTCCTTCTTGCCGTCCTCAAGGACGTGGCTGAACCAACTCTTGAAGGCGTAGTAGATGGCGATGCTGACGATGAGGCTGGCGCAAGCTACACCGAAGGCGAAGTGGTAAGAGTCGGCCTTGCTGGCGCCGAGGTCGGTCTGAGCCCACTCCATGATCTTGATGGCTGCGGTGGGGGCAAACATGGCGCCGATGTTGATGGCCATGTAGAAGAGGGAGAAGCCTGCGTCGCGCTTGTCCTGGAATGCAGGCTCGTCGTAGAGACGGCCTACGAGCACCTGGAGGTTGCCCTTGAAGAGGCCGGTGCCGAGGCTGACGAGCACGAGGGCAGCAGCCATAGCGGCGATGGCTGCACCGTTGCCGCCGAGGGGGAAGGCGAGGAGCAGATAGCCGACGAACATGATGATGATGCCGGTGGTGACCATCTTGCCGAATCCGAACTTGTCAGCTGCCACACCGCCGATGACGGGGAGGAAGTAGACGAGCGCGAGGAACGCAGCGTAGATGGAACTGGCGGTATCGGGTGCGAACCCGAAGTTTTCGCCGAGGAAGAGGGCAAAGACGGCTAACATGGTGTAGTAGCCGAAGCGCTCGCCGGTGTTGGCCAGCGCGAGGGCCCAAAGGCCTTTAGGTTGTCCTTCGAACATAATTGAAAAATGGTTTAGGGGTTATTATTGATGATTGATTATAAAGTTTGCTAGGGGATTCTAGAAGTTCTAGAGGTTCTAGAAAATCTAGGATTTCTAGGCTTTCAGCTCCTCCTTCAAGAACTTCGCGGTGTAGCCCTTGCCTTTCTTCACCACCTGCTCGGGGGTGCCGGTGGCTACTACTGTGCCGCCGCCGCGACCGCCCTCGGGACCCATGTCGATGATGTGGTCCGCCACCTTGATGACGTCGAGGTTGTGCTCGATGACGATCACCGTGTTGCCCTTCTCCACCAGACGCTGGAGAACGCCGAGGAGAATGCGGATGTCTTCGAAGTGGAGACCCGTCGTAGGCTCATCTAATATATATACGGTGCGGCCCGTGTCCTTCTTCGCCAATTCCGTGGCAAGTTTCACACGCTGGCTCTCGCCGCCAGAGAGGGTCGTCGACGATTGGCCCAATTTGATGTAGCCGAGACCCACGTCCTGCAGCGTCTTGATTTTGTGGAGGATGTTCGGCACGTTCTCAAAGAACTCCACCGCCTGATTGATTGTCATATCCAGCACGTCGGCAATGCTCTTGCCCTTGAAGCGCACCTCCAGCGTCTCGCGGTTGTAACGCTTGCCATGGCACACCTCGCACGGCACGTACACGTCCGGCAGGAAGTTCATCTCGATCGTCTTGTAACCGTTGCCCTTACACGTCTCGCAACGTCCGCCCTTCACGTTGAAGGAGAAACGTCCCGGCTTGTAAGCACGGATCTTCGCCTCCGGCAGTCCCACATACAGCGAGCGGATGTCGGAGAACACGCCCGTATAAGTTGCCGGATTCGAGCGAGGGCTGCGGCCAATGGGGCTCTGGTCCACCGCCACGACCTTGTCGATGAGTTCGATGCCCTCGATGGCGCCATACGTCAACGGTTCGCGCAGCGAGCGGTAGAAGTGCTGCGAGAGGATCGGCAGGAGCGTATCGTTGACGAGCGTCGACTTTCCGCTGCCCGACACACCCGTCACACACGTCAGCGTGCCCAGTGGGAAACTCACCGTCACATCCTTCAGGTTGTTACCCTTGCAATGGCGCAGCGTCAACACATCGCCATTGCCCTTTCGGCGCTTCTTCGGCACCTCAATCTGCTGAATGCCGTTCAGATACTGCGCCGTGAGCGTCTGCGTCTGGAGCATCTCCGTGGGAGTACCTTGGAACACCACCTCGCCGCCTTTGCGTCCGGCACGCGGGCCGATGTCCACGACGTAATCCGCCGCCAGCATCATGTCCTTGTCGTGCTCCACGACGATGATCGTGTTGCCCGTATCGCGCAGCTGCTTCAGGCTGTTGATGAGGCGCACATTGTCGCGCTGGTGCAAACCGATGGAAGGCTCGTCGAGGATGTAGAGCACATTGACGAGCTGCGAGCCAATCTGCGTAGCCAAACGGATGCGCTGGCTCTCGCCGCCCGAAAGCGTCATCGTGGCGCGGGAGAGCGAGAGATAATCCAAGCCCACATCCAGCAGGAACTGCAGGCGGGTGCGTATTTCTTTCAAGATCTCCGTGGCGATGGCACGCTCCTTCGTCTCGAGGCGATCCTCGATGCCGTCGAAGAAGTCGCGCATCTCCGCGAGATCCATATTACTGATTTCTGCGATGTTTTTGCCGCCAAAGCGATAAGAGAGCGCTTCGCGGTTCAGGCGTTGGCCGTGGCAGTGCGGACACTCAGCCGTCTTCGAGAACTGCTCGGCCCACTTCTGCGCCGCGGCCGTCATTTCGGCGTCGGCCATCTGCTGGATATACTTCACGAGGCCGTCGTACGTCACGTAGTAATCCTCCTGCGTCTTTGCGATGGCAGCAGGAATACGCAGACGATCCGCGCTTCCGTTGAAAATCTCGTCCAGCGCCTCCTCGGGAATGTCCTCTACGGGCATGTCAATGTCGGCGTCGTACTTCAGCAGCACGGCCTCCACCTCCCAGAAGATGAGCGCGTTTCTCCACTTTCCGAGCGGTTCGAGCGCACCCTCCTTGATACTCTTCTTCGGATCCGGACACACCTTCTCGCGGTCCATGACGCTCACGTAGCCGAGGCCCTTACACTTCGGGCAAGCACCCTGTGTCGAGTTGAACGAGAAATTGTTCGGCGCCGGTTCGCGGTAAGAGATGCCGCTCACGGGATCCATCAGTCGGCGACTCAGGTAGCGCGTCTCGCCCGTGTCGGCGTCGAGCAGCAGCATGAGGCTGTCGCCCATATCGAGGGTTTTGCGCACGCTGCGAGTGAGGCGTTCGATGCGGTCGTCGTCCTGCGCCGAGCGGGGAGCCACGCGCAGTTTGTCCACCACCACCTCGATGTCGTGGTTCTTGTAGCGGTCCACCTTCATGCCGCGCTCAATCTGGCGCAGTTCGCCGTCGACGCGCACATTGAGGAATCCCTTCTTCAGCACGCTCTCGAACAACTCTTTGTAGTGGCCCTTGCGGCTCTGTACCAGCGGAGCGAGGAGCATGATGCGGTGTCCCTCGTACTGCTTCGTGATGAGGTCGATGATTTTCTCTTCCGTATACTTCACCATCGGTTCGCCGCTGATGTAGCTGTAAGCCGTTCCGGCGCGGGCAAAAAGCAGACGGAGGAAGTCGTATATTTCAGTCACCGTGCCCACCGTGGAGCGCGGATTCTTGTTCGTCGTTTTCTGTTCAATGCTGATGACCGGCGACAGACCCGTGATCTTGTCGACATCCGGTCGCTCCAAATTGTCGAGGAAGTTGCGGGCATAGGCCGAGAACGTCTCGATGTAGCGGCGCTGGCCTTCGGCGTAGAGCGTGTCGAAAGCCAGCGACGACTTTCCGCTGCCGCTCAGACCGGTTATGACGGTCATCTCGTGGCGGGGAATCGTCACGTCAACATTCTTCAGATTGTGCACACGGGCACCGAAGACTTCTATATTTTTCTTTTCCGTAGTCACGAAATGCAGTTTGTTTTGTTCAATAATCTATATAAGTGCCTCAGCCGACGATCCACTTGCCGCCGGGAATGAGCGAGATGGCCTTTGTCGTCACGACGCAGCAAGCGTACGTCAGCACGGCAATGCACGGAATGGCGAGCCATACGGGCAGGAGAGGATTGACCTGGTCGCCGTAGACGAATATCGGGGCAATATTGCTCAGGAAGAACATGTGCATGAGATACATGCCGAACGTCAACTTCGCGATGCCCGTAATCCAGCGCGGCGCCTCCTGCTGCTCGATGCAGGTGAAGAGGAGGAATGCACCGAAGGTCGCCAGCAGCACGTTGGGCGTGCAGAACTCCCACGACCACTCCAGCATCGGGGTCTCTATGATGCGGCCAGGCACACCAGCTTCCCAGAAGCTCCAGCCCGTAAAGGCGGCGCCGACCACAAAGCAGCAGAGGCCGACAGCCAGGCGCTGTGAGCGTTTCCACTGCAGATGGAAGCGGATGAAGTGGGCTAGCACAAGATAGCCTATATAGCCTGAGCAGTAGTACAGCATGCCGAAGTAGGGATTCCAGAAGCATGTGCCCCAGAGATCAGGGCTCACGAAGCGCACAAGCCATGGCACCGTCGTCGACAATACAAAGATGCCGATGAACGTCAGCTCGTCCTGCGCCGTCGAGCGCTCCAGCCAAGGGCTCACGACGGGTATAATCAGATAGAGCGAGATGAGGGGATACATAAACCACAGGTGGCCAGCCATTGAGGGGAACGTGAAAGGCAGCATCTTGAGGTCTGTGAGCGACTGCTCCCACGTCATCTGCCCCCACAAGAGGGGGAGCGTGCAGTACAGGAGCATAAAGATAAGGAGCGGCGGGAGGATGCGGCGGGCTCTGCGGCGATAGAACGACCTCATCGTGGCGCGGGGCTTCAGCGGCACGAGAAGGAAAGCGCTTACAATCATGAAGAGGGGCACACTGATGCGTCCCAGCACGCCGTCGTAGAAGGCCACCCAAAAACGGTTGCTCTCGTTGGCGAGCATCGACACATTGCCGGCAAGCCCTGAGGAGTCTGCGCCATAGAAGTTCTCACTCGAATGCACAAGCATCACGAGGAAGCACGCCACGACGCGGATATAATCTACAAAAACTATTCTGTTATTTTCTTTTTCCATTGTACTGATTCTTGACGTTGCGCATCGGCACTCTTATCCTGCGGGATTAGCGGCCAGCGCCCGTTGTGCTCTCTTTGTAGCCACGGAGCAGGTTGATGACCATCTTGCGGTCGTACTTCAGCCCATCGGCACCGCGCGCCATCATGACGAAGTAGTAAGCTCCGTCGGGGGCCGGTGTGCCACCGTGGCCATTCATCGTGCCGTCCCAGCCGTCGGCGGGATCCGTCCATTCGTAGATGCGTGCGCCGCTGCGGCTGAACACCGTGGCGCGGAATTCCACAATACTCTCGTAGCCCTCCTTCACCTTGAACACATCGTTGATGCCGTCGCCGTTCGGGGTGAACGCGTTCGGCACCTCCAACTTACTGTTCGCTATGTTGATGATGAAAGGCGTCTCCATGGCATACTCCAGCGTGTCCGTACCCTGTACACACGACACAATGCACGATACATAAAATGTGCCGCTCTCCGTGAACTTATAGTCCGTCTCCGCCTCGTAGCGCTTCATGAAGGGAGCGTTCTCGCCGTCCCTCAGGAACTGCCACTCATAGAGCGCGTAGTAGTCACCGAGATCCGTCACCTCCACCGAGAAATGGGCCTCGAAGGGCGCGCTGCCCGAGTAGCTGTCGGCATCGTCGACCAGCAGACCGTCTTCGTCGTAGTACGACATCGAAGGCGTCACCTCAGGATAGCTCTGTGCGAAAATAGGTCCCGCAGCAAGGAGGAAAAGTAAGAAGGAGAGCAAACGTTGCATGCCAGATATCATGTTTTTTGTTTGAGTTTTCAAGTTTTCGAACTGCAAAAATACAACTTTACGCGCGAAAAACAAAAATATAGCGCCATTTTCTTTGTATTTCACCCAAAAAGTATTACTTTTGCACCCGAAATTGAAAAAAAATGCGCTTGTGGCGAAATTGGTAGACGCGCCAGACTTAGGATCTGGTACTTCACGGTGTGGGGGTTCGAGTCC